>NZ_JAUQWH010000052.1 GCF_030757795.1 Actinoplanes oryzae
GACCGCCGCCGTAGACGCCCTTGCCCTGCTGCTTCGCGCCGTAGACCGGGCCGGAGGCGGCCGCGGCGCCGTACGTGCCGGCGGGCGGGCCGCCCACGGTCAGCAGTTCGGTCGCGGCGTCGGCCGGCTTCGGGCTGCTGGGCAGGTCGTCGTCGGCGTCGTCCTTGAGGGCTGCCGGCGCCTCGGCGGGGTGCTTCTTGCGGTGCCGGACGATGCCGAGGACGCCCGCGCCCACCAGCAGGAGGCCGACGATGCCCACCCCGGCGACGAGCCAGGTGATGTCGGAGAGGGTGAGGTCGGAGTACCAGCTCTTGCCGTCGCCGGCGCCGGTGCCGCCCTTGTCCGCCGCGGCCTTCACGACCTCGGTGGCCGGGGTGTAGCGGAGGATGTAGTTGGCCGGCGGGTCGCTGGTGAAGCTGCCGATGTCGGAGACCGTCACGAAGTTCTTGCCGTCGGGCGTGTAGGAGATCGCCTCGCCGAAGGGCTCGTTGGGGAGCCCGGTCGCCCGCGGCTTCTTCTTGAGCGCGGCGACGACGTCGCCGCCGGTGACGTCCCACTCGTACGCGGCCAGGTAGGACCGGATGACCACCTTGCCGCCGCCGGGGGCGACAGCACCGCCCGTGGCGACGCTCTGGGCGAGCTTGGCGAAGGGGGTGCCGGCGGTGTCCGTGCGCGGAAGCTCGACCGTGCCGACCTTGGCGAGCGGGACGCCCTCCTTGTTGCCGGTCTTGAGGGCCGCGGTGGGCTTGTAGATCTGGGCGGCGCCGGAGACTTCCTTGGTCACGATCAGCGGCTTGCCGTCGCCGTCGAAGAGCAGCGTCTCGGCGTCGTGCTTGTCGCCCTCGGGGTACGCCAGGCGGTGGATCTTCGGCTTCTCGGAGAGGTCGGCCGGCATGCTCCACAGGGCGATCGTGGCGCGCGGCGTGAGCTCGTCGTTGCGGATGGCGTTGTCGCCGATGTCGGCGATCCAGAGCGTCTCGCCGTCCGGGGAGAGGACGAGGTCCTCGGGGTCACCGGGTCCGTCACCGCTGTAGGAGACGGAGTCCTTGATCGCGCACTTGCTGCTGAGCAGGAAGATCTTCTTCTTCTCGTCAGACGTCGAGCTGTCGTTGACGGCGATGTAGCCGTCGTCCGTGGCGACGATCCCGGACAGCTCGTTGAGGAGCGGATCAGTGACCTTGCACACCTTCTTGCCGGCCGCTGCCTTCGCCGTGGACGTCGTGGAGGCGTCCTCGGCGGAGGCGGGCACGGCACCCACGATCACGAGGCCGGAGGCCACGATGATCGGGAACACGAGACGCCGCATCCGATCAGTGTCGCATGCGCTGCCGAGTATCGGTGTTACGCGTGGATCAAGGCTGGCGGAACAGCCCCCACGCAGGCACGGAACGGGTGGAAGCGGCCACTGTGCGAGTCGTTGTCACATAGCGCGCGTGGCAGTGAAACGCACAGTAGCCCTCATATCCACAGTGGAGCCGACGGGGACCGCCTAGATCCGGAAGTTCTCCAGATCGGCCGCCAGTGCCTCGTCGATCCGGACCCGCAGCTCCGACCCCACCTCGGTGTGCCGGGTGTCGAGCACCTGACCACGCCGGTGGATCCGGGCCACCAGGTCGCCGCGGTCGTAGGGCAGGAGCACCCGCAGGTCCACGGCCGGCCGCGGCAGCTTCTCGGCGATCGCGGCGTGCAGCTCGGCGATGCCCTGACCCGAGTGCGCCGACACGAAGACGGCGTCCGGCCAGGTCCGCTTGAGGCGCAGCAGCGTCTCCTCGTCGGCCGCGTCGACCTTGTTGACCACGAGCAGCTCGGGGATGCGATCGGCACCGACCTCGCCGAGCACCTCCCGCACGGCCGACACCTGACCCTCGGGATCGGGGTGCGAGCCGTCGAGCACGTGGACGACCAGGTCCGCGTACGCCACCTCCTCCAGCGTCGACCGGAAGGCCTCGACGATCTGGTGGGGCAGGTGCCGCACGAACCCGACCGTGTCGGAGAGCGTGAACACGCGCCCGTCCTCGGCGGCCGTCCGGCGGGTGGTCGGGTCGAGCGTGGCGAAGAGCGCGTCCTCGACCAGCACGCCGGCCTGGGTCAGCCGGTTGAGCAGGCTCGACTTGCCCGCGTTGGTGTAGCCCGCGATCGCCACGGCGGGGACGCCGTTGGTCTGCCGCCGCGAGCGCTTGGTCTGGCGTACCGTCCGCATGGCCTTGATCTCGCGCCGCAGCTTGGCGATGCGGTGGTTGATCCGGCGCCGGTCGGTCTCCAGCTTGGTCTCACCGGGGCCACGCGTGCCCACGCCGCCCCCGGCACCGCCGCCGGCGCCACCGCCCTGGCGGGACAGCGACTCACCCCAGCCGCGCAGTCGTGGGAGCAGATATTGCAGCTGGGCCAGCTCGACCTGCGCCTTGCCTTCCTTGCTCTTCGCGTGCTGGGCGAAGATGTCGAGGATCAGCGCCGTGCGGTCGACGACCTTGACCTTCGTCTGCTGCTCGAGGTTGCGCAGCTGGGACGGGGACAGCTCGCCGTCGCAGATCACGGTGTCCGCGCCGGTCGAGAGGACCACGTCGCGCAGCTCCTCGACCTTGCCGCGGCCGATGAAGGTGGCGGAGTCGGGACGGGAGCGGCGCTGGATGAGGCCCTCGAGCACCTGGGAGCCGGCGGTCTCCGCCAGCTGGGCGAGCTCGCTGAGCGAGTTCTCCGCCTCGGCCACGCTGCCCTCGGTCCAGACGCCGACCAGCACCACGCGCTCGAGCCGCAGCTGCCTGTACTCGACCTCGGTGATGTCCGTGAGCTCGGTCGAGAGCCCGGCCACGCGCCGCAGCGAGTGCCGTTCCTCGAGCTCCAGCTCACCTGTCGTTACGTCGGGTTCGAAAAGCTCTGTTCGCAAAAGTGACCTCCTCAGCCCGATGGTGGCACGCCGCGGGTCCGGGCGCATCCACATATGCGGGCCGAGCGTTCTCGAATGAGTGCTTGACTCTTTAGTAACCACCGCGATGGATGCCGCATTCCGCAAGGGGCGAGAATCGGGTGACTCACCCGCCAACGACGGAGGGACTCCCGTGGTGACCACCCGCCTGCCCAGCGCAGGATTCTCGATCACGATCCGTATCGCTGTGACCGCCGACGCGTCCGCGATCGGCCGGCTCACCACCTGCGTCGGCGAGGCCGGCGCGATCGTGACGGCCCTCGACGTGGTGGACTCCGACCCCGGCCGCGTGCTCGTCGACCTGACCTGCGACACCGCCGACTCCGGACACGCCGACCAGGTCGTCAAGAGCCTGGAGGAGCAGGACGGCGTCGACGTCCGCAAGGTCTCCGACCGCACGTTCCTGCTGCACCTCGGCGGCAAGATCGAGGTCTCCTCCAAGGTCGCGCTGCGCAACCGCGACGAGCTGTCCCGGGCGTACACGCCCGGTGTGGCCCGGGTCTGCATGGCCATCGCGGAGAACCCGGCCGACGCCCGCCGCCTCACCATCAAGCGCAACACGGTCGCCGTGGTCAGCGACGGCTCGGCCGTCCTCGGCCTGGGCAACATCGGCCCGGCCGCCGCGATGCCGGTCATGGAGGGCAAGGCCGCCCTCTTCAAGCGCTTCGGCGGCGTGGACGCGTGGCCCGTGGTGCTCGACACGCAGGACACCGACGAGATCGTCAACATCGTCCGGGCGATCGCCCCGGCCTACGGCGGCATCAACCTCGAGGACATCGCCGCGCCGCGCTGCTTCGAGATCGAGACCCGGCTGCGCGAGCTGCTGGACATCCCGGTCTTCCACGACGACCAGCACGGTACGGCCATCTGCGTGCTCGCCGCCCTCACCAACGCCCTCCGCGTGGTCGGCAAGAACCTCGCCGACGTCAAGGTCGTCGTCTCCGGGGCGGGGGCGGCCGGCACCGCGATCATGAAGCTGCTGCTGCGCCAGGGCGTGGGCGACATCATCGCGTACGACCGGAAGGGCGCCCTGCACCGCGGCATGGACGACCTCAACGACACCTGGCAGTGGCTGGCCGAGAACACCAACCGCGACAACTACTCGGGCGACCTGCCCGGGGCGATCGTGGGCGCGGACGTGTTCATCGGCGTGAGCGCGCCCAACCTGCTCACCGGCGACGACATCGCGAAGATGGCCGAGAGGTCGATCGTCTTCGCGCTGGCCAACCCCGATCCGGAGGTCGATCCGCGGGAGGCCCGCAAGCACGCCGCGGTCGTCGCCACGGGTCGCTCCGACCAGCCGAACCAGATCAACAACGTGCTGGCGTTCCCCGGCGTCTTCCGCGGCATGCTCGACGTGAGCGCGGAGGAGTTCACCGAGGAGATGGCGCTCGCGGCGGCCATGGCCATCGCGAACGTGGTCGGCGAGGACAAGATCAACCCGACGGTCATCATCCCGAGCGTGTTCGACGCGCGGGTGACCCCGGCGGTGGCCGCGGCGATCCGCGCCACCGTCAAGGGCACCCCGGCGCCGCACAACGAGGCGGCGGCGCCTCCGGCCGAGCTCGCGGAGGCTCCCGCCGAGACCTTCTGACGGGCGTCGTTCGCGACCGGCACGACGGTCACACGGCGGCGTCTCCATCGTCGCTCGTTGCCCACCCGGTCAGCTCGCCGGTGCGGTCGGTGATCAATCCGGCCACACCGGCGGCGACCAGGTCGGGCCAGAGGGTCATGTCGTTGGCCGTCCACGGCATGACCCGCACGCCCTCGGCCCCCAGCGCCGCCACTGTCTCCGGCGAGCCGAGCACCGCGTTCATCGACGGGTTGACGTAACGCACCCCGAGCTCGCGCGCGACCGCGACCTGGTCGGAGTCGAACGGATCGCGCAGGAAGCCGCGGCGCACCTCCGGGGAGGCCTCACCCGCCAGCCGTACGACATTGGGGTCGAAGCTCTGCACCACCGTGCGGTCGAGCAGGCCCGCGTCGCCGACCAGGCCGATGATGTTCTTGACCTCCTCGAGGGTCGCCGGCGGCTTGATCTCCAGCAGCAGCTCGGCGTCGCTGGCCACGAGCGCGTCGAGCACCTCGGTCAGCGTGGGGATCCCGACGCCCGCGTAGGACGGCGAGAACCACGAGCCGGCGTCGAGGGCGTCGACCTCGTCCAGGGTCAGCTCCCACACCTTCCCGGAGCCGTCGGTGGTGCGGTCGACGGTCCGGTCGTGGATGACCACGGGTACGCCGTCCGCCGTCGTCCGCACGTCGAACTCGATGAACGTGGCCCCCGCCAGCACTCCCGCGGTGAGCGCGGGCAGCGTGTTCTCCGGCGCGACGGCGGAGTAGCCGCGGTGCGCCACGCGATGCAACGCCATCAGAGGGCGACCTCCCCCGTGGCCACGAGCACCGCCGGCCCCGCGAGCCACCACCGCCCCTCCGCGTCGGCGGTCACCCAGAGCCGGCCGCCGGGCACGTCGACGGCCACGCGGCCCGTCGGCAGCTCGGCGTTGCGCAGCGCCACCGCGCCGACCGCGAGGGCGCCGGAGCCGCAGGACAGGGTCTCGGCGGAGCCCCGCTCGTAGACCCGCATGTGCACGTGCAGGTCGGCGCCGTCCACGGCGGCACCGGGCGTGGTGAACTCGACGTTCACCCCCTGGGGGAACACGGCGGGGTCGAAACCGGGCGCCACGTGCAGATCCAGGGCGTCGAGGCGCACCCCGTCGTGCAGGGCGGCGACGAGATGCGGGTTGCCGCAGTCGACGGCGATGCCGGGCAGGGTCAGCGGGCCGACGGTCGCGGTGCCGGCCGCGTACACCTCGGGGGTGCGCATGTGCACGGAGATCAGGTCGCCGTCGGGCACCGCGACCACGACGCCGGACCGCGTCGCGATCGGCAGGCCCTCCGTCCCGAAGGACGCCAGCTCGTGGGTCAGCAGGTAGCGCGTGAACACCCGCACACCGTTGCCGCACATCTCGGCGAGCGAACCGTCCGCATTCCAGTAGTCCATGAACCACTCGGCCTCGGCCGCCCAGCCGGCGCCCTCGGGGTGCTTGGCGCTGCGCACGACGCGGAGCACGCCGTCGGCGCCGATCCCGCGGTGCCGGTCGCAGAGCGCGGCGACGAGCCCGGGAGTCAGCTCGAGCGCCCCGTCGGGGTCCGGGAGGATGACGAAGTCGTTGCCGGTGCCATGGCCCTTGGTGAACAACACGCGGTCCATCATTCCCCAGCCGCGCGAACGGCTGCCAACGCCCTGTGGACAACGTCCGGGGACGCCGCATCGAGCCAGGTGACACGCGGGTCGCGGCGGAACCACGAGCGCTGGCGGCGGACGAAGCGCCGCGTTCCCCGTACGGTGTCGTCCTTGGCCTCGGCTTCTGTCATGTTTCCGTCGATCTGCGCGAGCGCCTGCTGATAGCCGAGCGCCCGGCTCGCCGTGCGGCCCTCCCGCAGGCCGGCCCGGTCGAGCGCGCGCACCTCGTCGAGCAGACCCTGCGCCCACATGAGGTCCACGCGCGCCGCGATGCGCGCGTCCAGGTCCGTCGTGTCCCGGTCCACCCCGATCTGTACGGACGGGTAGTACGGGGTCGGCACGGGCAGATGAGCAGTGAACGTGGCGCCCGTCATCTCGATCACCTCGAGCGCGCGCACGATCCGCCGGCCGTTGGACGGCAGGATCTTGCTCGCCGCCTCCGGATCCCGCTCCCGGAGCCTCCGGTAGAGCGGTGCCGGACCGATTTCCGACAGCTCCGCCTCGAGCCGTTCCCGGATGGCGGGATCCGTGCCGGGAAACTCGAATTCCTCCAGCACGGCCCGGACATACAACCCCGAACCCCCCACCAGCAGAGGTACGCGCCCCCGCGCCACGACCGCGTCGACGGCGGCCCGCGCGACCTGCTGGTACTCGGCCACGCTGGCGGCCACGGTCACGTCCCAGATGTCGAGCACGTGGTGCGGGACGCCCTCGCGCTCGCCCGGCGGCAACTTGGCGGTGCCGATGTCCATCCCCCGGTAGAGCTGCATGGAGTCGGCGTTGACGACCTCGCCGCCCAGGGCCTCGGCCAGGGCGAGACTGAGCGCGGTCTTGCCCGCCGCGGTGGGACCGACGACGGCGATCACGCCGGGGGAAGGGAGCAATGGCACGCAAGCCACCGTAACGGGCTGGTCACGGTCATCTTCCGCGGCTTCCCCCTGACCGGGTTGGACCTGTGACAATGCGCGAGAAAGAATGCCGATGGAATGATGGCATTCGACTGCGCCATGGCGGTGCGTACGGGCAGTGGAGCCCGAGACACCGGGAAGACGAGGATGGGCTCATGAACGACTGGACGACCTTCGGGCGCGTGGACGCCGACGGCACCGTCTACGTCAAGACAGCCGAGGGCGACAAGGTCGTCGGCTCCTGGCAGGCGGGCACGCCGGAGGAGGGCCTGGCTCACTTCGCGCGGCGCTTCGCCGACCTGGTCACCGAGGTGGACCTGGTGGAGGCCCGGCTCAAGTCCGGCGCCGCCGACGCGGCGCACTCGCTGAGCAGCGTCAAGCGGCTGCGGACGACCCTCGACGAGGCCCACGTGGTCGGCGACATCGACGGGCTCGCCGCCCGGCTCGACGCGCTGACCCAGCTGGCCGACGCCAAGGCCGACGAGGCCAAGGCCGCCCGCGAGCTGGCCCGCACCGAGGCCCTCGCCCGCAAGACGGCCCTCGTCGAGGAGGCCGAGACGATCGCCGCCGAGGCGACCGGCTGGAAGAGCGCGGGCGACCGCCTCAAGGAGATCCTCGACGAGTGGAAGACGATCCGCGGCGTCGACAAGAAGACCGACGGCGAGCTGTGGAAGCGCTTCGCCGCGGCCCGCGACGGCTTCACCCGGCGCCGGGGCGCGCACTTCGCCACCCTCGACGGCCAGCGCAAGCAGGCGCAGACCGCCAAGGAGGAGCTGGTCAAGGAGGCCGAGGCGCTCTCCGGCTCCAGCGAGTGGGGCCCCACGGCCACCCGGCTCAAGGACCTGATGACCGAGTGGAAGGCGGCGCCCCGCGCGGCCAAGGAGGCCGAGCAGCGCCTCTGGGAGCGGTTCCGGGCCGCCCAGGACGCCTTCTTCACCCGCCGCAGCGAGGTCTTCTCGGCCCGCGACGCGGAGTACAAGGGCAACCTGGAGAAGAAGCAGGCCGTCCTCGCCGAGGTCGAGGCCCTCGACGTCGACGCCGACCCGCGCGGCGCCCAGAACAAGCTCCGCGACCTCCAGGCCGCCTGGCACGACGCCGGCCGCGTCCCCCGCGAGTCGGCCGCCTCCCTGGACCGCCGCTGGCGGGCCGCCGAGGAGCGCATCCGCGTCGCCATGGACTCCGCGTGGCGCAAGACCGCGCCGGAGGACAACCCGCTCCTGCGCCAGATGCGCGACCAGGTCGCCGAGGCGGAGGAGAAGCTGGCCCGCGCCCAGGCCGCCGGCGACAAGCGGCGGATCAAGGAGGCCGAGCAGGCGCTCGCCTCCAAGAAGCAGTTCCTGGCGTTGGCGGAGCAGGCGCACTGAGCGCTCGCACCGTTCGCTGAGCCGACGACGAAGCCCCGGGCCGGTGCCCGGGGCTTCGTCGCGCTTGGCCGTGCCGTCCAGCGGAGCCGGCCTCCCGGCGCGTGGCCGCCGGGCTGATCGCCGCCGAGATCGTGCTGAGCGTCCCGTGCCGCCGCCGCACGCTCAACGCCCGCTGAGAGCCCAGCGCCGGCCGACCGCGGGCCCACCCGCGAGCCCGGCGCCGAAGAGCCAGCGGGTGCAGCAGCACCGGCAAGTGCCGCAGCGCTCCCGAAGTGCGCTGCGCCCCGAAATGCGCCGTGCCCCCGAAATGCGCGCGTCCGCGGAGTGCGGCGTGCCCCCGGAATGCGCGCGTCCGCGGAGTGCGCCGCGCCCCCGAAGCGCGCAGCGCCCGCAAGTGCCGCAGCGCCCCGAAGCGCGCAGCGCCCGCGAGGGCCGTGGCGTCAGCTGATGCTGCAGCCGTCGACCACCGGCAGGGGGGCCGGGACGCCGATTGTCGGGAGGCCCAGGGAGACGCCGGGGAGCTTCGGGGTGTGGCCGGCCTCCCACGCGTCGCCCGCTCGGGTGCGGCGGTGGGACAGCGGGGCGCCGTCGGCGTTGAGGTGGTGCGGGGCGGCGTACGTGATGACGGTCTCGACGATGTCGCCGGGGCGCGGGGTGGTGTCGCCGACGGCGAAGTGGACCAGGCGGCCGTCGCGGGCGCGGCCGCTCATCCGGCCCGTACGCTCGTCCTTGCGGCCCTCGCCCACCGCGACCAGGACCTCGGTCGTGGCGCCGACCAGGCGCTTGTTCTCCGCCCAGGTGATCTCCTCGAGGAGGGCGATCAGCCGCTCGTAGCGCTCCTGGACGACCTGCTTCGGCAGCTGCTCCGCCATGGTCGCGGCGGGGGTGCCGGGGCGCTTGGAGTACTGGAAGGTGAAGGCGCTCGAGAAGCGGGCGCGCCGCACGACCTCCAGGGTCTGCTGGAAGTCCTCCTCGGTCTCGCCGGGGAAGCCGACGATGATGTCCGTGGTGATCGCGGCGTCGGGCATGGCGGCGCGGACCTTGTCGATGATGCCGAGGTACTTCTCCGAGCGGTAGCTGCGGCGCATGGCCTTGAGCACGCGGTCGGAGCCGGACTGCAGCGGCATGTGCAGCGAGTGGCAGACGTTGGGCGTCTCGGCCATGGCGGCGATCACGTCGTCGGTGAAGTCCTTGGGGTGCGGGCTGGTGAAGCGGACCCGCTCCAGGCCCTCGATCGTGCCGGTGGCGCGCAGCAGCTTGCCGAAGGCGAGCCGGTCGCCGAACTCGACGCCGTACGAGTTGACGTTCTGCCCGAGCAGGGTGACCTCGAGCACGCCCTGCGCGGCGAGCGCCTCCACCTCGGCGAGGATCTCGCCCGGGCGGCGGTCCTTCTCCTTGCCGCGCAGCGACGGCACGATGCAGAAGGTGCAGGTGTTGTTGCAGCCCACGGAGATCGAGACCCACCCGGCGTACGTGGACTCGCGCTTGGTGGGCAGCGTCGACGGGAACACCTCGAGGCTCTCGAGGATCTCGACCTCGGCCTCCTGGTTGTGCCGGGCCCGCTCGAGCAGCGCCGGCAACGACCCGATGTTGTGCGTGCCGAAGACCACGTCGACCCACGGCGCCTTCTTGACGATGTCGCCGCGGTCCTTCTGCGCCAGGCAGCCGCCCACGGCGATCTGCATGCCGGGGTTCTTGAGCTTGGTGGGGCGCAAGTGGCCGAGATTGCCGTACAGCCGGTTGTCGGCGTTCTCCCGGACCGCGCACGTGTTGAAGACCACGACGTCGGCGGCGTCGGCGTCGGCGGCACGGACGTAGCCCGCGTCCTCCATCAGGCCGGAGATGCGCTCGCTGTCGTGCACGTTCATCTGGCAGCCGTAGGTGCGCACGTCGTAGGTGCGGGCGGCCGCGGGGGCAAAGTCAGTCATGGCAATTCAAAAGCGTAGACCCTAGGCGGCCGCAGGTCGCTCCGGCTTCCAGCTGGATCGTGAGCACCCGGGGCCGAGGGCGCACGCCGGGTCGCTGCCTGTGCACGGGCGGGCATGGCGTCGCTCCGTACCGTCGTCGGTCTCGATCTCGTCGACATGCACCGCGCTGAGCGTGCCGTCCGCGGCGGCCCGGACGTACCGGGTGGGGTTGAGGGTGTCGTCCGCGAACAGGACGTCGGTGCCGAGACGAACGGCGACGGCGCTCGCGACGGCACTCTCGGGCAGATCGGAGGGGGCGAGGAAACACTCCAGCGCCGTCGGGAAGTCGCCTCCGGTGTGCCATACGTCGCAGAGCACGGCGTCGTCGACCATGGCGCCCAGGGTCGCCACGGGCCGGCGCAGCACCTCGGCGACGGCAGCGCACACGGTCGTCACCTCCAGCTCCGCGGCGAGACACCAACTCCACAGGCCGTCGGCGGGCTCAGCGTCCATACCGCTCATCGTGGACATCCCTTCCGGTCCGCACTTGCGGTGTTACCCCTCCGTGACCATTCTCGGGGCGTTCCGATACTTGTGGCCCCCTAGAGTGGCCCCATCCGAGTGAACGGCACAGACGGGACGGTGGTCAGACGGTGACGACGACGAGCGAGCCACTCATCGTCCTCGAAGGCGTCAACAAGCATTTCGGCCCGTTGCACGTCCTGCAGGACGTCGACCTGTCCGTGGCGCGTGGCGAAGTGGTTGTCGTGATCGGACCGTCGGGTTCCGGCAAGTCGACGCTGTGCCGCGCGATCAACCGCCTCGAGCCGATCGACTCCGGCACCATCACCTTCGACGGGCGGGCGCTGCCGGCCGAGGGCAAGGCCCTCGCGCGGCTGCGCAGCGAGGTCGGCATGGTGTTCCAGTCGTTCAACCTCTTCGCGCACAAGACCATCCTGCAGAACGTCATGCTGGGCCCGGTCAAGGTGCGCAAGGAGAAGCCGGCGGCGGTCCGCGACCGCGCGATGGGCCTGCTCGAGCGGGTCGGCATCGCCAGCCAGGCGGAGAAGTACCCGGCGCAGCTCTCCGGCGGCCAGCAGCAGCGCGTCGCCATCGCCCGTGCGCTGGCCATGCAGCCCAAGGCCCTGCTCTTCGACGAGCCGACCAGCGCCCTGGACCCCGAGATGGTCGGGGAGGTCCTCGACGTCATGACGTCGCTGGCCCGCGAGGGCATGACCATGGTCGTCGTCACGCACGAGATGGGCTTCGCCCGGCACGCCGCCAACCGCGTGGTCTTCATGGCCGACGGGCAGCTGGTCGAGCAGGCCGAGCCCGAGGAGTTCTTCGCCAACCCCAAGAGCGAGCGGGCCAAGGACTTCCTGTCGAAGATCCTCACGCACTGAGCGGTATCCAGGCGCGTACCGGCCGCATCTCTCCCGCGAGAACGCGGGAGTCCACAGACGATTTTCCGTTGATTGTTGTTTTTCGCAGCACCAGGAGGAGCAGGACGATGCGCATCACTCGAATGGCGGCGATCGCCGGGGCGTTCGCCCTGGCCCTGTCCGCGGCGGCCTGTGGCGGCGGGGACGACAGCGGCTCGGGCTCGGCCAGCGGCATCGTCGGCAAGGCGAGCAGCGACAAGAAGCTCGTCTTCGGCGTCAAGAACGACCAGCCCGGCCTCGGCCTGCAGACCGGCACGGCCTACACCGGCTTCGACATCGAGATCGCGAAGATCATCGCCAAGGGCCTCGGCGTGCCGGAGTCCGGCATCGAGTACAAGACGACGGTCTCCGCCAACCGCGAGCCCTTCATCCAGCAGGGCCAGGTCGACGTGGTCGTCGCGACCTACACGATCAACGACGAGCGCAAGAAGGTCGTCAACTTCGGCGGCCCCTACTACGTCGCCGGCCAGGACCTGCTGGTCCCGACCGCGTCGACGATCACCGGCCCCGAGGCGCTGGCCGGCAAGAAGGTCTGCTCGGTCTCCGGCTCCACGCCGGCCAAGCGGATCCAGACGGACTACAAGGACGCGCAGCTCCAGCAGTTCGACTCCTACTCCAAGTGCGTCCAGGCGCTGGCCGACGGCAAGGTCGACGCGGTCACCACCGACGACATCATCCTCGCCGGGTACGCCGCCCAGGACCAGTACGCGGGCAAGTTCAAGGTGGTCGGCAAGAAGTTCAGCGACGAGCCCTACGGCATCGGCGTCAAGAAGGACGACACCGAGGGCTGCAACAAGATCAACGAGATCCTGAAGACGGCCGCGACCGACGGCTCGTACAAGGCGGCCTGGGACGCCACGCTGGGCAAGAGCGGCACGGCGGCGCCCGAGCTCGACGTGACCAAGCTGACCAACTGCAGCTGACCGAGTTCTCTGGGCGGGGCCGGCATCGCGCCGGCCCCGCCCTCCTCATGAGAGAAGCGCGATGGACGTCTTCACCGATCCGGACAACATAGAGACCTACACGACCGGGTTCCTCTGGATCCTGAAGCTGACCGTGGCGGCAGCCGTCGGCTCGGGAGTACTCGGTGTGCTGCTCGCGGGGATGCGCGTGTCGCCCGTACCCGTGCTGCGGGCCTTCGGCACGGGCTGGGTCAACATCTTCCGGAACACGCCGCTGACGCTGATCATCTTCTTCTGCTACTTCGGCCTCTACTCCGCGCTGGGGCTGGAGCTGGCCGACGACATCGACCTGAACAACTTCTGGCTCGGCGTCGTGGGCCTGTCGGTCTACACCGCCGCGTTCGTCTGCGAGGCCATCCGCTCCGGCATCAACACCGTCCCGGTGGGCCAGGCCGAGGCCGCCCGCGCGATCGGCATGTCGTTCCTGCAGACCCTGCGCCTGATCGTGCTTCCCCAGGCCGGCCGGGCGGTCATCGCCCCGCTGGGCAGCATCCTCATCGCCCTGTGCAAGAACTCCACGATCGTCGGCACGATCGGCCTCATGGAGTCCTCGTCGGCCATGAAGGAGCTGATCAACGCCAACGGTGACGCGGTCATCCCGATCTTCCTCGTCTTCGCCGGCACCTTCGCCGTCGTCCTGATCCCCACCGGCTACTTCTTCGGGTGGCTGTCGAACCGACTGGCGGTGAAGCGGTGAGCAGCACGGACAGCGTCCTCTACGACCACCCGGGGCCCCGGGCCAAGGCGCGGAACCTCGCACTGACCGTCGTCTTCGGCATCGGGCTGGTGCTGCTGCTGTGGTGGATCTACCGGCAGTTCGACAAGAACGGCATCTGGGACGGCCCGTTGTGGGAGCCGTTCACGGCGGGCGAGACCTGGACGGCGTACATCCTGCCGGGCCTGTGGAGCACGGTGCAGGCGGCCGCCGTCGCGATGGTGCTGTCGCTGGTCTTCGGCGTGGTCTTCGCCGTGGGCCGGCTCTCGGACCACTGGTGGCTGAGCGGCCCGTCGGGCGTCGTGGTCGAGTTCTTCCGGGCTGTGCCGCTGCTGCTGATGATCTTCTTCATCTTCTTCGGCATCCCGTTCCTCACCGAGCAGCCCATGCCGCCGTTCTGGGCGGTCGTGATCGGGCTCACGCTCTACAACGGATCGGTGCTGGCCGAGGCCTTCCGCGCCGGGATCAAGGCGGTGCCGCGGGGCCAGAGCGAGGCCGCGTACGCGATCGGCATGCGCAAGAACCTGGTCATGCGCGAAATCCTCGTGCCCCAGGCCGCGCGCGCCATGCTGCCGGTGATCGTGAGCCAGCTCGTCGTGCTGGTGAAGGACACCGCACTCGGCTACATCATCGGCTACACCGAGCTGATCCAGAACGGCGTCAACACCGTCGGCGCGAACTTCGGCAACGTGGTCCCGGCGGCGATCGTCGCGGCGATCATCTACATCCTGCTCAACGCGTCGCTGACGTTCTTCGCCGGCTTCCTGGAGCGCCGCACCCGCCGGACCGGCCGGGCGCCGCGCATCAAGGCTTCCCCGGGTACGCCCACCCCGGTCGGCGCGGGTGCCGTGGTGGAGCCGCAGGGCTGAGCGTTCGTCCGTTTTGTCCAGGCGGGACAGATCATCGCCACTGACTGCAGGTAGCGTCCTCCGCCTACACGGGGAGAATCATGCGAATCAGTCACCTTGCCCGCCGGCGCAGTATGCGCATGGCGGTGCGTCTCGGAGTCGTCGCCGGAGCCGTGGGCGTGGCCGCGCTGACAGGTGGCGCGGCTGCCTCGGCCGCGCTGCCGTCGCCGGCCCTCGGGGCAGCGTTGCCGGCGCCGGCCCTCGGGGCCGGGGTTCAGGCCGCCGCCGATCCGGACGCGACCGGTGCGGACGACGGGGACGAGCCGGGCGGTCCGTCCGTCCCGGTTCCGGAGCCGACCACGGAAGAGCCGGCGCCCGATCCCACGACCGACGAGCCGGAGCCGCCGACCGACGAGCCGGAGCCGCCGGTGGAGGAGGAGCCGGAGCCGCCGGCGGAGGAGCCGGAGCCCGCTCCGGACCCGCACCCCACCACCGAGGACCCGGGCCCGGGCGCGCCGGGCAGGCCGGGCGAGCTGCCCGGCGGCGGGGGCGGCAAGCCGGTCGTCCCGCTAGATCCGGCGGATGAGCCCGCCGATACCGCTGATCCCGGTACCGGCACCGGCGCGAACGACGACCCCGGCACGGGCACGGGCGGCGGCGCCGGATCGGCCGTCAGCAGCTCCTTGACCCACGGCAGTGGCGGCGGGGTCGCCGCGGCCGGCGGGCCGAGCCTGCCGATCACCGGCACCAATGTGATCGCCATCGCCGGTGTCGGCGCCGCGATCGTGGCCGGGGGCGTGGGGCTGATCCTCGTCTCCCGGCGGCGCCCCTCCTGATCCACGACGGACGGCGGGCCCGGGGTCCCGGGGCCGCCGTCCGCTCATCGTCACCGCGCGCGGCCGGCTGGTAGCGTGCAAGGTCGTGGCCCGTGCTCGAGGCCACGAGCACACTGTTCGGAGGGGATGGGTCCGGTGAGCGATACGGACCACGACGGCGGCCCGGCCTACGGCCCGTTCCACACGCCTCCCACCAGCGGCGTGCCGCATCCCACCTCGGGCGGCGCCCACCCCACTTCCGGCGGAGCGCATCCCACTTCCGGCGGAGCGCATCCCACTTCCGGCGGAGCGCATCCCACCTCCGGCGGGGCCTATCCACCCTCCGGTGGAGCCCATCCCACCTCGGGCGGGGCCCATTCCACCTCGGGCGGGGCCCATCCCACCTCGGGCGGGGCCTATCCTGCCTCGGGCGGCGGCCTGGACGAGTACGGTCTTCCGCCCGGCGACGCGTTCGGTCTTGGCGCCGGCTACAGCGGCCCGCGCATCGAGCCGACGCCCAAGCAGCCGCGCGGCCGGTTCCTCGTCCCGGCCCTCGCGGGCCTGGCTGCGGGCCTGCTTCTGTTCGGCACGGGCGGATGGTTCCTCGGCCGCGCCACGGCACCCGAGGCGCCCCCGGCCGCGGCCGCGCCCACCCCGTCGGCCGGCGCCTCGGCGGGCGTCTACGAGCGGAACCAGATCGCGATCAACGGGCCGAAGTTCACCGCCCGCCTGACCCCGATGGCGCAGGGCTGGCTGCCGCACCTCTCCGGCTGCGCCCGCGACGGCGAGCAGGGCGGCCCGACCCTCAACCGGGGCGAGAAGGCTCGTGTCCGCTGCGAGATGGACGCCATGAGTGTGATCTTCGTCGAGTATGCGACCGCGGCCGAGCGCGATGCCGCCCGGGACACCACGCTCAAGCAGAACATCGACGCGCGCACCCTCACCCCCGGCGCCGGCGGGGCCCAGCAGAAGTCGACCCCGTCCGGGCGCATGAGCGGCAACTACGTGGAGTACGCCTATCAGGTGTCCGGACGCACGGTGGCGGGCATCTGGTGGGACGACGCCGGCAGTCCCGTGGCCGCGTACCTGCTGGCGTACTGGAAGGAAGGCGTCGGCCAGAAGTGGGACCCCGTCCGCGACGTGTGGGCCCGCTACGCCTGAATTGCCCCCTGCCGTCCTGAGCTGGGCGTGAGCGGGTCTGTGCCGAACGTCCCATCGCTGGGCGAATCATGAGTCCTTGACCGAAGCGGCTCTCGCGACCTAGCCTCGCGTTACCAAGGTTTGTTCGACCATTGCAGGCTAAGCGCACAACATAGATCGCATTACTTTTCGGCATCACTTCCGGTTTCGGACAGTGAGCCCGGCGACACCATCGCCGTCAGCTCGCCGCCCCGGCTCCCGCCCTGGCCCTCCCGCAGAAAGGACCGCCTCCGCCGCTTCGCCCCGGCCGGGTGAAGCGACGTCGCCGTTCCGACCTGGCCACCCCGGTCCCCCCGTCCGGCCGGCCGGTCGCGGCTCGCCGCTCCTCGGGCGGGCCGATCGAGCAGCCGTGTCCCCCTACCCGGCCGTCCGCCGACCGCGCGGGCGTCCGGCTCAGCAGCACCCGCGGTCCGCCGCCGACGACGATGTCATGGCCGCCACCCCCAGGGGCGGCTCGCACACCCGTTGCCGGCGCTGGATCGTACCCGCGGTCAGCCGCCTTTGGTCGGGCATCCCTACCCCGCGCACCGCGCGCCCACTTCGCCGTGGGCTCACGCGGCGCGGGACAACGAACCGGCCCCGCATCCCCATGCGGCGCGGCGAAGGGAGAAACGGCGAGATGTCGCCCCTCGACTGGGTGCTCGTACTGGCGATCGTCGTTCTCGCCGCCTTCGTGGCGGCAGGCATCTTCCTCGGTCAACGGGCCCTGCGCCAGCTCCAGGAGTCACGGTCGGCCGACGAGCGCAGCCGCGAGCAGACGCTGCACGCCGCGAAGGCCAAGGTCGACGACGCCAACGCCAAGGCCGCCTCCGTACGGGCGGAGGCCGCCGCCGCCAAGGCCGAGGCGTCCGCCGCCCGGGCCGAGGCCAAGCGGGTCCTCGAATCGGCGCACGAGGAGGCCGACACGATCCTCGAGCACGCCCACCGGCAGGCCGAAGCCGACGCCGAGCAGGTCCGCGCGGCCGCCCGGCGCAGCGGCGAGCGCGAGGTCTCCCTGCTCAACGCCACCGCCAAGGAGCAGGCCGCCGAGGTCGAGCGCCGCGCCGCCCGCATCGACGAGCGGGAACGCCTGCACGCCGAGGAGGTCGAGCGCCTCGTCGAACGCGAACGCCGGCTGGCCGCCCTCGACGCCGACCTGACCAAGCGCGAGGCCGCCCTCACCCGGCGCGAGGCCGAGCTGGCCGAGGCCGCCGAGCAGCGCCGCCTCGAGCTGGAGCGGGTCGCGAGCCTGAGCGCCGAGCAGGCCCGCACCGAGCTGGTCGAGAGCATCGAGTCCCAGGCCAAGCGCGAGGCCGCGATCCTCGTCCGCGACATCGAGAGCGAGGCGAAGAGCACCGCCGACACCCGCGCCCGGCACATCGTCGTCGACGCCATCCAGCGCATCGCCAGCGAGCAGACCGCGGAGAGCGTGGTCAGCGTCCTGCACCTGCCCAGCGACGAGATGAAGGGCCGCATCATCGGCCGCGAGGGCCGCAACATCCGGGCGTTCGAGTCGGTGACCGGCGTCAACCTGATCATCGACGACACCCCCGAGGCGGTGCTGCTCTCCTGCTTCGACCCGGTGCGCCGCGAGGTCGGCAGGCTCACCCTCGAGAAGCTCGTCCTCGACGGCCGCATCCACCCGCACCGCATCGAAGAGGTCTACGAGGCCGCCAAGAACGAGGTCGACGTCCTCTGCGAGCGCGCCGCCGAGGAGGCCCTCGTCGACGTCGGCATCACCGACCTGCACCCCCAGCTGGTCACGCTGCTGGGTCGCCTGCGCTACCGCACCAGCTACGGCCAGAACGTCCTCAAGCACCTCGTCGAGACCGCCCACATCGCCGGCATCATGGCCGCCGAGCTGGGCCTCGACGTCCCCACCATGAAGCGGTCCGCGTTCCTGCACGACATCGGCAAGGCGCTCACCCACGAAGTGGAGGGCAGCCACGCGCTGATCGGCGCGGACCTCGCCCGCAAGTACGGCGAGTCCGAGGACGTCGTCCACGCCATCGAGGCCCACCACAACGAGGTGCCGCCGCAGACGATCGAGGCCGTCCTGACCCAGGCTGCCGATGCCTGCTCCGGCGGGCGGCCGGGGGCGCGGCGGGAGAGCCTGGAGGCGTACGTCAAGCGTCTCGAGCGCATCGAGGAGATCGCCGGCACCAAGCCGGGCGTCGACAAGGTCTTCGCCATGCAGGCCGGCCGCGAGATCCGGGTCATGGTCCGCCCCGACGACGTCGACGACATCGGCGCCGCCGTCCTGGCCCGCGACGTGGCGAAGCAGATCGAGGAGGAACTCACCTACCCCGGCCAGATCCGCGTCACCGTCGTCCGCGAATCCCGCGTCACGGAAATGGCCCGCTGACCGCCCGCCCTCCGCACCCCGACCCAGCCGCCGCAGAGCCCATCAGCCCCCACCACGCCGGGCCGAAACAGCCGGCCCCACCGCTCGGGCCATAGCTGCCGGACCCACCACCGGGCGAAGGCAGCCCGGGCCAACGCTCGCAGGCGAAGGCAGCCCGGTCCACCGATGCCGGGCGGAGGTAGTCGTGCGCCCCACGCCGGACGAACGTGACCGGCCCCCGGCGGGGCGAGAATGACCTGCCGCCGGGGCTGGACGAGAGTGACCGGCCTCGCCGCGCCGGACGGAAGCGGCCGGGGTGACGACCGGCCGCCGCGGCGCGCTTACGTCGAAGTGCCGTGCCGGGCACAGGCCATGAGCGACTCCGCCGGCCCGCTGGACCGGAGACACGCCGCAGGCAAGTCGGCGTTCCGCGGAGCAGGGCCGACAAGTCAGGTGGTCTGCAGCGCAAGTCGGCGGATTGCGGCGCGGGGTGGAACGGGGTCGGGTCAGCCGGTCCGCGGCGCGGGGTGGACCAGTCAGCCGGTCTGCGGCGCGGGGTGGGACGGGTCAGTCGGTTTGCTGGTCGGTGAGGGCGTCGGCGTCGATCTGGTCGGCGAACTCGGCGGCTTCCTCGTCGCGGGCGGCGAGGGCCTCCTTGACCGCGCGGAAGGCCGTGCCCGCCGGGTAGCCCTTGCGCGCCAGCATGCCGACGAGCCGGCGGAAGATCTGGTCGGGCGTGCCGGTGGCGGTGCGCAGCTTCCGGTCGACGAGGGCCCGGGCGGCGGCCGCCTCGGCGTCGTCGTCCACGGACTCCAGCGCCTCGGTCGCCACCTCGGCGTCGACTCCGCGCTGGCGCAGCTCGTTGGCGAGGGCGCGCCGGGCCAGCCCCCGCCCGTGATGCCGGCTCGACACCCATGCCCGGGCGAACGCGGCGTCGTCGATGATGCCGACCTCGTCGTAGCGGTCGAGTACCTCGGCGATCACCTCGTCGGAGATCTCCTTCTTGGCGAGCGCCTTGGCCAGCTCCGCCCGCGTCCGGGGCCGCACGGACAGCTGTCGCAGACAGATCTCCCGGGCGATCTCCGACTCGGGCCGGTTGTCGGGCTCCTTCTCGCGCTGTTCCCCTCGCCCCCGGCGACCGGAAGAACGCCCGCCCGCCGACCGCGACCCGGCCTCGCTCCCCGGCTCCCGCGACCCGGCGTCGCTCCCCTCCGCCCGGGCAAGCGCGCCGGTCTCGGAGAGGGAGAACGCGTCCACCTCCCGCCGCGAGGACGCGCCCGCTCCCCGCCGGGAAGAGGCACCCGTTCCTCGCCGGGAGGACGCACCTGCGCCTCGCCCGGGGGATGCGCCCGCCCCTCGTCGGTCAAAGGCCTCACCCAGCTCGAGCCGGTCGAGCACGGGGTCGACTGTCAGCCGATAGGGCCTGGTCTCCGCATCAGGGCGCGTGGTTCCCGCAGGGCGCGTGGTCCCCACGTCAGGCCGCGTGGTCTCCGCGGGGCGCGTGGTCTCCGCGGGGCGCGTGGTCCCCGCGTCAGGGCGCGTGGGAGAGGCGTCGAAGGGATCGCCGGCCCACAGATCGGCGTCGTCCACCGGCCCGGGCCCGTCGCCCGTCCCGGCCCACGGGTCGTCGCCCGCGGCCCACGGATCGTCGCCGGCCGACGGGTCGGTGCCGGCCGGGGAACCCCGGCGCCGTCCCGCTCCGGCGTTGCCGCGCCGGGAGGCACCGCGCCGGGGCTCGCCACCGGGGTCGTCCCCGTCGGCCGGGCGGTCCGGGATCGCATCCCAGCCGCGCCCGGCCCGTGCACCACGTCGCCCCGCCACCGAAGGAGCGCCTCCTCATCGCCTCGCGCCCGGCCGCACGACACGTGCGGCGGATCCGTCAGAAGTCGACCGGGGGGAGCTCCGGGCCGCCGGCGGCGTCGCCGGTGGTCTGGCCCACGCCGAGCTTCTCCAGGATCTTCTTCTCGATCTCGGCGGCGACGTCCGGGTTCTCCTTCATGAACTCGCGCGCCTTCTCCTTGCCCTGGCCCAGCTGGTCACCGTCGTAGGTGTACCAGGCGCCGGACTTGCGGATGATGCTCTGCTCGACGCCGACGTCGATGAGCGAGCCCTCGCGGGAGATGCCCTTGCCGTACATGATGTCGAACTCGGCCTGCTTGAACGGCGCGGCCACCTTGTTCTTCACGACCTTGACGCGGGTGCGGTTACCCACGACGTCGGTGCCGTCCTTGAGGCTCTCGATGCGGCGCACGTCGAGGCGGACCGAGGCGTAGAACTTCAGCGCGCGACCACCGGTCGTGGTCTCGGGCGAGCCGAACATGACGCCGATCTTCTCGCGGAGCTGGTTGATGAAGATCGCGGTCGTGCCCGAGTTGTTCAGGATGCCGGTGATCTTCCGCAGGGCCTGGCTCATGAGCCGGGCCTGCAGACCGACGTGGCTGTCGCCCATCTCGCCCTCGATCTCGGCGCGGGGCACGAGGGCCGCCACGGAGTCGATGACGATGATGTCGAGCGCGCCGGAGCGGATCAGCATGTCCGCGATCTCGAGCGCCTGCTCACCGGTGTCGGGCTGGGACACCAGCAGCGCGTCGGTGTCGACGCCGAGGGCCCGGGCATACTCCGGGTCGAGCGCGTGCTCCGCGTCGATGAACGCCGCGATGCCGCCGTTGCGCTGGGCGTTGGCCACCGCGTGCAGGGCCACCGTCGTCTTACCGCTGGACTCCGGCCCGTAGACCTCGATGACCCGGCCGCGCGGGAGACCGCCGACCCCGAGTGCCACGTCCAGGGCGATGGAGCCGGTGGGGATGACGGCGGTCTGCACCACCGGCCGCTCCCCCAGCCGCATCACCGAGCCCTTGCCGAACTGCTTGTCGATCTGTGCCAACGCCAGATCGAGAGCCTTCTCCCGGTCAGGTCCTGCCACCATGTCCGCCACCCCTGTACTCGACTTCGCAGGCGTCTTCGCCGATGAGCTTTTCACCACGCGGTCACGCTAGACGCTGGGTCTGACAAGAATCGGCCGCCCGGTGGCGGCCTGTGGATGACCACGCCGCTGAGGACAATAGCCGAACACCTGTACGACGATCGAGCGACACGCCGAACAAACGTACGAAAAACCGGCTCAACGCAGGCGCGCAGGCACTCGATCGGGGTATGCGGCGACCACAGCTCGCCACACCGTCACCGTGTCGACACCGTCCGCAATGGCCTGATCGATCGTGCGCCCCTCCAGGTCCGAGAACGAGTGATCGGCCGCGATGCTGCGCGCGTAGGCGCCGCCGAATGCCTGCTCAAGACGCTGCCAGAAGTCCGTCAACCGCACTCTCGAAGCCTACTCCCGGCGGCTCGGGAGCCCCGGTTCGCGGACCCGCGGGCTCGTCGATGAGATGTGCGTCACTGAGCCGCGAGGACCTGCGGATTGTGGGGTGAGCCGCGACACTAGAGCACCGTGGCGGCCACCTTCAGATCCTCGACCAGCCCCGCGTACGCGGCATCGCGGTCGTCCGCCCGAAGCACCGCCGACGGGTGGATCGTGGCGAGCGCTTGCACCTCGGCCACCGGGAAGTCCTCGGGATGCTGGGCGGACGCGGGCCACGGCATGAGCTGACCGCGCGACCGTGTCACCCGGAACGACGGTCCGAGCAGCGCCTTGGCCGCCGTGGCACCCAGCACGACGACGAGCTCGGGCTTCAGCTGCGCGAACTCCGCCACCAGCCACGGGCGGCACGCCGTGATGTGCGTGGGCCCGGGGCTCTGGTGGATGCGACGCTTGCCCCGCAGCTCGAAGCGGAAGTGCTTCACCGCGTTGGTGATGTAGACGCTGCCCGGGTCGATGCCCGCGTCGTCGACCGCCTCGCGCAGCAGCCGGCCGGCCGGGCCGACGAACGGCAGGCCCTTCTGGTCCTCCACGTCGCCGGGCTGCTCCCCGACGAACACCACGCGGGCATCGGCGTTGCCGCGGCCGAACACCGTCTGGGTCGCGTCCTCGTAGAGCTCACATCCCCGGCAGTGCGCCGCGGCCGCCTTGAGCTCGTCGAGCTCGTGCGCGTCCGCCGGAACGAAATGCTGCGCGCCGATGGGCGCATCAGTCCTGGGCATGACCACCGTTCTACCCGCTCGCGCCACGCCCACGCCCGGCGGACTCACACGATCGGGTACCACCAGCACGAACACCCCGCACAGCAGAGGCAAGCCGGGCGCAGAGGCAAGCCGGGCGTAAAGGCAAGCCGGGCGTAAAGGCAAGCCGGGCGCAGAGCGCAGAGCCGGGACGCAGGAGCGCAGAGCCGGGATGCAGGAGCCACGGCCCACGCGGGGCGCAGGCCGGCTCGGCAGCGTCGCCCTCGCCCGCGGATCCGCCGCCGAAGGGAACCGGGACACCCCCGTTTCAGCGCCCCGAAGGCCCGGGACCGGCGGGGAGCACCGCGGCGGCGAGGGCGTCGGCCAACGGCTCCACGTCCTCGTCGTCGAGGCGGCTGACGGTCACCCGGACGCCCGGAGGGGACCCATGCCGGAACAGGGCACCCTGCGCCACGGCGTAGCCCCGGTCGCGCAGCTCGGTGACGGTGCGGGTCTCGTCCTCCACACGTACCCAAAGGTTGATGCCCGTGGCACCGTGGGCCCGGACCCCCCGCGCGGACAGCGCCTCCCGCAGGGCCCGGCGTCGCCGGTCGTAGCTCGCGCCGGCCGCGGTGATCCGCTCGGCCACCGACTCGGCCTGCCACAGACGCAGGAGCAGGCTCTGCAGCATCGTGGACACCCAGCCCGTGGTGATGCGCTGGCGGCCGGTCAGGCGGCCCATGGTTGTCGTGTCGCCGGTCACGACCGCCATGCGCAGGTCGGGGCCGAACGGCTTGGACGCCGACCGGACGAACGCCCAGCGCGCGGTCGTGCCGCCGAGGCAGTGCAACGGCACTCCCGCCAGCTCGGCGGCGTGGTCGTCCTCGATGAGCAGGACACCGGGGTGCACGGTGAGAAGCAGCCGGAGCATCGCGGCGCGCTCCGCGGTGACGGCGGCGCCGGTCGGATTTTGCGCGCGGGCGGTGATGATGACGGCACCCACGCCGGCCAGCAGCGCCGAGGCCAGACTGTCGGTGGTCGGCCCCTCGTCGTCGACCTCGAGCGGGACGGCCGTCAGGCCCAGCGCGGCGACGAGATCGAGCAGGTTGGCCCAGCCCGGGTCTTCGACGGCGACCGTGTCACCGGGGCGCAGGTGCGTCAGGAGCAGGCTCTCCATCGCGTCGAGGGCGCCGTTGGTGATCGCGATCGGCGCGTCGCCGGCCGGGACGCCGTCGGCGGTCAGCCGGGCCCGGGCAGCCGCCTCCAGCTCGGGCAGCACACCGGCCACCGAATAGTCGCCCGGCTCGCCCAGCCCGGCCGCCACGTCGCTCAGGAACGGCCCGAGCGGCGCCATGAGACGCACGTCCGGGTCGCCGCTGGAGAGGTCGAGCGTGCCCGGCGGGGGAGCGGTGCGCAGCGCGGAGCGCGGGCCGGCGACCGGTGGCCGCGGACGCACGCGGGTGCCGCTGCGCCCCGACGCCTCCACGATGCCGCGCTGGCGCAGCTCCTGATAGGCCTTCGCCACCGTCGCGGGGCTGACCTGCAGGACATTGGCCAGCAGGCGGATCGCGGGAAGTTTCTCCCCCCGGGCGAAGTCGCCGCTGAGCACCCCCGCCTCGATGCTCGCCGCAATCGTGGCGGCGGTGGTGCCCGAGACCTGATATTGTTCTGCCACACGAATGATTCTGTACTAGCACAGAGCCTTTGGCAAGGAGGCCCCGGTGACCGATCTCTACGAGCCCACCGCCCGCACCACCGCGACACGCAGCCGGGGCCGCATGCACTACGACCGCGCGGCGGCACACGCCATCCTGGACGAGGCGTACGACTGTTCCGTGGCCTTCGTCGTCGACGGCGAGCCCCGCGCCCTGCCGACCATGCACGTCCGCGTCGGCGAGACGCTCTATCTGCACGCCTCCACCGGCGGCCGGATGGGCCTGATCGCGCGCGAGGCCGGGGTGCCCGTCTGCGTGTCGGTCACGCTGCTCGACGGGCTGGTGTTCGCGCGGGCACAGTTCCACCACAGCGCGAACTACCGGTCGCTGGTCGCCCTGGGCACCGCGCGACTGGTGACGAACGACACCGAGAAAAGCGCCGCGATGACCGCCCTGGTGGAAAAGACCGGCCCCGGCCGGGCGGCCCAGAGCCGCCCACCCACACCCCGCGAGCTGGCCGGCACGGCGGTCCTCGCCCTGCCGTTGGCGGAGGTTTCGGTACGCGTCCGCGCGTCAGGAGTCATCGACGAGCCGGAGGATCAGGGACTGCCGCACTGGGCGGGCGTGCTTCCGATCCGGACGATCGCCGGTCCGCCCGAGCCGGCCGCCGGAGTGACGCAGCCGACCCCGACCTATCTCGCGGGCGCGCCGACCTCACCGTGGCACACGGCGGTCCGGATGCGCGGGCAGCACGTCGCGCTGGAGCCGCTCGCCCCGTCGCACGTGGACGGCCTGCTGACCGCGCTGGCCGACGACGAGGTGTGGCAGTTCCTGCCTTCGACGCGGCCTCGCGAGCGCGCGGCGATGGCGGAGCTGGTCGAGCAGGCCGAGCGCGAGCGATGGGCCGGGCAACGGGTGGCCTGGGCGCAGTGCGACCCGCACACCGGCGAGGTGCTGGGCATGACCAGCTACCACGACATCGACACGGCCAGGCGGGCGCTCGGCATCGGGCACACGGTCCTGGGGCGACGGTGGTGGCGGAGCGGCGTCAACACGGAGGCGAAGCTGCTGCTGCTCGAGCGCGCCTTCGAGATGCTGGGCGCCGAGCGGGTGTTCTGGTTCACGGACATCCGCAACGAGCGGTCGCAGCGGGCCATCGCCCGGCTGGGCGCGAGCCGCGACGGGCTGATCCGCCGGCACCGCTTGCGCCCGGACGGGACCTGGCGGGACACGGTGCTGTTCGCGATGACGTGCGAGGAGTGGCCGGGCGCCCGCGAGCAATTGAAGGCGCGGCTGGCTGCGGGAGGGGACGTCAAGGGACGCGAGGAGCGGCCGGCTGCGGGAGGGGACACCGAGGGACGAGAGGGGCGGTGAGCCACAGGAGAGGACGCCCGCGGGGCAGACGCGCGGTTTGACGCGGAAGGTGAGCAACGCGCCGGGAAAGCTGAGCAACGAGCCGGGATTGGAGCGGTTGGCCTCACCCTGCGGAGCAGTTTCTGCCCCGCACTCGGACCAGATTGCCCCGTCTGCCAAGGGGGCCGTCACGCG
The DNA here is from genome assembly GCF_030757795.1 of Actinoplanes oryzae. GTDB lineage: Bacteria > Actinomycetota > Actinomycetes > Mycobacteriales > Micromonosporaceae > Actinoplanes. The sequence goes on from NZ_JAUQWH010000052.1 coordinate 25,911, forward strand.
TCAGGATTTCGCACGCGCCGACGCAGCTTGCAGGCCCACGCGACCTTGCAGGCCCACGCGAGCTTGCAGGCCCACGCGAGCTTGCGGGCCTACGGGACGACCCGCGCCACCCGGGACCGTCACGTGCGGCGGTCCCGGCGGCGGGGGTGGTCAGGCGTTGGCGGTTTCCGTTGCGGGGGCGGGGGTGCCGGCCGGGGCGGGGTTCGGGGCGGCTGCGGTGCGGCGGCGCAGGAGGGCGTCGAGGGACCAGGTGCCGGGGCCGAGGATGGCGATCATCAGGAAGCTCCAGGCGTAGAGGGCCGGGCCGACGCCGCCGTTCTGGTTGGGGGTGAGGGCCTCGGGCTGGTGGACGACGAAGTAGGCGTAGGCCATCGAGCCGGAGGCGAGGATCGCGGCCGGGCGGGCGAAGAGGCCGAGCATCACCAGGATGCCGCAGACGAGCTGAATCATGCCGGCGTACCAGTTGGGCCAGACGCCGACCTCGATCGCCTTGCCCGTGGCGGGCGAGCCGCCGAAGAGGCCGAGGACGGTTGCCGCGCCGTGGAAGGTGAAGAGGAGGCCGACCACGATGCGGAAGATCGACCAGGCCGGGGCGGCGAACTTGTGGTTGTCCATGGGTGCTCCTTGCAGCGACGGGACAGCGGAGGGGACAGCGACAGGACAGCGGGGGCAGCGACGGGATGGCGAGCGGGCAGCGGCGGGACAGCGACGGGATGACGAGGGACGTCGACCGGACAGGGGGATCAAGAGGGACAGCGACGGGACCGGGACAGCGACGGGCGGCACCAGAGGGCGCCGGCACGAACTGGCCGGAAGCGAGCACATCGGGAGGTCTGGCTGTTTCGATCGACGCTAAAAGGTTGAAGCTGCAACCACAAGGCATCGAGATTTGTTAATAGAAATCACAGGCTGGCCAGCGTCGATTTCACAGATTTCGGGCGCGTTAGGGCGGCTGGTCGCATGGCGTGTCAGGACAGAGCGCGGCCGCGAAGCTGGGAGACCTGAATCTTTGCTGGGCGTCTCACTTAATGGGAAGTGAGGCGAGAGGACGATCCGGCAAGCCCGGGTGCGAGGGAGCGGCAACCGCCGAGGGGGATGCAGCACGGGCGGCGACCACGCCGGCGCCGGAGCGCAGGCAGCGACTCCGGAAGCCGCGCCCCGAGGACTCGTGCAGTGCGGAAACCTAGGGCAGGGCCCGGTGCAGCGCCGCGGCGGCCTCGGACGGCGAGCAGCCGTGGCCGAGGCGGAAGCGGGCGTACGAGTCCTGGGGCGCCCGGAACAGCCCGCCGTGCCGCTCGTACTCGAGGATCACCTCGACGCCCTCGGCGTCGGCGACGAACGTCAGCTCCAGCTCGTCCAGCGTGCGCGCCCATCGGGCCGGCGGCGTGAATTCGATCTCCTGGTAGAACGGCAGCTCCAGGCGTACGCCGTAGATGGCCCCCCGCTCCACGTCGGCGTGCCGGAAGTGGAAGCCGGCGTCGGTGAGCGCGTTCAGGACCAGCTCCTGCGCGGGCAGCGGGTGGACCGTCAGCAGGCTGGCGTCCTCCCGGTCGACCTCGTCCTCCGCCTCGACCTCGGTGCGCAGGGCCAAGGACATGCCGGCGAGCCGGTGCCCGTACGCATGGGTCAGCGGCGTCTCCCACGGCGGCGTGATGGTGAACGGGATGTCCTGGTGCTCGCCCGCCGCCAGGGTGAAGCCCGCCGCGACCCACGCCCGGTGGAACTCGAGCAGCGCGTCGCCGTCCTCCGCCTCGACCCGCGTGACCAGGCCGACCGCGATCGTGTCCACGGCCAGGTCGTAGTCGCCGCCCTGGAGCCGGACCGCGCCCATCAGGGGCGTGCCGGGGTAGGTCTCCGCGGTGGCGAGCACCGTGCTGACCTTGGGCCCGCCCAGGTGGAACGTGCGCAGCACCGTCTCGAAGTCCATGCCGCAACCCTTCCCTCGCGCACGCCCGGGCAATCCTGACCGAATTGTCCGGCAAGCCCGGGCGTGCGCGCGGAGAAACGGCGATCGTCAGCGCATGCGGCGGCCGACCGGCACGGGGTCGGTCTCGTCGTCGAACTCGCCGATGACCTGCTCGAGGAGGTCCTCCAGGGCCACGAAGCCGACCCGCTCGCCCTCTCGCGTCACCATGGCGAGCTGCGCTCGGGCCGCCCGCATGCGGGTGACCGCGTCGGTGACGGTGACGCCGCCGGCGAGGACGAACGACGGGTCCATGAGCTGCGCCGCGGTCACCGGGGAGTCCGCGGTGGTGGCGCGGACCGCCTCGCGCACGTGGACGACGCCGACGACATTGCCGGCGGCGTCGAGGACGGCCATGCGCGACCGGCCGCTGGCCAGGGAGGCCGCCTCGATGTCCAGGGCGGTGGCCGTGACGGGCACGGTGACCAGGTGGTCGTCGGTGATGAGCACCTGGTCGATCGTGGTCTCCTGCAGCTTGAGCATGCTGGTCAGCAGCTCGCCCTGCTCCGCCTCGATGGTGCCCTCGGCGCGGGAGCGTTCGAGCAGGATGTTCATCTCGGCCGGGCCGTGGGCCTGGGCCAGCTGGTCCTGCGGGTGCACGCCGAAGGGGCTCAGCGCCGCGTTGGCCAGCCAGTTGAGCGCGACCAGGGCCGGGCGGACCAGGGCGACGAAGCCCCGGAACGGCAGCGCCAGGATCGTCGCCGAGCGCTCGGGGTCGGTGATGGCCCAGCTCTTGGGCATCATCTCGCCGATGACCAGGTGCAGGAAGGTGACCACGATCAGCGCGACCAGGAAGGCGACGATCCCGCTCGGGACGTCCGGCAGGCCCGCCGCGTGCAGCAGCGGGTGCAGCAGGTGCTCAATGGACGGCTCGGCGAGGGCACCCAGCCCCAGCGAGCACAGGGTGATGCCGAGCTGGGCGCCGGCCAGCATGATCGACAGCTCGCGGCTGCCGTCCAGGGCGGCCTTGGCGGCGCGGCTGCCCTCGGCGGCGGCGTGCTCGAGGCGGTAGCGCTTGCTCGCCACCAGCGCGAACTCGGCCGCGACGAAGAAGCCGTTGCCCGCGAGCAGCAGCAGGGAGCAGATGACGGCCCACGTGGTGCTCATCGGTCGCTCCCCTCGGTCGCCGGCAGCGCGGGGGCGGGCGCCGGCGTGATGCGCACGGACTGGGGCACGTGCCGGTCGACCGAGAGCACGGCGAGGCCGGCGCCCGAGTCGAGCGCGACCGCGTCGCCCACCTGGGGCACCCGGCCGAGGTGGCTCATGACCAGGCCGGACACGGTGTCATAGTCGTCGTCCTCGGGCAGGTCGACGCCGGTCGCGTCGGCCACCTCGTCGATGCGCCAGCGGGCCGGGACGATCCAGGAGCCGTCGTCCTGCCGGGCCGGCGCCGGCTCGGGCAGGTCGTCCTCGTCGCGGATCGGGCCCACGAGCTCCTCGGCGATGTCCTCGAGGGTGATGATGCCGGCGAAGCCTCCGTACTCGTCGACGACGCACGCGAGCTGCCGGTGACCGCCGCGCAGCCGGTCCAGCACGGCGGGCAGGTGCAGGGAGGCGGGGACCAGCAGGGGCGACGCGCACAGGTCGCCCACCTGCCGGGTCGCCCGCTCCTTCGGGGGTACGCCGAGCACGTCCGCGATCCCGACGACGCCCACGATCTCGTCCACCCCGTCGCCGCCGCGCACCGGGAAGCGCGAGCGGCCCGTGTCGAGCAGCTCGACGACCTTCTGCGCGGTGTCGGTGGCCTTGACGGTGTGTACGTCGACGCGCGGCACCATGACCTCGGAGGCCGACCGGCCCCGGAAGTCGAGGCCGCGGTCGAGCAGCGCGGACAGCTCGGGGTCGAGGTGCCCCTCGGCGCGGGACTCGGCGATGATCTGCTCGAGGTCCTCCTCGGTGGCACCCTCGGGCAGCTCCTCGATCGGCTCGATGCCGATGCGGCGCAGCAGCTTGGCCGCGGCCTTGTCGAAGAGCTTGATCACCGGGCCGAAGACGGCGAGGTAGATCAGCGTCGAGCGGCTCAGCGCCTTGGCGAGGGGCTCGGGGCGGGCGATGGCGAAATTCTTGGGGGCGAGCTCGCCGAGGACCATCTGCACGACGGTCGCGATGAGCAGGGCCAGCACCACGGAGATCGCCGCCGTGACGCCCTCGGGCAGCCCGGTCAGGCCGAGCAGCTCGGCGAAGCCCTCGCCGAGGTAGGGCTCGGCGAGGTAACCGACGATCAGGGCGGTCACCGTGATGCCCAGCTGGGCCCCGGAGAGGACGAAGGAGAGTCGCTCGGTCACCTGGAGGGCACGCTCGGCGGCCTTGTCGCCGCGGTCGGCCTCGGCGCGCAGCTTGCCGCGGTCGACCGCGACATAGCCGAACTCCTGGGCGACGAAATAGCCCGTGATCGCGGTGACCAGAATGACGAGCAGAAGGCCTGCCAGGATCAACATGGCGTGACGGGGGCAGGCGGTTCAGTGACGAGGGGCCGGGCCGTACCCGGCCGTCTACTGCCAATCATCCGAAGAAAATACCAGCGTCCGCTGAGTGCCCGCTGTGAGACAACGATCTTCACAGCGGGCGCATCAGGCGGTCACGGTCAGCTCTGCGCGAGGGTCCAGACGGCGCTCGCGATGGCGTCCGAGCTGCGGTTCAGTGCCGTGGCGCTCACGTTCGCGGTGGTGTCGCAGGAGCGGTGGTAGCACGGGTCGAAGGCCGCCTGTGTGCCTCCCCACAGCTGCACCTGCGCGGCGGTCTTGCGGCCCTCGGCGCCGGTGAAGATGCCGCCCGCCGGGATCCCCGCCGAGATGAACGGTCCGTAGTCACTGCGGCCGTCGAAGTCGGTCCCGCGGGTGGGGACGCCGATCGACGTGAAGTACGCCTCCAGCACGTCCTCGATCTCCGCCGAGCCCGCGGGTCCGGCCCCGGCGCCCGTACCGTCGGAATTGTCCCCGTCGTAGAGGAAGTAGCCGGGGTTGGGCGAGCCGACCATGTCGAAGTTGAGATAGCCGGTGATCTGCCGCTTCTGGGCGGTGGTGAGCGAGTTGACGTAGGCGGTCGAGCCGCGCAGCCCGAGCTCCTCCGCGCCCCACCAGCCGAAGCGCAGGTGCCGGGCGGGAGCGAAGCCGGTGCGCGCCACGGCCAGGGCCACCTCGAGGTTCGCCGCGGAGCCGGTGCCGTTGTCGTTGATGCCGGGGCCCGCGGTGACGCTGTCGAGGTGCGAGCCGATCATGAGCGTGTCGGCCGTGTCGCCCCCGGGCCAGTCGGCGATCAGGTTGTAGCCGGTCGCCCCGCCGTACGTGAAGCTCTGCTGGCGGGTCTGGAAGCCGGCGGCGTCGAGCAGGCCCTTCACGTACGTGACCGAGGCGAGATAGCCGGGCCGGCCGTGCGCGCGGTTGCCGCCGTTGGCCGTGGCGATCGACTGGAACCGGGTGAGGTGAGCCTGGACACTCGCGACGGGGATGTCGGGAGCGGCGACGGCGGCCTGGACAAAGGGCGCAGCGGGGGCGGCGAGCGCAGCCGAGGCGGGGACTGCCGCGGTGGCGGACAGCACGAGCGCGGCCGCGCCGGCGAGGACGAGAGGTCTCATGCCCCGAGCATCACAACGACGGACGTCGATGAATAATCCCGGCCGGGACATACCGCTCAGGTGCCCGTCGCGAACGTGCTGACGATCATCCCCCAGGTCGCGAAGGTGGCCGGCCAGTCCAGATCGCGGGCCAGCAGCCCGTACGCATAGCCCTCCCCGCCCGACGCCACCCACCGCGTCATGGCGTGCATCCGGGTGCCGGTGCGCGGATCGTCGTACGCGTACTCCCAGTCCGCGGCGCGGGTGAGCGACGCGACCCGGTCGAGCCGGTATTGCCGGTAACCCGGGAGCGCGCCGGCGCCCCGCAGTCGCGCAGCCTCCTCCCGGCAGGCCTTGACGGGGTCGCCCCGGGGATTGCGGGAGGCGTCGATGCTCAGTACCCGCGGGCTGGCCGGGTCGCGGAAGCAGATCGTCGTGCCGACCATCTGGTAGGTCCAGCCGTCCGGCACCGCGATCCGGAAGTCGTCCCGCGCGAAGAAGGACCAGCCGCTGTAGAGCGCCCAGCCGTTGCGCAGCTTGTCCGCGCCGCGCTGCGGGGTCCTGGGCAGGCCGGCCGGCGGGTCGCCCTGGCAGGCCACCGGGCTGAAGCCGCCGCCGCCCCCGCCGGTGCCCGAGGGCGGGACCGACGTCACCGCCGGTGCCGCCCGGCGCTGCTCACCGCCGTCGTCGTGCAGGAGGTAGCCGGCAGCCGCGCCGAGCAACGCGAGCGCCAGCGCTCCGGCCAGCACCGGCCGCTTCCAGGAGCGTCGTCCCACCGGCGGCACAGGAGCCCGGCCGACAGAAGGTGTGCGGAGCAGCCTCGCCGCCTCCGGCGCGGTCAGGCGGTCGGCGGGGTCGCGCCGGAGCAGACCGGCCAGCACCGGCGCGAGCGACCCCGCGCGCACGGGCGGGTCGGGCGGCTCGGTCGCGAGCGCGGTGAGCGTGGCCATCGCGCTCTCCCGGGCGTACGGGGACCGGCCCTCGACCGCCGCGTAGAGCGTCGCGCCGAACGACCACAGGTCCGACTCCACCGTGGAGGTGCCGTCCCGGGCCCGCTCGGGCGCGACGTAGTGCGGCGACCCGACGACCACCCCGGGCCCGGTCACCGCGCCGTCGTCGGCGAAGGTCGCGAGGCCGAAGTCGGTGAGCACCACCCGGCCGCCCGGGCCGATGAGGACGTTGTGCGGCTTGATGTCCCGGTGCAGCACGCCGGCGCCGTGCGCGGCGGTGATCGCCTCCAGCACCGCGGAGCCGACGCGGGCCGCCTCCGCCGGCGGCAGCGGGCCGTCCTGCCCGACGATGTCGTAGAGCGAGCGGGACGGCACGTACTCCATGACGATCCACGGCTGGTCGCCCGTGTGCACCACGTCGTAGATCTTCACCACGTGCGGGTGGTCGATGCGGGCCGCGCTCCGAGCCTCACGCAGCGTGAGATCGCGCAGCCGGGCCTGCTCGGCGGGGGTCATCCAGGCGGGCGGGATGATCTCCTTGACGGCGACCTCCCGGTGCAGCATCTCGTCCCGGGCGAGCCACACGCGGCCCATGCCGCCGGTGCCGACCGGGTCGAGCAGGCGGTAGCGCCCCGCGACGAGCGTCTGCCTGGCCGTCATCCGCACACCCCCCTGAGCCAGCGTAGGTCCGATCCGATCACCATCGGTAGCTCGATCACCCGGCCACCGCGTACACCACGAGGTTCTCCCGATAGGAGCGTGCGCTGCGGTCGAAGCTCCCGCCACAGGTGATCAGCCGCAGCTGCCGGTCGGGCGTGGGGCCGTAGACGCGGGCGGCCGGGAAACGGGTCTTCGGGTACCACGCGCTGCCGGTCACGGTGAAGGTCACCGGCTCACCCCCGCGCGTCACCTCGACGGTGTCGCCCGGCCGCAGCTCGCGCAGCCGGAAGAAGACGGCCGGGCCGCTGCGCGAGTCGACGTGTCCGGCGAGGACGGCCGGGCCGATGTCGCCCGGTGCGGTGCCGTCCGCGTACCAGCCGGCCTGGTCGTTGCCCTCGGGCGGCACGAGCTCGCCGTCCGGGCCGAGGTGCAGCCGCTGCAGCCCGGTGTCGATGCCCACGGCCGCGACGCGCAGCCGGGTGGGCGGCCCGCCGGGTGCCTGCCCACTGTGCGCGAAAGGGTCCGGCCATTTTTCCGGTACGACGACCGGGGCGGCCGCCCGGGGAACGGCGCGTTCACTGCGCGGTGGCGACGCCGCCCCGGCCATGCTTGCCGTGACGAGCACCACCGCCACGGAGAGCAGGTGCCTCATCGCGTACGACGCCGGAGCACCAGGAGGCCGGCCAGCGCGACCAGCGCCGCCACCGCCCAGCCCGTGACCCGGGGCGCCGTCCCTCCCCCGCCCGTGGCGACGCCCCCGCGCGGGACGCCGCCCTGCCGCGCCGCGTCGATGTGCAGCTCGGGCTCCAGGCCGCCCTTGCCGTCGTCGAGGACGAGCAGCGAGTAGACATTGCCCGCGCCGAGCGTGCACGGCAGGTCGCTCGGCGCGCCGCCACCGGTCGGCTGGACGCGGACGGTCCAGCGCCCGGGGCCGACCTGGCGGTAGCCGGTGGTCGTGGCGAAGGGCACACCGTCGGCGATCTGACGGCCGTCCGCGCCGGCCACGTCGAGGACGGGGGCGCGTACGGAGGCCTGAATGATCCTGATCTTGGCGGTCCCCGCCGCGGGCAGGCCGAGGTCGTCGGCGAGCACCCGCAGGCCCAGATCGGCATAGCGCCCGACGCCCGCGACGGTGTAGGCGGCGCCGTCCGCGACCGTCACCTGCGTCGTGATGACGGGCGGCGTGCTCGCGGCGGCACCCGCCTTGCGCATGGCCACCGTGTACGTGCCGGCGGGCATCCGCATGTAGTCGGACAGCGCGCCGTACGCCACCCCGTCGAAGCGCTGCGGCTCGGTGGCGCCGGACTCGGACCGGAGATAGACGTCGACAGCGGGCGTGTCCGGCGAGAGGTGGGCGAGCCGGACATACCCGGCCCCGGCCGCCCGGGCGGGCGTGGCGCCGAGCGTCACAGCGGCCAGCAGGACCGGCACTATGAGGGCATATCTCCTGTTCACGGCGCCTCCCCGGGGGCAATTTTCGATACATCAATGTGCCCACCGTCGATGCTTCGACACCATGGGCCGTCCGGACGGGTGGATCCGCGATTTTTGTCGTACCCCCGGGGCACCATGGATTTCATGCAGGACGTGCTGGAGCAGTTCGGTGTGGCCACCCGGGAGTGGTTCCGCGCCGCCTTCGCCGCGCCCACGGCCGCCCAGGCGGGCGCGTGGCGGGCCATCGGGGCGGGGCGCAACGCTCTCGTGGTCGCGCCTACCGGCTCCGGCAAGACGCTGGCCGCCTTCCTGTGGTCGCTCGACCGGCTGGCCCACGAGCCCGCGCCGGAGGATCCGAAGCATCGCTGCCGCGTGCTCTACGTGAGCCCGCTCAAGGCACTGGCGGTCGACGTCGAGCGCAACCTGCGGGCGCCGCTGACCGGCATCCGGCAGGCCTCGGGGCGGCTCGGCGTGCCGCCGCCCGACATCACCGTGGGCATGCGCACCGGCGACACCCCGGCCGACGAGCGGCGGGCCTTCACCCGCACGCCGCCGGACATCCTGATCACGACGCCCGAGTCGCTCTTCCTGCTCCTCACGTCGGCGGCCCGCGAGTCCCTGCGCGGCGTCGAGACGGTGATCATCGACGAGGTGCACGCCGTCGCCGCCACCAAGCGCGGGGCGCACCTCGCCCTCTCGCTCGAGCGGCTCGACGCGCTGCTGGGCAAGCCGGCGCAGCGGGTGGGCCTCTCCGCGACCGTGCGCCCGATCGAGGACACCGCCCGCTTCCTCGGCGGCGCGCAGGATGTCGAGATCGTGCAGCCCAGGTCCGCCAAGACCATCGACGTCGAGGTCACCGTCCCGGTCGAGGACATGACCCGGCTCGACGAGGTGCCCGAGCCCGACATGGACGACCCGGGCGCCGGGCGGCACTCGCCGTCGATCTGGCCCGCGGTCGAGGAGCGGGTGCTCGACCTGATCCAGGAGCACCGGTCGACGATCGTCTTCACCAATTCGCGGCGCGGGGCCGAGCGGTTGTGCGCGCGGCTCAACGAGCTGGCGGTCGAGCGGGCCGAGGCCGCCTCCGGCGCGGTCCCCGGGGCCACGGTGGCCGGCGGGCGCGGCACCGACCAGGGGAAACGGCCGCCGGCTCAGATCATGGCGCAGTCGGGCGAGGCGGGCGGGGCGCCGCCGGTCGTCGCCCGGGCCCACCACGGCAGCGTGTCGCGCGAGGAGCGCAAGCAGATCGAGGAGGCGCTCAAGAGCGGGCAGCTGCCGGCCGTGGTCGCCACCTCCAGCCTCGAGCTGGGCATCGACATGGGCGCCGTCGACCTGGTCGTGCAGATCGAGGCGCCGCCGTCGGTGTCCGCCGGGCTGCAGCGCATCGGCCGAGCGGGCCACCAGGTCGGGGCGGTCTCGCGCGGGGTGGTCTTCCCGAAGCACCGCGGCGACCTGGTCTCCTGCGCGGTCGTCGCCGAGCGGATGGGTGAGGGCGCGATCGAGGAGCTGCGCTATCCCCGCAACCCGCTCGACGTGCTCGCCCAGCAGGTCGTGGCCATGGTCTCCCTCGACGAGTGGCAGGTGGACGAGCTGGCGGGCCTGGTGCGCCGGGCCGCGCCCTATGCCGAGCTGCCCGACTCCGCCCTGCACGCCGTGCTCGACATGCTGTCCGGGCGCTATCCGTCGACCGCCTTCGCCGAGCTGCGCCCGCGCCTGGTGTGGGACAGGACGAGCGACGTGCTGACCGGCCGCCCGGGCGCGCAGCGGCTCGCCGTCACGAGCGGCGGCACGATCCCCGATCGCGGGATGTTCGGAGTGTTCCTGGCCGGCTCGGAGAAGGCGTCGCGCGTCGGCGAGCTCGACGAGGAGATGGTCTACGAGTCGCGGGTCGGCGACGTCTTCCTGCTCGGCTCGACCTCCTGGCGCATCGAGGACATCACGCCCGACCGGGTGCTGGTCTCGCCCGCGCCGGGGGCGCCCGCGCGGATGCCGTTCTGGAAGGGTGACGCGCTCGGCCGCCCGGTCGAGCTGGGCCGGGCGATCGGGGCCCGGCTGCGCGGGCTGGTCCGGGCGGGCGACGACGCCGCGGTGGGGTCGCTGCGCGCGTCCGGGCTGGACGAGTGGGCCGCCGGCAACCTCGTGGCGTACGTGCGGGAGCAGCGCGAGGCGACCCGCAACCTGCCCGACGACCGCACGATCGTGGTCGAGCGCTTCCGCGACGAGCTGGGCGACTGGCGGATGACCGTGCACTGCGTGCTCGGCGCCAAGGTCAACGCGCCGTGGGCGCTGGCGATCGGCCGGCGCCTCGGCGAGCGCTACGGGGTGGACGGTCAGGTCATGCCCTCCGACGACGGCATCGTGGTGCGCCTGCCCGACACCGCCGAGGAGCCGCCCGGCGCCGACCTCGTGGCGTTCGACCCCGAGGAGATCGCCCAGATCGTCGAGGAGTCGGTGGGCACCTCGGCGCTGTTCGCGTCCCGCTTCCGCGAGTGCGCCGCCCGGTCGCTGTTGCTGCCCCGCCGCGACCCCAAGCGCCGCCAGCCCCTGTGGCAGCAGCGCCAGCGCTCGGCGCAGCTGCTCGACGTGGCGCGCGAGTTCGCCGACTTCCCGGTGACGCTCGAGGCCGCCCGCGAGTGCCTGCAGGACGTCTTCGACGTGCCGGGGCTGGTCGGGCTGATGCGCGAGATCGCCGGGCGCAAGGTCCGCCTGGTCGAGGCCGAGACCCCGCGCCCGTCGCCCTTCGCCCGATCGTTGCTGTTCGGCTATGTCGGAGCCTTCCTCTACGAGGGCGACGCGCCGCTGGCCGAGCGCCGCGCCGCCGCCCTCGCCCTCGACTCGACGCTGCTAGGCGAACTGCTGGGCCGCGTCGACCTCCGTGAGTTGCTCGACCCCGCCGTGGTCACCGAGAGCGAGAGCCAGCTCCAGTGGCTCACCACGCAGCGGGCGCCCCGCGACGCCGAGGACGCGGCCGAGCTGCTGCGCCTGCTCGGCGACCTGTCCCCCGCCGACCTGACCGCCCGCTCGGTCGACCTCGCCTGGATGGAGGAGCTGGCCGCGTCGCGGCGCGCCCTGCTGATCCGCGTCGCCGGCGAGGAGCGCTGGATCGGGGTGGAGGACGCCGGGCGCTACCGGGACGCGCTGGGGGTGGCGCTGCCGGTGGGCGTGCCGGAGGCGTACCTGGAGCCGGTGGCCGACCCGCTCGGCGACCTGGTGGCCCGCTATGCCCGGACCCACGGGCCGTTCGCGGCGGCGACGTGCGCGGCGCGGTTTGGCCTGGGCGTCTTCGTGGTGGAGCAGGCCCTCAAGCGGCTGAGCGCCACCGGCCGCGTGGTGTCCGGCGAGTTCTCCCCCGGCGGCGCCGGCTCCGAGTGGTGCGACGCCGAAGTCCTGCGGCTGCTGCGCCGCCGGAGCCTGGCCGCCCTGCGCCGCGAGATCGAGCCGGTGGCACCGCGCGTGCTGGCCGCCTTCCTCCCCCGGTGGCACCAGATCGGCGGCAACTCCCGCGGCGTCGACGCGCTCGCCGCCTCCCTGGAGCAGCTGCAGGGGGTGGCCGCCCCGGCGTCGGCCTGGGAGCGGCTCATCCTGCCCGCCCGCGTCGCCGACTACGCGCCGCCGCAGCTCGACGAGCTGTGCGCCGGCGGCGAGGTGCTGTGGGCCGGCTCGGGCAGCATCGCCGGCGGCGACGGCTGGGTTACGCTGGCCTATGCGGACAGTGCCCCGCTGCTGCTCCCGCCGCCCGACGAGGAGCTGGCCCTGACGCCCCTGCACCAGGCGGTGCTCGACACGCTCGCCGACGGGCAGGCGCTGTTCTTCCGCAGCCTCTCCGACCGCGTGCACTCCACCGACGACAGCGCGCTCGCCGCCGTGGTGTGGGACCTCGTGTGGGCCGGCCACCTGACCAACGACACGATCGCGCCGCTGCGGGCCCTCCTCGGCGGCAGCGGCGCCCACAAGGCGAAGGCCGCCCCGGCCCGCACCCGCTACCGCCGCCCCGGACGCCCCGTCATGCCGGCCCGCTCGGGGCCCCCGCAGATGGTCGGCCGCTGGTCCCGGCTGCCCGACCGCGACCTCGACCCGACCCGGCGCGCCGCGGCGACGGCCGACCTCCTGCTGGAGCGGCACGGCGTCGTGACCCGCGGCGCCGTGCTGGCCGAGGGCGTGACGGGCGGATTCGCGGCGGTCTACCCGGTGCTCAGCGCGCTGGAGGAGCGCGGGGCGGCCCGGCGCGGCTACTTCGTCGAGGGCCTGGGCGCGGCCCAGTTCGCCGTGCCCGGCGCGGTCGACCGCCTGCGGGCGCTGTCCGAGCCCGCCGAGCTGGCGAAGCGGACGGGCACCACGGCGGTCGTCCTCGCCTCCACCGACCCGGCGAACCCCTACGGCGCGGCCCTTCCCTGGCCGGACCGCGTGGTCGACAACGGCACCGGCGAGACCGCCCCGGCCACCGGCCACCGCGCGGGCCGCAAGGCGGGCGCCCTGGTCGTCCTGGTCGGCGGCGACCTGATCCTCTACGTCGAGCGGGGCGGCCGGACCCTCCTGTCCTACACCGACGACACCGAGGCGCTGGTCGCCGCCGGGCAGGCGCTGGCGGGCTCGGTGCGCTCGGGCGCCCTCGGCCCGATGTCGGTCGAGCGGGCCGACGGCGAATCGGTGCTGGCGTCGCCGCTGCGGGATGCCTTGTCGGCGGCCGGCTTCCGCGCGACGCCCCGGGGCCTGCGCCTGCGCGGCTGAGACCGGCCATCGGTTCCCTTCGCGGGGCTGTTCCCGGACGGCGGGGACGGCACCTGGGCGCCTGGCGCTCGCTCGGCACTGCGCAGCGCTCGCTCGGCACTGCGCAGCACTCGCTCGGCACTGCGCAGCACTCACTTGGCACTGCGCAGCACTTACTTGGCACTTGCGCGGCGCTCCTCGGCACTGCGCGGCACGTGCTCGGTGCTGCGCGGGCTTGCTCAGCGTCCCGGATGGTCCGCCGACGTTGCGCGAGGGGGGCGTTCAGGGAGTTCCCGGATGGGGGCGTCACGACTTCGCGACCAGGCTTGCGGGCAGGAGCGACACACCCGGCCTGGGGAGGATGGCATGGGTATCGAGCAGCACGCCGCCGATGAGCGACCGAGTTCCGGCGACGACCGGGGCGCCGGGGTGCATCCCGCCGTGGCGGCCCTCGGGCGGGCCCATTTCTGCCGCCGCATCGCGCATCTGGTCGCCGGGGTGGTCGGTGGCGCCGTCGCCCTGGGGTTCCTGCAGGTGAGCGTCGGCGGCGACGACCTGTGGAGCAAGGCCGCGGAGTCGATCGGCGCAGCATTGATCTTCGCGTCGGTCAGCGCGATCGCGCTGGTCGTCGTGCGCTGGTTCAGCGGCGTGGAGAGGGCCGAGCTGACGGCGCTCGAGCATCTCCTGCACGACCACGACACGGGCGCCGCGGGGCTCGGCCGTCCGCATCACGGCTGATCGGGCTCCGACCGGCGTGCTGCGCGCCACGCGGCGACGGCAAAGGGCGGGCGTTGCGGCGACCGCGGAGGGCAGGCGTTCGCGGCGACGGCGGAGGGCGGACAGCCGCGGGGACGCTGCGCGGGCGGGCGGGCGCGGGAACGTCAGGGGTGGCGGTCCCAGCGGAGGGTGTACATCCAGTCGGGACCGTCCTCGCCCGGTTCGTCCTGGGCCGGGTCGCGGGTGAGGCCCGCGCGCTGGGCCACGCGCTGGGAGGCGATGTTGGCGGGCCGGATCCGGGCCATCACCGGCCAGTCCGGGAGGTGCTCGCCGGCCCAGGCGACGACGGCGGTGGCGGCCTCGGTGGCGAGGCCGGCGCCCCAGACGGCGGGGTCGAGGCGGTAGAAGAGGTTGAGGACCTCGCGGTCGCGGAAGCGGACGATCTTGATGCCGCAGAAGCCGGCGACCGCCCCGGACGCGGCGAGCGTGCCCGGCTCGGTCAGGACCGTCCAGTAGCCGAAGCCGTGCCGCTGCCAGTGCTCGTCCCAGCGGCGCAGCAGGTGCTCGGCGTCCTGGCGGCGGGCGAGCAGGTCGGAGGGGTTGTGCAGGCAGGCGCGGGGGTCGTGGTGGATCGCGTAGACCGCATCGAGGTCCGGCGCGGCCGGGCGGCGCAGGGTCAGACGATCAGTGACAATCCGCACGGGTCCGACTTTACGTGCCTGTGGGGGAAGGACGGTGCCGTCCTTCCCCCGGGCGCATCACAGCTGCGGCATCACCTGGGCGGCGACCAGCTCGATGTGGTCGAGGTCGGCGAGGTCCAGCGTCTGCAGGTAGACACGCTCCGCGCCCACGGCGGCGTACCGGCCGAGGGTGTCGACGACCTGGTCGACCGTGCCGACGATGCCGCCGTTCTCGCGCATCTCCTCGACCTCGCGGCCGATCGCGGCGGCGCGGCGGGCGACCTCGGCGTCGTCCTTGCCGACACACAGGACGGCGGCGGACGAGAAGACGGGCAGCTGCTCGCGGCCGGCTTGCTCGCAGGCGGTGCGCACCCGGCCGTACAGGGCAGGCAGGTCTTCGATCTTGGCGAACGGGGTGTTGAACTCCTGCGCGTAGCGGGCGGCCAGCGCGGGGGTGCGCTTCTTGCCGTGGCCGCCGACGATGATCGGCGGGCGGGGGCTCTGCACCGGCTTGGGCAGGCCGGGCGAGTCGACGACCTGGTAGTGCTTGCCGTCGAAGCTGTAGCTGGCGCCCTCGGGCGTGGTCCACAGGTTCGTGATGATCTCGAGCTGCTCCTCGAGGCGGTCGAAGCGCTCGCCGACGGACGGGAAGGGGATGCCGTACGCGGTGTGCTCGGCCTCGAACCAGCCGCCGCCGAGGCCGAACTCGACGCGGCCGCCGCTCATCTGGTCGACCTGCGCGACGCTGATCGCCAGCGGGCCGGGGTGGCGGAAGGTCGCCGAGGTGACCAGGGTGCCGAGGCGGATGCGGGAGGTCTGCAGGGCGAGACCGGCGAGCGTGATCCAGGCGTCGGTGGGGCCGGGCAGCCCGTCGCCACCCATGGTGAGGTAGTGGTCGGAGCGGAAGAAGCCGTCGTAGCCGGCGTCCTCCGCGGCCACGGCCAGCCGCCGCAGGGTGTCGTAGGTGGCGCCCTGCTGGGGCTCGGTGAAGATGACGAGACGCATAAGATCAACTCTGCCAGACGGCCCCGGCGGGAGCAGTAACGTAGGGCTCATGGGCGCGTATGGATGGATCAGCCTCACCACGGACTACGGCACCTTCGACGGGTTCGTGGCGGCCTGCCACGGCGTGATCGGCCGCCTGGCCCCGCAGCTGCGGGTCATCGACGTCACGCATCACGTCCCGCCGGCCGACGTCGCCCGGGGCGCCGCCGTCCTCGCCCAGACCGCCCCGCACCTGCCGCCCTCGGTGCACGTCGCGGTCGTCGACCCGGGCGTCGGCACCGAGCGCCGAGGCATCGCCGTCGGCACGCCCGGCGGCCTGCTCGTCGGCCCCGACAACGGCCTGCTGGTCTGGGCGGCCGAGGCGCTCGGGGGCCTCGACGAGGTGGTCGAGCTCACGAACACCGACTGGTTCCTCGGCGACGTCTCGCGCACCTTCCACGGGCGCGACATCTTCTCGCCGGTCGCCGCGCGGCTCGCCCTCGGGGCGCCGCTGGCCGAGGCCGGGCGGACGGTCGATCCGAAGTCGGTGGTCCGGCTGCCCGACCCGGTCGTGGCGGTCGGCGACGGCTGGGTCGAGGCCGAGGTCGTGACCGTGGACCGCTTCGGCAACGTGCAGCTGGCCGCGGGCGGCGGGATGCTCAGCGGGCTCGGCCCGGAGCTGATGGTGGGCGGCGTCAAGGCGCGCCGCGGCCAGACGTTCGGCGACGTCGGGCCCGGCGAGCTGATCGTCTACGAGGACTCGGCCGGCCGCGTCGCGATCGCGGTCAACGGCGGCCGGGCCGTCGTCGTCCTCTCCGTGACGCCGGGCGACGTCGTCCGGATCTCGGAGCGCTGAGGCTGTTTCACAGCGGGGCCCGCCGCAGGTCGTGAAGAGGCTTCAGCCCTGGCGGACGCGGTCGCGCGCGGTGGCGTACGTGCGCTTGCCGAAGAGTGCCCACAGCACCCGCGCGGGCAGCGGCAGCGTGGCCAGGAAGCGCCGGGCCTCCGCGGGCGAGGCCTCCTCCAGCGACGCGCCCAGGAAGACGAGCGCCTTGCGCAGGTCGTTCCTGGGCAGGATCTCCTTGCCGCGCTCGCCGAGGGCGTCCCACTCGGCCTGCGTGACGAACTCCGAGACCAGCGGGAGCAGGTCGCGCTCCTCGTCCCCCAGGTGCTCCTCCAGCACGGGCGAGACCTGCGCGACCACGTCGGCGAGCCCGTCCCGCGTCTCCTGCCGGGCGGAGGCGCGCCACTGGCTGTTCAGCGCGTCGAGGCGGCCGAGCAGCTCGGCGAGCCGGAGATGCTGAGCCTCCATGCGGTGCACCACGTCGGCGTGCAGCCCGACCCGGTCGAGCATGATCGGCCAGAGCAGCTCGTCCTCGGCCTCGTGATGGTGGTGCAGGCCGTGCGAGACCTCACCGAGGTGCTCGCCGACCACCTCGGCGCGGGCCTTGTCGCCGGGCGGAACGGCCCGGATGATCGCGGGCAGGATGCGGAACTCGCGCCGGAAGACCCGGTGCACGAGCACCATTTCCCAGGTGTCGACTGTCATGCGTCCACAGTGGGACCGTCGCCTTGCAGACTGCTTGCAAGCCTCCTGCGTTTGTATGCTGCGCGCGTGCTGGAATGCCGTGTCCTCGGACCGCTGGAGGTCCTCTCGCGTTCCGGCCGCATCGACCCCGGCGGCCCGCAACCCCGCCGCCTCGTCGCCGCCCTCGCCATGGCACGGGGAGCGGCGGTCAGCGACGACCGGCTCGCCGAGGCGGTGTGGGGCGACCGGCCGCCCGCGAGCCCCGCGGTGTCACTGCAGGCCTATGTGTCGCGGCTGCGCAAGGCCCTCGGGGACCGGGACGCCCTCCCGCGTACGCCCGCCGGCTACCGCCTCGTGGCGCGCACCGACGCGGCGGAGTTCGAGGCGGCCGTGGCAGCCGGGCACTTCGAGGCGGCGCTGCGGTGCTGGCGCGGGCGCCCGTACCCGGAGCTCGACGAGTTCGCGGAGGCCGAGCGCGCCCGCCTGACCGAGCTGCACGCGGTCGCGGCGGAGGAGCGCGCGGCGGGCCTCCTGGCCGTCGGCGACGCACCCGCCGCGGTGGCCGAGCTGCTTGATCTCGTACGCGAGGAGCAGTACCGCGAGCGCCGCTGGGAACTCCTCATCCTCGCCCTCTACCGCAGCGCCCGCCAGGCGGAAGCGCTGTCCGCCCTGCGCCGCGTGCGCGCCCTGCTCGCCGACGACCTGGGCGTGGACCCGGGCCCGGCGTTGCAGAGCCTCGAGCGCCGCCTCCTCGCCCAGGACCCCGGTCTCCTCCTGCCCGCGCCGCCGGTGGCCCTGCCCCGGCCGCTGTCGCTGTTCGTGGGGCGCAAGGCGGAGCAGGAGTGGCTCGACACGGCGTTCCGGACCGCTCGCCTGGTGACGCTCGTGGGCCCCGGCGGCGCGGGGAAGACCCGGCTCGCGGTGGAGTGGGCGGCTGACGGCTTCCTCGCCCGGCTGGCCGACGTCCGGGCGCCGCGGGACCTGCCGTCCGCGGTAGCCACGGCGCTGGGGCTGGCCGACGTGCCGGCCCGCATCACCGGCGTCAGTGGCCTGCTGATCCTCGACAACTGCGAGCACCTGATCCGGGCCGTCGCCGGGCTCGCCGTCACGCTGCTGGCCGGCAATCCGCGGCTGCGCATCCTCGCGACCAGCCGGGAGGCGCTCGGCGTGGACGGGGAGCGGCTCGTGCCGGTCGAACCCCTGCCGCGTACGGATGCCGTGGCGTTGCTGACCGACCGCATCGCCGCCGTGCGTCCGGGCTGGCGGCCCTCCCCGGGGGACGACGCGGACCTCGCCCGGCTCGCCGAAGCGCTCGACGGCATCCCGCTGGCGCTGGAGCTCGCCGCGGCCCGCGCCCGGGTGCTCGGCCTGCACGAGCTCACCGCCGACGGGCCGGTGCCGCACGGGGCGGTCTCCCCGCACGCCACGCTCGCGGCGACCATCGCGTGGAGCGTCGACCTGCTGCCACCGGGCGACCGGGCTCTGCTGCTGCGGCTGTGGCCGTTCGAGGGCGGCTTCACGCTCGAGGGCGCGGCGGCGGTGGGCTCCGACCTGTCCGCGCTGTCGTCGCTGGTCGCGCGCTCGGTGGTGGCCGCCGACACCACCGTCACCCCGGTCCGGTACCGGCTGCTGGAGATCATCCGGGCGTACTGCCGCGCGCACGACCCGGCGCCGGATGCCAGCCGCGCCGCCCATGCCGCGTGGGTACGCGCACTCGTCGCCCGCACGTGGCCGGAACTGCGCGGCGACCGCTCCACCCGGGCCATCCGGGTGCTCAACCGCGAGCTGCCGAACCTGCGCGCCGGCCTGGCGCACGACCTGACGGCCGAGCCGGGCGAGGCGCTGCGGACGGCGGGACGGCTGGAGTGGTTCTGGTTCCGGGGCGGGCACGTGGCGGAAGGAATCCGTACGCTCACGGCGGCGCTCGCGGCCCCGGCCACGCCCAGCGACCGCGCCCGTGCGCTGGGCGCCCGCGCCTCGCTGCACTGGATCGGCGGGTCGCTCGACGCGGGCCGCACGGATCTCCTCCAGGCGCTGGACCTGATCGCCGGGGACGAGAAGTCCGAGCTGCTCGGGCAGTTGAAGTACTACGAGGCGCTGATGTGGAACGCGTACGGGGAGTTCGCCCGCGGCGCGCAGGGTGCCCGCGAGGCCATCGCCATCAGTACGGCCCTCGGCGCCGAGTGGCTGGGTGTCCTCCCCCGCGTCGCGCTCGGGGCGGCGCTGGCCGGGCTCGGCGACCTCGACGGCGGCCGCCGGTTGCTGGCCGAGGCGATCGGCGTCGCGCACCGCGCCGGGCAGGGCTGGAGTGCCGCGCTGGGCGGGCTGTCCCTGGCCCGGGCGTGGCTCGACGAGTCCCCTCCGACGGCGTTCGGGCTGCTGCACGAGGCCATCGAGCGCTTCCGGGCCGAGAACGACATCGGCGGCGTGCTGTCCTGCCTGCACACGGGCGCGCTGGCGATGGCGCGCGCGGGCCTGGTCGGCGAGGCAGCGCGGTTGCTGACGGCGGTGCGGGCGTACGCCGTACGGCGGGGGCTGTTGCCGGACGCCATCGACCCGCCGACGACCGCCCTGCTCGACGCCGTCGTGCCCGCGTGGGACGGGCCGGTGGCTGCCACGGAGGAGGACATGATCGCCCTGCTTCCGGGGAAGAATTGAGCCATGCCCGAAGGTGACACCGTCTGGAACACGGCCCGCGTGCTGGAGAAGGCGCTGACCGGCGACGTGCTGACCGGTTCCGACTTCCGCGTGCCCAAGCTCGCGACGACCGACCTGACGGGCTGGACGGTGGCCGAGTCGGCGAGCCGCGGCAAGCATCTCCTGCTGCGCCTGACGCGGGACGGGGAGGAGCCGCTCACGCTGCACTCGCATCTGCGGATGGAGGGGGCGTGGCGGGCGTACCGGCCGGGTGAGCGCTTCACCCGCCCGTCGCACCTGATCCGGGTCGTGCTGCGCACCGCGCGGTCCGTGGCGGTCGGCTATCACATCCACGAGGTCGCGCTGCTGCCCACCGCGCAGGAGGACACGCTGGTCGGGCATCTCGGCCCGGACCTGCTGGGCGCGGACTGGGACCCCGACGAGGCCGTCCGCCGGATCGCGGCCGGCCCCGACCGCACGATCGCCGAGGCCCTGCTCGACCAGCGCAACCTGGCCGGCGTCGGCAACCTCTACAAGGCCGAGACGCTGTTCCTGCGCGGGCTCTGGCCCTGGACCCCGGTCCGCGACGTCGCGAACCTCGCGGGCACGGTCAAGCTCGCGCAGAAGCTGGTGGCCTCCAACCGCGGGCGCTGGACGCAGACCACCACCGGCTCGCTGCGCCGCGGCCAGACCAGCTATGTGTACGGCCGCCGCGCCCAGCCGTGCCGCCGCTGCGGCGCCGCGATCCAGAAGGCGGAGCTCGACGACCGGGTCACGTACTGGTGCCCGCACTGCCAACCGGAGCGGCCGGCCGCCCGATAAACGCACCTCACGATGCAGTGCCTGTTCGTGGCGGTCATGGCGAACTTCGGCCGATGGCTCGTCATCATCCGAGGCCGACGTGCTGCGCGGCGAGGCCCTGCGGTCGGCACGGGAGCCGCACGGTCCTGGGACCGAGGTCCATGGCCGCGGGGCCGCCGAGGACGCGGCTTGACCTCAACAGAGGTTGAGTTCCTACGGTCGGCGCATGACCTCTCTGGCGGCCGAGCCCGTCGCCTACTGGACCGGGCTCGCGTACGAATCGGTGATCGCCTTCATCCGGGCCCGGCAGGCGGAGCTCGGCGTCACCCAGCCGCAGTTCTGGCTGCTGCGCCACCTCTCCCCGGACGACATCTCGCCGGACGGCCGGGGCATGACGGTCGCGGAGCTGACCCGGGCGATGAGCTCCTACCTGCGGCGGGAGGACGATCTGGAGGCCGAGGCGGAGGTGCTGCTGGACCGGGGCTGGCTGGCGGCCGACGAGCGGGGGCGGCTGACGATCACCGACGCCGGCGAGCGGGCGCGGCTCGACGTGCGCAGTCACACGCCGGAGATCCGGGCGGCCATCCACGCGGGCATCGACGACGCCGACTACGAGACGACGGTCCGGGTGCTACAGCGCATGATCAGCAACACCAGCCAGGGCTGAGGTCTGGCTCGGGGAGATGCCGAAGAGCCGCCTGTACTCGCGGCTGAACTGCGACGGGCTCTCGTAGCCGACCTCGTGCCCGATCGCGGCGACGTCCCCGGGCGCGGCGGCCAGCCGGATCCGGGCCCGCTGCAGGCGCAGCTGCTTCTGGTACTGCACCGGGCTCATCGTGGTGACCTCGCGAAAGTGCCTGTTCAGCGTGGCGACGCTGACGCCCGCGTGCCGGGCCAGGTCGTCGACGCGGATCACGCGGTCGAAGTGCTCCTCCATCCACCGGGCGGCGCGGCGCACGAGCACGAACCGGTCGTCCGCCCGCCCGACCTGCCGCACCAGGCCGCCCAGCGGGCCGGTGAGCAGTCGCCAGTGGATCTCGCGCTCGATGCCCTTGGCCAGCACGGCGAAGTCGCGGGGGCGTTCGACCAGGCGCAACAGCCGCAGTACGGCGTCCAAAAGCTCCTCGTCGGCCACGGCGACCCCGGCGCCCGGGCCCGCCGTGGCCGGCGTGGCCGCCTCGGCCGCCTCGAGCAGCAGCTCGGCGACGAGCTCGGGCCGCAGCCGCACCCCGGCCGCCAGGAACGGGTCGGCCCGGGTCACCTGGGCCGCGACGGCCAGCTCCATCGAGAAGATGAGGTACTCGCCGGCGCCGTAGCGGAACTCGTTGCCGGCCAGGGACAGGCGCTTCTCCCCGGCGACGACGACGGCGAACAGCGGCTCGAAGTTCGAGCAGTAGGGCTGGGTCTCGGTGGTGACGGCCGACACCAGCGAGCCGGGCAGCCAGCTGCCGCGCGGGGCCCGGCCGGCCAGCTTGGGGATCAGGTCACGCAGCTCGGTGAGGGCGTCCACGGGCCGAGTATGGCTCATTGAGCGGATCGGGCAAGAGCCTGACCGGAACGATCTAGGGTCCGCGACGCGGTGGCCCGACGATGAACTCATGACTCAGACAGTGCTCATCACCGGAACCTCCAGCGGCCTCGGCCGGGCCACCGCTCAGCTCTTCGCCGACCGGGGCTGGAACGTCGTCGCGACCATGCGGACGCCGGCCCCGCTCTTCGACGCCCCCAACGTGCTGGTCACCCGGCTCGACGTGCAGGACGCCGGGTCGATCACGACCGCGGTGGAGGCCGGGCTCGCGCGGTTCGGACGGATCGACGCGCTGATCAACAACGCGGGCTACGGCGCGTACGGGCCGCTGGAGTCGACCCCCTGGGACACGGTCGAGCGGCAGTTCGGCGTGAACGTGCTCGGCCCGCTGGCGACGATCCAGGCCGTCCTGCCCCACTTCCGCGAGCGGGGCAGCGGCGTCATCGTCAACATCTCCTCGATCGGCGGGCGGTTGGCGTTCCCGCTCGGCACGCTCTATCACGGTACGAAGTTCGCGGTGGAGGGGTTCTCGGAGTCGCTGCACTACGAGCTGGGCGAGCTCGGCATCCGCGTGAAGCTGGTCGAGCCGGGCGGGATCAGGACCGACTTCGGCGGCCGGTCGCTCGCGTTCCACAACGAGCCGGCCATCCCGGACTATCAGCCGCTCGTGCGGAACGTCCTCGGCGAGCTCGGGCCGCTGGTGGCGAACGGCTCGGAGCCCGCGGCGATCGCGGAGGTCGTCTACGGCGCGGTGACGGACGGGTCCGACCAGCTCCGCTACGCGGCCGGCCCGGACGCCGAGCAGATCCTCGCGGCCCGCCAGTCGACCGGCGACGCAGGCTTCCTGCCCACCGTGAAGGCCCAGTTCGGCCTGGCATGAAGACGACCGCGGCGCCAGAGGAGTCCCGCGAGCTCAGGCGCAGCTGGGAAACGCGAGGTCAGGCGGCCGGGCTCGCAGGGTCAGGCGGCCCGGCCCGTGCGAGCTCAGGCGGCCCGGATCAGGCAAACTCAGGCGGCCCGGGTCGGGCGAGGTCAGGCGGCCGGGGTCGGCGGGCGGCGCAGCTCGGACAGGCCCTCGGCGATGCCGCGCAGCCGGTCGGTCGCGTCGATCAGGCTGGTCAGCGCCGGGTGCTGCGCGGCGGCGACCGGGTGGCCGTCCTCGGCGACGTAGGACGCGGCGGAGGCGACCAGGTTTTCGAAGGCGGTGACGCCCTCGGTGAACTGCGCGGCCAGGCTCTCGTGCGACTCCTGCAGGGCGGCCCGCTGGTCGGGCGGCGTCAGGGGCAGCGCGCGCTCGACGCTGGCGACGCGCTGGCCGAGGTCGCGGAGCCACTGCTCGGCGGTGGCCGCCTCACCGACGGCGGCCTCGCCCGGGCCGGTCAGGCGGCCGGCCAGGCCCACCATGGTGGCGGAGGCGCGGTCGAGACGGTCCCAGGCCCGCGCGACGGCCGAGCCGCGGACGGCGTGGCGGTTGCGCTGGCGGCGCAC
>NZ_JAUQWH010000053.1 GCF_030757795.1 Actinoplanes oryzae
GTCGTCGCCACCACTCACGGCCCGACGCTGCGCGAGGTCATCGCGGCCGAGAACCTCCTGGTCGCCACCGGCACGAACTTCGTGTGGTGACACTCCACACCAAGTACGTGACCAGGGCTGATAGACAGGAACCGTAGAACTAGAGGCCTCGACGGATCGTGAGGAGGAGGCATGTCCGACCAGCTCGACCCAGCTGTCATCGGTGCTGAGCTCCTCCTCAACCTCACCGGTGGGCCGCCGCCAGAGGACCTGCTCGACCGGCTCGGCGGATGGGACGCGATCAAGGTCCTGGCGCCGACCCTGATCGATGAACCGCTGCTAACTCCGGCGGTGTCACTGTTGGCACGTGACGCAGCCCGTGCTGCCGCGGACGGCGAGGACCTAGCCCCGATCAAGCCCGCCGCAGTAGCGCTCGCCGAAGCCGTCCTGGGGTCAACCGACCCGGCACAATTCACGCCGAACATCGACACCATCTGCGCCGACACGGTCCTGGCGGGCATGATCGGCTCCAAGATCGCCGCGTCATGTCTGGTCTTCGCCGTTCCCCCGCGCACTGACGGTGACGCACCGCCGGACCACTCCGTCATCCGGCATGCGGTCGCGCTAGAGGCCGTCGCCCGGCTCGCCGTGCAGGGGTTCGCCTCGAAGAACAAGCTCCTCGGGGTCCTTGAAGACGTTGCCGAGCCACAACCACGCCGGTACGCCCAAGCAGTCGTCAGAACCGTCGGTTTGGCGTTCGATTACTGGACGGTCGACGACGACGTCGCAGACGTCATCGACATCCTCACTGGCCAGAAACCCCCCGCCTACACCGTCGCCCCAGCGCCGGAGGTGCTAGAGCGCAACGACACGTATCACCGCGACATCGCGTCGGACGCGATGTGGGCGAAGGCGAACGTGGAGATCGCCCGAGCACTGCGCAGCACCGAGACCGGGCAGGTCCTCGACCGATTCGCTGCGGCAGTCGAGGCGCTGGAGTTCGTGACCACGGTCGACGACCGTGGCGACGCCGCCATGCTGCTTTCCGCATTGAGGCTGCTCCACGGCCTGCTGCGCTCTCTGACGGGTAAGCCTGCGCTGCAGGACGCGAAGACCTGGCACGCATCTCTCGTCGAAGTCGAACAGGTCACCCGCCAAGCCAGCGAGTTCGCCCTCGGCGCGTACGGGCTTAACCACTGGAGCGGCGATCGGAAGCTCGCCGTCCTCCAGAGCTGGAACCGGTTGACCGCCGACCTTGCCTGGCTCCGAGACCAGCTCAGCCGGGACAGCCTTTACGACGCGGCCGTCGTGCTCGACGATGTCCTGGACATCTATTCAGCGTCGCGGTCCTACGACATCACCCGCAACGCTCACGGCACAGAAACCGTCCTCAAGGTCTTGAGGCCGGCTGTTGCCGACGGCTTCGCGGCCCGCGCCGGGCTCCTACGTCACCTCAGCGACCACACCGAGGCTCTGCGCCGGCGCGTCACCGCAACGCTGGCGGCAGGCAACGATGCTTCTGAGCTGCAGAAGCGCCTGACGACGGCCGAGATCGTCTTGACGAGCGCCCGCGCAAGCATTACCGCCACCGGGGAGCCGCCGGGAAAACCACAGCAGCAGGAGGCGGAAATTCCGCCCCTGCTGGCCGAGCTTTTGGGACCTTACCCCGCGCTCATCGCAACCTTGGCTAGCCTCGACCCGATCGAGCTCGCGGCGCTGGCCGCCGATATCGCGGACCGGCAAGCTTCAGCGAACCCGGACCCGGACGTCACGATCACCGCCGTCCGGAAGCACATGCTCGCCGAACTCTCCACCAGCCCGGATTTCCGAGATGACGTCGTTCCCGCTGCGGGGATCGTGCTCGACCAGCTCATCAAGTTCGTCGCCCGGCGACTGAACACCCAGAAATCCACCAAAGAATACCTTTTCGATCCGAATGCTTCAGAGCAGGACCTGCACGACGATCTCTACGACTGGCTGTCACAGGGGCAGCTCGCCAGCTCCACGAACGTGGAGGTTCATGAGGTCGGGGCAGGCCGTACCGACATCCAGACGACCTTCTCGGGCTTCCACTTCTATCTGGAACTGAAAGCCGACGGAACCGCCGTGCCCATCGCTCACAAGGCCAAGTACATCAAGCAGACGGTCAGCTACCAGGCCTCCGATGTGCGGATCGGCTTCCTCGTCGTACTCCGTTTGAAAAAGCCGAGAGACAAGAGCCCGTCGCCGCATCTGACCGAGCTCGTCTCGCACGCAGTCGTGCAGA
The DNA here is from genome assembly GCF_030757795.1 of Actinoplanes oryzae. Taxonomy (GTDB): domain Bacteria; phylum Actinomycetota; class Actinomycetes; order Mycobacteriales; family Micromonosporaceae; genus Actinoplanes. Next base: position 2,246 of record NZ_JAUQWH010000053.1, read on the forward strand.
TCCAGGGCGGCCCGGTCGCACGACACGTGGTGATGGTCGAGGTGCCCGGTAACCAGACCAACCCCGCCGACGCGAGCTGAACGAGCAGCTTGTCCGCCCGGCGGGCAGGACAGCTCACCAGCGATGGCCCGGGCCGGGCAGTGGATCTCTAAGCCATCCGCGACACGCTGAGTAATCAGTGGCGCACAAGGCGAGTGCTGCGGGACAGTGAACCCGCATTTCCGGCGTCTACAGAAGAGAAAGGGTACGGACGTGGCGAGCATGGCCTCGATCGACTTCGGCGATGGGCAGCGGCTTGAGCTGGAGGAGACCACCGATGCGCTGTCGTTGGCTCTGGCGGCCGGCGGAGCCCGGCTGGAGCTACGATTTCGGGCCGCGCTCGCGGTCGAAGCACCAGCGCGCTCGTACCGGATCGCAGCCACCGCGGACGTGAGCCGGCTCAGCCAGCAGAACCGTCAGATGCTCTGTCGGCTGGAGGGGGCCTACCCGGTAACACCGACCCTGCGAGGTGCTGAGGTACGGCTGGTCGGCTACGTCAGCGCCGAGCAACTGCGGGTTATCGACGAGCTCCGCGCAGCCAGCGGTGATTTCTGGTTGAACCTGACCTTCGATGTGTCGACAGTATCCGGGACGCCGCCGGAGCTGATCGCGCGGACCGGAGACTCGTTCCTCGTGGTGCGCTCTGCCACGTGGGGCGAGCAGACTCAACGTATCGCCGCGGCATCGTTCATCGACGTGCTTGTACCCATGCCGCAGAACGCCGAGATGGTCGGCGCCGTCACCCGATTGAACGAGGCACGCCAGCTGCTGCTCGACGGAAAGTATGACCCGGCGCTCGGCGAGGCCCGCAAGGCACTAGAACCGGTCCGGGCCGCGATGCGGACCGTCTACCAGTCAGGCAAGGCGAAGACCGACGCTCATCAGCGCCTGCTCGATGAACGGTTCGCGATGATGGTCGAAGATCTCTTCTCCCTGCTCAGCGGAGCAGCCCACGATGACCCAGTCACCCAGGACTTCACGTACAGCCGTGAGGATGCCGTAACCCTAATTGCCTCGACCGCAGGCATCGTAAAACGTCACATTGCTCGCCTTAATTAGGAGCATGATGGTGCGGCCAGGATTCGTGGCGCTCACCCTGCAGGGCCGCTGCCACGACGCTGGTGCGGGGCAGGCCCACCGCTGCCTGTCGGCGCGATGGCGTGAGATCAGAGCACCGTCGGGAATACGGGTCCGGAAGCCGCTGAAACGTGACCAGAGCCAATGCCGCTGGCTCAGTGCTTTGAGAGATGGCGCTGGAGCGTGGCGATGCTCCGGTCGACTGCTGGTTCCAACTGAGTGGCGAGGTTGACGGACGGGGTGTTCTTCAGCCCTGCGGCATCGACCACCGCGCGGAGCCTGTCGGTTGATCCGTGCATCAGAGACTGTTGGATTGGGTGCTGCAGGAGTTCCCAGGCGGCATGGGCATCGTTTGAGCCGAGGGCGATGTTTTCGCATCTTTGCAGCGCGGGGGCGACGTCCGCGTCCGGCCCGGCGATGTCGATAGCGGTGAGTCCGAGCCTGACAAGGAAGAGGCCATGGTGCGGGTCGTCGGGAAGGGTGCGATAGGCGGTCAGCAGGCGCGTAGCGGCTGATGCTGGAGCGCCGCCCGACCAGCGAAGGTGAAGCGCTTGCAGGCTGTCCAGGATCACTCGTTCCCAGGCTGTCGTGCAGATGGTGCATGCGATGATCCGGCTGGCTTCGGTGTGATCGCCGGCGGCTGAGCTGGCGATGATGGCGATCTGTCGTCCGTCGAGTGGGCGTTCGCCGACGCCGCCGTGGGCTGTTGCTTGGTCCGCGGCGTCGGTCCACCGGCCGGCGCGGCACAGGGCGCGCAGGCCGTCGGCGAGCAGGACGGTCCAGAGCCATTGCACGACGGCTTGCTGATCAGGGCCGGGCCGGACGAGTGAGCCGAGCGCGACCGGTCGGCCTTCGATGGTCGTGGTGGCGGTGCGCCAGGCGGCTTGGTACATGCTGCGGTGGATCTCGTAGGCGGTGGTGCCGTTGCCGGCGCGTGTGTGCAGCCGGCCGATGTTGATCAGCGGTTGCAGGGCGAGTTTTGCGGTGTCGGCCGGGTAGGGGCCGCCGTCGGCGAAGGCGGCGTACTGGCGCCAGCAGAGCTCGCGGGCGGTGTCCGGGGCACCGCAGTCGCTGTAGATCAGTGCGGCGAGGTTGAGCGTTTCGGCGGCGATGACCAGCGCGTCGTCATCGTTCGTGGCGGCCTGTTCGGCTCGGGTACGGACGCGCCGTATCCGGTCGGTGAGGGGTTGGGCGGCAGGGCGGGGCCGGGGCACGAGTGGGTATCGCCTCGCGGCGAGGTCGGCGAGGTCGGTTGCCGTGGGCGAGGCTTCGGGTGTGGTGGCCGACATGGTCGGTGCTCCTCTCGTGCCCCGGGTCTCAGCGGTGTCGGTTCACCAGGAGATCGTGATGGTGGTGTGTGGCCGGACGAGGTGCGGCGCGCTCGGGTCGGGGTCGCCGGCGGTGGTGCGGCGTGCTGTGATCTTCGGTTGGGTGGGGCGTTGCTGGTCCCACTGGTGGAGCAGGTCTACGGCGGCGGTGGCCAGCTTGCCGGCGTCGGGACCGGACGCGGCGACGCCGAGTTCGACCACGTCGTCGTTGACGTCGCGGGTGATCAGGTAGGCGACGGTGCCGGTGTCGTAGAGCGCGGCGCCGCCCCAGCGCAGTGCCGGGTCGATGCCGGCCTGGCGGGCTGTGGGGGTGACGGTCAGGCGCCCGAACCGGTCAGCGGTGTTGGTGAGCAGCCACAGGTCGAGGTGTTCGGCGGGTTCGTCGTGGCGGACCTCGATGCCGGTCCAGACCTCGTGTCGTGGCTGGGTGAGCGCGCCGGCGAGGGCGGTGGAGTCGGGCAGGTCACCGGCGTCGACGTGCATCATCACGTCGTCGGCGAGCGGGATGTGCTGGTCGGCGTGTTCGGTGGTGCCGCGCATGGGTACGAAGCCGCAGACGACGGCCGAGGTGCTGGTGAGCAGGCCGGGCTCGGTGAGGTCGAGGGCGAGGGAGCGGGTAAGGCCGCTGCCGTGCAGGCGCAGCGGGACGACGATGCGGCCGTCGGCGGCGAGCTGGTCCCACCAGGCGGGCGGGATGTCCCAGGCCTCGGCGGTGACGATGATCCGGTCGTAGGGGCCGAGGTCGGCGTGACCGAGAGCGCCGTCGCCGGCGATGACGTGGACCTGGGTGTAGCCGGCGTCGGTGAGGTGGCGGGCGGCCCCGGCTGCGAGGTCGGGGTCGAACTCGATGGTGACCACAGTGCCGCCATCGCCGACCAGGTGGGCGAGCAGTGCCGCGTTGATGCCGGTGGCGGCGCCGACTTCGAGGACCTTCTGCGTGTCGCGGGCGCCGAGCTGTTCGAGCATGGTGGCGACGAGGTTCGGGCTCGACGCGGACGAGGTCGAGGTGCCGTCGTCGGCGCGCTGGGTGACGACCGGTTTGCGGCCGTAGGCGACCTCGAGCGGGACATCGGGCAGGAAGCGGTGCCGTTCGACGGCGCGGAACGCCGCCTCCACGGTCGGGGTGTGGAAGGTTCCTCGGCTTTTGATCCAGTCGGTGAGGTCGTTGCGCAGGTGCGCGGTGCGGTTGTCGTCGGTGTCGGTCACCGTGGCGACGGTAGTGGCGCCGACTCCGGTCGCGGTGGATGACGGGCGGGTGTCCACCGGCTGAGGTGGTGGTCCGAAGAAGGCGTTGCGGGCGGCGGCGGCGAGTTGGTGCTGGTCCTGGGCGGAGACGCCGTGCCGGTTGAACAGGAAGATCAGGTGGTGGGTGAGGACGGCGCGCAGGCCGCGGGTGAGGTCGCCGTCGGCGGCGAGCCGCGCGAGGCGGTGTCCCGCATCGTCGAAGGCGTCGGCCCAGGCGGGTGTGCTGCTCAGCGGGCTGACGGGGGTGTCGGTCGTCGCCGTGACCAGATGCCGTACGGCATCGGCCAGGTCGGTGCCCGGCGGTAGGGCCGCGCTGGCTTCGCGTTCTTCGGCCAGTTGGGCCCAGCAGTCGCCCTGCTCGTAGGGTTCCAGGCCGGCTCCGCGCATGAGCCGGGTGGCGAGGATGAGCGGTAGTTCGCGGCGGTGGGTGTCGCGGGCGGTGGCGAGGTGCTCGAGCAGGAATCGGCTGTCGGCGTGGAAGAGGTGGTGGGCGACGGTCATGCCGTCGTTGCCGCCGAAGGCGGCGGTTTCGGGTTCGTAGATCGCTGCCCCGCAGTCTCGGACCTTGGCGTCGGCAGAGAGCAGGAGGATGGCCTCGTCGATGAACTGCGGGATGGCCGACTGCACCCGTACGCGCCAGGTGTCGCCCTTGCGGATGAACCACCAGCTGTCGATGGCCGTGGCCTCGGACGCGGCGGTCAGCAGGGGCCTGAGCGTCGTGAAGGCGACGTGTTCGGCGGCCCGCCAGTCGAGGCAGGTGAGGTTGATCTGCCGCCAGTCAGGCGTGGTCGGATCCGTGTCCATCGGTTGCTTCCCATCGGTGTTGTTTGGTCGGTCAGTTGACGAGCAGGCAGGTCAGCCAGTGGCTGGGGCTCGTGGCGGAGATCGTCGCGAGTATCAGGGCGATGCCCGCGCGGCCGTTGATCAGGCCCGGCGGCTGCGGGAGAGGTGTGCGGGCGGTGCTGTCGGTCACCGCGTCGGCCAGGGACGGGATCAGGGCGGCCAGGTCGGGGGTGAGCGCGTCGGCGGCGGCGCACCAGGCGGTCGCGGCGACGCCGGCCCAGCCGTGGCACAGGTACGGGTCGGTGATCTGGTCGAGCTGGGCCGGGTCGCGCAGGCACCGGACGAGGGCATCCTCGGCGGCCGCTTGCCGGGTATCTTCGCCGACCGCGATCGCGGCGAGTTGTTGTGCCCGGGTGATGCCCGGGGTGCCGTAGCACCACGACGGCCGGCCCGGGAGGATCCGGTCGGGGCGTCCGGCCCGGGTTTCGGCGAGGGTGACGTACTTCGGCCACCAGGGTCCGGCGGGGCCCGGCTGCTGCCATTGGTCGAGCCAGGCGGTGATGCGGGCGATGGCGTCGCGGTGGCCGGGCACGGTCACCCCGTCGTGCATCGTGCGGGCGAGCAGGGTCAGCGGTCCGCAGATGCCGTGGGCCATGCCCAGGTTCGCGTGCTCGGTGACCGGCGACCCGAGCGATGGGGGCTGCGGCACCCACCAGCCCGGGACCGTCATGCCGGCCTCGTCGTCAGCCGGCACCGGTTCGGTGAGCTGGACCAGGTAGGCGAGGACTTCGCGCAGCAGAGCGGAATCGCGGTCGCGTAGGCGCAGATAGGCGCCGATCCCGGTCAGGCCACGGACGAGGTCGAACTCGTCGAGCGCTGGTCGGGCACCCGCCTTCATCCGGGCGCGGGCTGCGTCCAGCCGCTCGCGGGCGAGACGGTCGACGGCGGGGTCGAGGGTGGCCAGCGCGCTGCGGTAGCGGCTCGGGCCACCGATCGTGGCTGCGAACGCGGCGGCCGGGACACCGAACCAGAGGCCACTGCGTGCGGCGGACGTCAGCGGTGCGCTGACCGCCCGGCTCAGCCAGGCGTCGACGCGGCTGGTGGTGTGCCGGCCGTTGACGGTTGCGGTGTGCAGGATCGCGATCCCGGCCGCGCCTTGCGAGAGCGACTGGTGCAGCCAGAGCTCGTCCGGCGGGTCACCGATCGGCGGTTCGGCCAAGGCGTCGGCCAGCGCGTGCGCCAGCGTCCGGAGCGGCATCCGTTCCGCGATCATGACGGCCTGCCCTGCGCGCGGCGGGCGGCGTGCGTCAGCGCGACGGATCGGGCCACGTGATAGACGCGGGCTTCCCGCTCCGGGTCGCGGCCCAAGACCCTGTTGTGGTGCAGGTGCAGCAACGACACGGCGGCGACCTCCGGTGTCGGCCCGCAAGCGTCCTCGCGGAGACACCGGGCGTAGCGATGGGCAACTCGTGCCCGCTGGCGCCACGCTGCAGCGCTCTGTGGGCTGAGGCCGCGGGCGTCTGCTGGGCCGGCATCGTCGCCGTTGACCGGGGCCAGGTCGAAGGCACGGCGTGGAACGGCGCGGTCCGGATTGGCGACTCGGGGATGCAGCTCGGGATTCTCCAGCAGCCAGCGCATGGCCGGTTCCGTCCCGTCGAGCAGGCCCGCGAGCAGGTCGACCAGGCTGGCCGCCGCGAGCGCATCAGCCTCCGAGGCATGCCCGTCGGCGGCGGCGACCTGGGCGGCCGCGGCGGCGGAATCGGCGGCGAAGAGCATCTCGGCGGCGGCCATCGCAGGGCCGTCGCCGTATCGGGCGGTCTCCGGCCGGTAGGTGTCCAGGGTCAGATCGCCGGCCAGCCGGAGGTCGCGCAGGCGGGCTGCCCAACGGCTGAGCCGGGTCGCGTCGCGGCCGTAGCTGGTCGTCGGGAGCCGCAGCCGCAGGTGCGGGTAGGGGTCGCGGTAGCGGACGAACCACCATTCCGGCGGTGTCTCCCACTGTGCCCAGAGCTGGGGAAGCTGCTCAGTGATGATCGCGTCGATCGCGTCGGGCGGCCCGTACAGCTTGGCGAACAGCAACGATCCGCCTGGCAGGTCGGCGTGGTCGTGGCCGATCAGCGGCCCCCACGTTGCGCGCGTTGCGGCGGCCGGTGGCCGGGCCGGCGCCGCGGTGGTGACCAGAGGTACGACGATCTCGTGGGTACGGCCGCCGCACCAGCCGTAGTCGCCGTCGGCTGGGGCCTCGGTGACCTGGACTGTGCCGACGGTTTGGTTGAGGTGGGCGCGAAGCAGAGCGAGGTTCATCGGGTCGTCCAGGTTGAGGCGCAGCTGTTGGTCGCCGGCTCCGACGGACACGAAGCTGGGAAGGTGCAGCCGGTTGCGCAGAGCCTCGAAGGCGTAGCTCCACTCCGGCCCCGGTGCGGTTCGGTCCGGAAGTTCTCCGGCGGGAAGCTGCCATCGGGCGGGCGACAGCACGACGCGGCCGTATCGCAGGCGAGGCAGGAAAGGCAGGGAGCCGGCGACTCCCCAGCTGAACTGGCTGATCGGGGTGCTCGTCGCGTGGGGTAGTTCGAGCAGCAGCCGCATGAGCGGGGGCATGGTGTGCGGTGCGGCCGCGCAGGTGATGACCGGTTCGACGATCTGCCGACGAGAGAGCGAGGCCACGTAGAAGCGGTCCAGGTCGGCCAGGACGGCGAGGTCGTCGGGCCGCAGAACGTCCGGGCCGTCGCGATGATGCTCGCCGACGGTGAGGACCATCGGCAGCAGTTGGGCGACCCGGGCGACGGTCTGCATGCTGGGCCGGTGCGGGGAGAACGACACCTGCGCCGGCACGGCGCCGTCAACGGCCGTGGGCAGCGCGGCGAGCACCTCGCGTTCGTGGCCGGGAAACAGGTCGAGGAATCGGCCGCTGGTCGCGAGGGCGCTGCGGCCCACGCCCATCACCGAGACGGCGAAATCGCCGCTTTCCAGGGCCGCCTTGCTGACGGCCCGGACGTCGACTGTGATGTCCAGGTGGGCCGGCCACCGGACGCCGTTGCCGCCGGTGAAAGCGTCGAGGTCCGCGTCGGTGAGGGCGACCTCGATGGCGCCGTCCAGCGCGCTCTGCTGAGCCAGCGCCAGCAGCCAGAGGCCGCGAGGAGTGACAGCCGTCGGGCGCCGGCTGGCGGTGTCGGTGAAGTGTCGGGGGAAGCCGAGCCCGGCCGCTTCGTCCACCAGATGGCGAACGGGAACGAAGGCCCCTGCGCCGTACCGGTCGAGGAAACGGGCGTGGTACTCGTGCCAGCTCGGCTTCCCGTATGCCGCCGGGCTCAACCGCAGGAGTGCGGCGGCCGCCTCCGCGGCGGCGCCGCCGACGGCTGCGGGTATCGCGGGAACGTCGGCGATCTTCAGGTCCACGGCAAGCGGCTGCGGCGTATCGGCGAGCACCCGCATCCGCTCGATGAGAACGCGACGGTCTTCGGCTCCGGCCGGGGCTTGCTCGTCGCTTTCGATGGCGGTGTGGATCGCCCCGAGTTCTTCCACGATCCGTCGCCTGCGAGGAGCGTCGGCCGTTCGCATCCGGTTCAGGACGTTCAGGAGGTAGCCGAGCGCGTCGACATGGACCGAGGGCGCACGCAGGTCGGAGATCAGGGCGCCGACCTCGATCAGCTGCTTGACCAACGCCTCCTGGGCCTCGCCGCGGGCGGCCGGAAACTCGGCCTTGAGCTTGGCGAGCAGATCGCTGACCGGCGTGGGATGGGCGGCCTGCGCCAGCGCGAAGGCGACCGGCCGGGTATGCCGCAGCGACGCGGCCGTCGGCCGGTCGCCTCTCTGGGCGTGGCCGTGCGGACGCCAGCCGATGTGCAGGCGGGTGCCGCGGACCGTCATCACGTCGTTGGCCACGACTCGCAGGCCTGGCAGCGCGCCCGGCGTCGACTCGAGTTCGGTGATGATCGTGTCGAGCCAGTCCCCGTTCGCTCGCAGCCGGGCCCGCTGCCCCTCAGCCCGCGCCTGATGCGCGGGACCGGAGATAGCCAGTGGCGCGACGCCGGCAAACAGTCCGAACGGTGTAGCCCTCCGACGCATCCGCACCAGGTACCGCGCGAGGGAGATCGACGCACGGTGTAGACGCGCGAGATCGGGGGTGCGCTGGCTGGTAAGGCGGTCGACGGTTTCCGCGAACGTCGGTGCTGCCAGGGCCACGGCCTGGGTCATGGTGGGGTCGGACCACACCTGGTCGATCCAGGAACACCACGCCGTGTCTTCGCCGGTCTCCGGCCATGGCGGCGTACTGCGATCGGTGTCGGCGGCGCACCGCCACATCGCCGCGGCGACCGGCCGATAGCCGATGGGCGAGTTCATGGCGGCGTCCTTCCTGTCGCTTCGGTCTGGTCGTCCGGGGACCGCTCGTCCCCGGCGGGGCGGCCGGGGACGAGCGTGGCGGGAATCAGCAGTCGCCCTGCTTCTGCGTGTCGCAGCCGTCGTCGGTGTTGGCGAGCAGCAGCGCGCTGGTCGGGCCGAACTCGACGAGACGCACGTCGAGGTCGAAACCGTCGTCACCGTCGGTTTCGATCGGTGCCGAGGTGGCGTACTGGGCGGTTGGGGTCATCGAGGGACTCCTTCTGTCAGCGCGGGCGGGTTGGCGGTTCCCGTCCGCGAACAACCGCAGCCGCACGTGGTTGTGCAGCCGGGAAGACGGCCGGCCGTGAGGGCTTGCAGCCGGGGCCCTGTAGTGCCCCAGGACGTTGGCCCGATTTCCGGGCCGGTCCCTGCGCCGTCTGACCTCAACGTTCGCTGAAGTTGGAACCGTCGGGGAGGTGCAGAAACCGTCGCGGTTACCGTCGGGGAACCGTGCCAGTTACTCCACGAAGCACCGTTGAACTGCGGCTTTTAGCTCGTGAGGGTGATTCTCTCGATAGAGCAGACCGTCGATGCAGTGAGGCGTCAGTGTGGCCCGCAGCTCGAAAGCGCGGCCAAACCGCCTAAAACGCCCTTCAATAATGGCTCCCCGTCGGAGTCGACACCCTCATCAATCGCTCAGAATGCCTGCATATCGGGCCATAAGCCCGGGTTTACTGAAGATGGTCAGGCGACCATCCTGATTGAGTGAAGCGGATACCCTTCGCTTGCGAAGCTCCTCGGGCGCGGCGCGTCCCTCGACGCAGCAAAGGGTGTCTATGCAGGTAGTTCCACTCGCCGGGCTCGTCGGCAGCGGTCTCGTCGGCGTCACCGGCGCCGCGGGAGTCACCGTTGGTGGCTTCAACTATGTCCGAGCGTTGAGGCAGATCCGTGCCGACCAACGCCGGTACGACCGACGCCATGCCGAGCACCGGTCCAGGGTCAGCAGAACGAACAAGGCGCTGCGCTCGTACGGTCGGCTGCAGGAGCGCGCTCACCACGACGTCATCCTGCGGATGAAGGCGTTCCTGGAACGTAACGGGGCTCAGGTCCGGGCGGCCGACCACCTGGTCGTCGACGGCGTCGAGCCACCAGCTTTGTCTGTGGCCCCTGTCGCGAAGTTCGATGTGAACGCAGGCGGGTGGGCTCGCGGCGCCGTCAAGGCTGTTGCGGCTGGTACCGGCACTGCCGAGGTGATCAAAGCCGTGGTTCTTCGCTTCGGCAAGGCAAGCACCGGTCGACCTGTTTCCGCGTTGTCCGGGATTGCGCAGAAGAACGCCGGCGACTCGTGGCTCGGCGGCGGCCCCCTGTCGACCGGCGCCGGCGGCAAGGCCCTTGGCAACAAAGTCCGGATCGCGATGGTGGGCAGCGCCGCCGCGTTTTCCGCCGGTCTCACGACGCTGGAGGAAGGGAGCCTGGCTCACTCCCAGGCTGCCGAACACCACCAGATCATCAGCGCCCGTATCGGGGAGCTTCAGCTGCAGGACGAACTTTTGCGCGGTGTGCGCCTGCGCGCGGAAGAACTCGGCGATTTCCTCGCCGAGCACATGACCCGGGCTGCGGCTGCGCTCGACGTCCTGGAGTCCGAGCCGTTCAATCCGGCCGAACACCGTGATCGTCTGGATGCCGCCCGGCATCTGGTCGTCGGCGTGCAGCAGATCCGCACCGCGCCGATCTCTGACGGCAAGTGCCGCCTCGACCCAACTACCGAGCATCTGATCATCAAGTACCGCCGCGCGTGCGAGGACAACTCCGATGCCTGAGAAAATCGTGTACAGCGGCCAGGCCTTGCCGGCCGAGAAAAACCCCACCGCCAGCGGCAGCGTCGGCCCCAACACCAGCGAGGTCGTCGATGCCCTCACCCAGTTTGTCGGCATCGCCCGCGATCCGTTCGCGGCATACCAGGCCGAGAAGACGAAACGCGCGCAGATCAGCGCAGCCCGGGACACCGAGATCGCTCGGATCAAGGCGGCGAAGACGGTCCTGCGGGACTACTTCGACCACGTCTACCTCGAACGGCGTGAAGTCCATACCCGGCTGCTCGACAGCCTCGATCGGGCCCTCGAAGCTGGTAATACCGATGCGATCCCCGGGATCATCAATGGCATCGTCGACATGGCCCGGGTGTCCCCGCTCGCTCACGTCGGCGACATCGGCGACCTTATCCGCGCCATGAAGGACCCCAACACCGTCATCGAGTTGTAAGCCACCGCCGTCGTCTCCGGGCACACCGAATGACCTCCCAACGTTCATCACGCACGTCGCACCGAAGCCCTCTTCCGGCGCCAAATATTGCTGAGCGGAGCCCCGTAAAGATCTTGCCGACCTCGATGTTTGAAGGTTGGAGCCAACCCGGAGAGGGCAGAGTCCGGCTACAGCCGGTCAGGGACACTCGGACTCAGGCGGGCCCGACCAAGGGCTTGGCGCATACTTGCCGGCAGCGTAAGTGGACAGGTCCGACGGAGTTCTCTCCTGCTGCCCTCCCCTCCGCGCGGGCGGACCGGACCGGTCATCGTCACAGCAAGTGCACAGCAATGCCACTCCGGCTACGGGATGATCGGACTATGACCTCGACGCCCCACAGGCCGCACCTTGTGGTGGGACGGCCTCTCGCCATTGACGTCGCGCCGGGTACGGCGATCCCACTTGACGGCGGGTGGTCATGACGAGCGCCCCCGCTGCGCCTCCGGCGGCCGCCCCGACGCCTGCGCAGTCTGAGCAGTTCGCCCGCACCAACAACCGCCTGACAGTAGGGGACTACCTGCCACGGGCGGTTCACGACGGCACTCCCGAGGCCGGCAAGTGTGAGTGGAGCTCGCACGTGGCCATCAGCCTCAGTGCTCAGGAAGCTGGCGCTCTGGCCTGGGTACTGATCGACACGATCATGCAAGCCCGGTTCGGTCCCGCGACTCCGTTGTACGACGCGTGGCGCCAGCACACCCTCGCCGGTACCCAGATCCCGGCCCCGGCCAACGTCACCATCGGGTCTTTCGTCGAACCGGTGTTCGGCCTGCCAGGAGCCACCGCGAAAAGCGAGACCCACCTGTTAGGGCATGTCGGTGAGTGGCTCTGGCACTTGCTCACGAAGGACAACCCAGCGGTGCGAGTGCAGCACGACCCGAAGGGCGATGTCACCGACGCCGGCGGCGACGGCTACACGATCTACGAGTCCACCGACGGCACGCTGCGATTTCGACTATGGGAGAGCAAAAAGAACACCGCAAAAGGCTCACTTTCGGCAAGTCTGAACAAGGCATATAAGCAGCTCGCGGTCAGCGGGCAACGGTATGTCGCCAAGATCGTCGGCTCGTTCGCCCACACGGCGACCGGCACCCCCGACGAGTTGATCAGCTTCATCGCCGAGATCCCCGGCGCATGGGTCCAAGGCGACGAGCTTGTCGGCGCTGGAGTAACCCTTGCGACACACCAGACGCTGCCCGCGGCCCCGTTCACCAAGATGGCGTCCAAACTTCCCCTGCTGGACAAGCCGGGTCAGCTGCGCGGCCTCGCGACGAGCATCAACGGCTACGAGGAACTCGCCAAGACGGTCAGGAGGTACGCGTGGACCGCGCTCTAGCCGCCGAGCACCTCACAGGCGCGTTCGGCGATGTTCAACTCAGTGAACTCCCGACCGTCGCCGAACTGACCGGCCTCATCGCCGAACTGGAGGTCGAGCTTGTCCGCGGCCTGACCGACACCGGGTTCCGGGCTGACCTCTCCCCGGCACGACGCGCCGCGTGGTACCTGCACGGCATCGCCTCGACCGCGGAAACATCTCGCTACCCTGCTGAGCAACGCCGCCGAGCATTCGCAGTCAGCGCCCACGTCCTCGACCTGCTCCTGGATGACCCCGCGGAGACCGGATTGGTACGGCTCGCCACAGCGTTCGCCGCACAGGTGGGGTACCACCGGGCCGACGAGAGCCCGAATGCCGGCGCCGTCCACCGCAAACTCCGTGACCTCTTCGCCGAGCCTGCCACGTTCATCGAGAGCGCAGACGTAGCCCTGCACGCCGGGATCCTGTTCCTCGGCCTCGACATGGCCACCCTCAACCAGCACCTACGCACGTGGGCGTCCGCCGCGTCCGCCCTGACCCGCGGCGCCCAGCTCGAAAACCTCGACGGGACCATGTTCGGCCCGACGCAACGGCTCCTGCGAGGTGTCGCCGACCTCGTCCGATACTTACGCGAAGGCAGCACCGACGCTCTTGAGACCGCCCGCAGCCATCTCCTGCTCGTGGCGAACAACGAGGCCGGCCTCAGCGACCTGGACACCCGCTGGGTCGCCGGACACCTCCTCGCCCTAGCGGACGGGCTCGGCGACAGCAGCGTCTGGGCCGTACTCCCACCAGACCTCCCCGCAGCGGTGAAACAGGCGTTCACCCTCGACCGGCAGCCCGTCCTGACGCTCTGGCCGCCCCAGCGAAGGCTTATCGCCCACCCGACCATCAGTCCGCTCAGCCCGACAACGTCACGCCTGCTGGTGTCGGTTCCGACGAGCGCCGGCAAGACGCTCCTCGCACAGATGATCATCTGTGCCCACACCGCGCAGGACGACCGCGACGTCTGCTACGTCACCCCGTTACGCAGCCTCGGCCGGGAGATGCGCCAAGCGCTCCGATCCCGCCTTCGCTACCTCGGCCGGCGGCTCGGCGCAGACCTTCCCGACGGTTTCGGCACCCAGGACCTCGGCGGAGGAGCAGAGCCCGAGGGGCGTGCCAGCGAACTGCCACAGGTCGAAGTGATGACCCCCGAGCGGCTCATGAACGCGTTGCGGCAGTCGCCGCAGGAGGTCCTCAGCCGGTTCAGCCTGTTCATCATCGATGAAGCACACCTCATCGCCCAGTCCGGTGGACGCGGCCTTCTACTCGAAGGGCTGCTAACCCTGCTGGACGCCAGCGGCGCCAGGCTGATCCTGCTCTCCGGCGTGATCGGCAACGCCGCTTCCCTCGCCGCGTGGACGGCGGCCGAGCAAGGAGAGGTGCTGTTCACCGACGAGTGGCGCGCCCCTCGGCGCCTCAGCGTCCTGACAACGACCGAGAAGATCGACGAAAGCCGGACGATCATCACCGGCAAGCGTGGTGCGGCGGCCAAGACCCGGTACGACCTCCGTGCCCGGATCGCGGTCCGTCCCACAAGCTCGACCGAGCGGCACCTCGTCACCAGCAACGAAACCCCGATCGGCCAGCTCGTCCTCGGCCCGGACAACAAACGCAAACCTGGCACGTCCCCTAACTACGTGACAACCGCTAAGACAGCAACCGTGCTGCTCGAAGCGGGGAGCCTTCTGATGGTGGTCAGCCAGCGAGCGACGGCCCGCGACGCCGCCAGAACGATGGCTGCGGAGCTGGAGGACGACCCGCACTCGCAGGGCCTGGCCGACGCACTCGCTGCCCGCCTCGGTAACGATCACCCATTGATCGGGTGCGTCCGTAAAGGCGTGGCATACCACCACGCTGGCCTGCCTGTTGAAGTGCAGGAAGCCGTCGAGGACGCGGTCCGCAGCGAGACCATCAGGGCGGTCGTCGCGACAAGCACCCTCACCGACGGCGTGAACCTCCCCGTCAGGACCGTCGTCATCGCGACGACCGAGTACGAAGGGCAGGACCCCGGTCAACGCATGTCCCCCGCGCAACTACTCAACGCAGTCGGCCGCGCCGGCCGGGCCGGTAAGGAATCCGAGGGCTGGATCGTGCTTGCCGTGTCCAAGAAGCCAAGTGGCAGCGACTTCGACCGGCTGACACCCGAGCCAAGCGACCTCGAGGTCCGCTCCACCCTCGCTTCGCCCACCGCGCTAACTGCGCTCGCGGAAGCAGAAGCCCTGGTGGCCCAGACGCAGGACGCGATCCTTCAACTTCCCCACGATAAGGAGGCGGGAGGATTCGTCAACTATGTCTGGTTCGTGCTGCACGCACTCGACCTCGTTCCCAGCCTTGCCGATACTCGCCCCTGGCACGACATCGTCGCGCGTCTGTTCGCGTTCACACAGTTGCCTGACGACCTCAAATCGCGGTGGCTTGCCCTCGCTGATACCGTCGCCGCCCGTTACGCCCAGACACCGCAAGCATCCCGCCGACGCTGGGGGCAGGCCGGGACGAGTCTCGGGTCAGCTGCCGTCCTCGAGGCGATCGCAACCAGTCTGGCCGACGGGATGGAGACCCTCGGCGGCCTCGGCGAGTACACACTCGACGAGACCCTCGACGTGTTCGCCAACCAGGACGTCTACACCAAGATCCTGCAGCTGCCGGAGGCCAAGGGGCACTGGCGCTTCCGCAAATCGCCTAAGGGCGCGGCGGTTGACGTGGACGCGGACGCAGTCGTACGTGGCTGGATCGCCGGTCGTGATCTCACCGAACTCGCTGACGCCCACCTCAACGAGGTGGCGGACCCGGTGTTCCGGCTTGAGCAGATGGTGGACGGAATCAGCGAAGGGGTCCAGCACTACCTGGCCTGGACCGTCGGTCTCATCATCGCCCAGACGAACGAGATTCTTCTTTCCCGTCTCAGCCCGCTACAACTGCTTGCGGGCACCGCCGCTCACCTGCGATACGGCGTCGACACGCCGATGGCCATCGACCTGCTCGTCCACGACGTGAAGTCAAGGACGCTGGCACGTGACCTTGGCCGGATCGCACGTGACGGCGACCTTGACGAGGCCGGTCTGCGTGAATACCTGAGTGAGCAGCACATCCGAGGCTGGCGCGCCAGCCTGGGCGCGACCCCGACGGATGTGCTCGACCTGCTGCAGTACGTCCAAGGCGGCGACCGGCACAAGCTCGGCGAAATGATGGCGACCGGATCTGTGACTGCACAGGCCCGTCTTAGCGGCGGCGGTCTCGCCCCGGAACAGGCTGCGAGTCCCTCCCCGGTGACGATCGTCGCTTCGGACGACGGTGACGAGCTCAACATCCTGGCCGAAGACAGGTCGATTCTCGGTGTGGTCGTCGCACGTGATCACGCTGGTGTCGCAGCGGTCCTCGACAGCGGCCTGCTGCTCGACCTCAGCCTGCGAGGAACGACAGTAACGATGACACGCGCAGCGGCAGGCCAGATCAGCTTCATCTAGCCCTGCCACAGCCAACCACAACAGCTCCCGGCTGTGACGGTTGAGTCCACCACACCACGGTCGGCCGCTACCGGCTGGTCAGGTCGGAAAAGGCCGTCCACCGCACGGTGTAGTCCTTGCCGCGGACAGAATCGAGGCGCAACCGGAACTCGTCGGCTGCCCCGGGCGTGGAAGCCAGCATCGGTACCCCACCGGCCACCATCTTCAGCTCACGAGCCTCTTGCAGCAGAGGCCATGCTGGATCGGTCGTGATGTCGTAGCCGTACGCCTTGGACAGCTGCTCGTGGGCACCGCTGGCACCAAAACGCGCTTCATTCGCAGGGGCGGGAACGAGGTCGACTTGCCACGGGCCGGTGCAGGTGGCGTCGAAATCGCAGAGCAGGATCCGGCCGCTTCGATCGCGAAGCAGGTTTCCCTGGTGAGCGTCGCCGTGGACAAGGCTGGCCGGTTGGGAGGCGGCGAAGGCTTCGAGCCGTGGTTGTAGCCGGTCGCACCACGCGAGTAGGTAGTCGCGATCAGCGTCGGCGAGGGCCTCGGCGTCGCTGATCCGTTTGCGGGCATCGCCGATCGGATCCCACACTGGGAGCGGGAACGCGGGAAGGGCCAACGAGTGAAACCGGCGCAAGGTGTCTCCCAGGTCGCTTGCGTCCGGGGCTGGCGAGGTGGGAGGTACCCACTGCCAGACCGACGCGAGCGCACCGTCAACCGCGAGCGGCTGGACGACCCCGTCGGCCAGCCGGATCGTTGGCGCGTCGACCTGGCCGAAGTAACCGCCGAGTTCGACGACCTTGTAGACGCGGTCGAGCAGCGTACGACTGCGGATGATCCGGATAGTCAGGCCCGCTGAGGGAAGCGCGAACGTCGCGTTGTTGGCCATATGCAGTAGCTTCGCGTCGCCCGCGTCAACGTCCAGGTCACGGGCCAGGTGGAGCATCACGTCATTCATGGCTTGCTCGGTGAACCTGCCGCCGTCAGTGCTCATCGTCTACCTCCGGGCGACTTCAGGCTGCTCGGGTCGCCGGTCGCGGGAGACCGTCTAGGAACGTTTTGACCTCCGGGTTGCCAGCGAATCGGCGGCCGTCGCGGCGCAGGTTCGCCAGGCGATCGCGAACGCGCGGCGAGGTGAGCCCCTCCGCTTGGCGCTGGGCTCGGCGGCCTTCCCGGATCGCCTCGCCCGGTGCGCCGGCCAGGAAGTACGCGGAGCACAGCCCGATCTGGTTCAACACCGTCGAGCGAACGTTCTGCGGCCCGAACTCGGAGATCGCGTCCGTCACCCAGGTAACCGCCGCGTCGCCGTGCCGCTCGTCAGAACGTGCCATGTCCCGGTAGACACGACCGTACTGCGCCAGTAGCTCGCCCTTCTCGAGGGTGCCGAGCCACTCCGGCTCCTGTCCGGCCTTGATGGAGGTGAAGGCTTCGCTGGCCTCGCCGAGTGCCCGTTCAGCGGCATTGTGGTCACCGATCGCGGCCAGCGACGCGGCCTCCGCACCCCGTAAGACGACGATCATGGCAGGGGTGGCGCGCAGACCGTCGGCCGCCCACCGGACCACCTGTAATGCGTCGGTGTTGTGCCGGAGGTGCTGCAACTGCCGGGCCTGGCCGTAGCGAATGTGGGCCAGGATCATCCGGTCCTCGGACATCATCGCGAAGCGCTCTGCGGCCGCGAAGTGCCGCTGAGCGTCCGCATGCGCAGTCGCGTCGAACGCTGTCCAACCAGCTAGATAGCGCGCATCCGCAACCGCCATCAGCAACGGCTTGCGGATTTCATCCGGGACGGTCTGCTCGAGCAGACCACCGGCGCGCTCAGCGAACCGGCCGACGTCGGCCACCAGCGCCCCGCCACCGAATTCGAAGTCCATAGACCGGTAAAGCGTGGTCAACGCACTCAGGCGTCGCACGTCGGACAACCCGATCAGTCGTCGGCGACCGCCCGGCGCAGGGGCGCCGAGCCCGATGGCCGCGGTGACGCCCGCTAACGACACGAGAAGAGACCGCCGACGGATGGTCACGGTCGCCAGATCGTCACCGCTCACCAGGTCGCCGCCAAGATCCGCCTCAACCGCGCCAGCGGCGAGCGCCAGTAGAGCCCCATCGGCATACCAAGGGCTGTCTGCGTCCGGCTCATAGTCCGAAACTAGCTCGGCTTCTTCCGTCTCAAGTTCAGCAGCTGGGGCTGGGCCTCGCCGGTTGTAGTAGAACCCGAGGGCGGCATCGTCCGGGACCTTGAGAACGTGGCGCCATGCTTCTCTGCGGCGGTCGTTCGGCCAGAAGTTGCGGCCGCGTTCGTAGTAGCCGATGTACGCGGCGGTGGCGGTGTCCCTCTGCCGATAGGTGGCCCAAAGGTAGGCGTTCATGGCCTCGGCAACCTCGCGCCGGGACATCCGCTTTCCCATGTCGACGGGGGAACGCAGTCGAAGCCGGGCGTCGATGAGCCGTCGGTTAGCGATGCTGCCTGGCTCGTGGCTCCTATCGCGTGGCGCGGTATCCATCATGCTCCTTCCGCCGCCTCGCCAGAATCCGGGCCACCGATGTCGACTAACTGTGATTGGCTCCACGCGTTGCGCTGTCGTTCGTGGAAATGCTACCGCCCGAATGAACCAGCATGACTCGGCCGCGCCGCACGTCTTGCGCTCGAGGGTTCAGCCCAAAGACGGTTTAACGGGGTAGGTCGTTCAGGTAGCGGTCGAGCTGCGCAGTTAGGTCGTCGGCGCTGGCACCGGAGACGACAAAGGTCTTAAGTTCGGTCAGCAGCTGCCGGACCTGCTCACGTGTCTTGCCCGCGATCTGCTCCGCGATCTGCTCGCTGTCGGCGACGAACACGTCGAACGCCGCGGTCGCCATCTTCACGACCTGCTCGCGTAGCTCTACATCGACCGTGGAGCCCGTGGGCGGCAGCACGGCCGCCGCCACGTCGCGGTAGCGCTCGGGGTCGACTCCGGCCAGGGGCTGCTGACCGCGTAGCCAGGCCAGGAACTGCTCGCGTTCCGGGGCAACACCGGGCAGCAGTCGTAGCCGCTCGCCGTCGCGGGGCGTCAGGAAGAACTCGCCCGGCACCCCCAGCACGAACGCAAGGATCAGCAGTTCCTCGACCAGGATCGCCTGCAGACGGCGCCCGGCCTCGAGATTCTGCAGGACGTTCGCCGTCAGCCGGGGCGCCCCGGCCGCGTTCAGGTGTTCCGCGAGCTGGGTCGTGCTCCAGCCGCGTAGCCGACGAGCTTCCTTGAGCCGAACGACCGCCAGGTCCCCGATGCTGACCTGCACCGGATCTTCCGACGCCACCCGACCACCACTCGCTTCTGTCATATCAACAGTTCTACTCGCTGTCTTGACAGAAGGCAAGGTTGCCTCGCACAGTTCTCGCACCGCCAAATCGGCAGAACATCAGGCAGAAATACTGTTCATTCGACAGAAGTAGGTGTGGGATGGCTCGTGAAGGCATGTGGAACCACAAGACGACCGCCGCGTATCTCGGGATCAGCGAGCAGTCCCTGTACTGGCTCAACCACCGGGGCACCGGCCCGCGCCGCTACCGGGTCGGCCGTTACTGCCGCTACCGCCCGTCTGAGGTCGACGCCTGGCTGAACGAGCGCTGCACCCCGGCCGCTCCCGCGCGCTGACCCGCCGCACCGACCCGCCCTTCCCCGCGAACGAGGAGACCTTCATGACCAGCAACTCTGGCTCGGGCTTCCGGCTCTACTACATCGACGACTCCGGCGCCCATGACAGCGGCTACGCCACCTTCACCTGGCTCCAGCTCGACGCCAGCAACTGGGCCAGCGCCGAACAACTCTGGATGCACTTCCGTCACGAACTCCTGCGCCGCCACGGTCTCGCCCCCGGCTACGTCCTGCACGCCACCGACCTGATCGCCGGCCGCTCCACCACCTCCGGCGCCGAGGAACCTGACCTGCGCTTCCGCGGCGCCCGGATCGTGCGTGACGCGCTCACCGCGATCGCCGGACTCCCCGGGATCAGCGTCGGCACCGTCTACCGCCAGCACGAACCCCACCACCCCGGCCGCACCAAGTACGAGCTCTATCAAGACCTCGTCGCCTACCTCGACGCCGACCTGCGCGCCAGCGACGCCGCCGGAATGGTCTTCCTCGACGGCGGACGCAACAAACACTTCGTCGACGCCCACCGCGCCCTCGACCGCCCCGGACGCCGACTCATCGAAGAGCCCCAGCCCCGCCCCGCCAGCCATGACCAATGGGTCCAAATGGCCGACATCGCCGCGTTCAGCGCCTACCAATCCATCGCCCGCCAGCCGGCGAAATACCGGCTCTGGGCCTGGTACCCCGCCATCCTCGGCCACCTCGACCGCCACGGTGGGCCCATACCGCTGTAGCGCCTCAGGCAGGCGAACCGTCTTCGTTCGGGCCAAATGTCTTATTCCCTCATGATCCGGAGCCGACCACGGCCGGGCATCGGGTCCCACTTTGAGTCAATCGGCAAGGAGCCTCTCGTGAGCAACATCCCCGGCCTCAGGACCGCATCGGTCACGGGCGACCTGGCGGGCGCCTTGGCCGGGCGCGAGGCCTTGCCACTACGCAACATTCACCACAGCGGCACGCATGCGGCACCGCTACAACGCGGAGCAGCCGGAGCGCTCTTCCCCGCGCGAAGCCTCCTGCACACAACAGGTATCGCGATCGGACCCGAACGAGCGCCCGCCTCCGACTCCAGCGCCCGCGACCGCACCGGACTACCCCTGGCTCAACTTCTCGACCTCAACGCCAACGATGACCGCTACTTCGCCGTGACGACGCTGGACGACCGCGGCAGGCTCGCCGACCGCGCACCGCTGCGCGCCCTCAACTGGGACATCGGCACAGCCCTCACCCTCACAGCCGACGCGGAGGCGGGCGTCATTTCCGTGAACCGCGGCGGTGACATCACGATCGCTCGCCCTGGACGTCTGCACCTTCCCGCAGCTGTTCGACACGCCTGCCGGCTACGGGCCGGTGTCCGGATGCTGGTTGTCGCCGAACCTTCAGCGGACCGACTCATCGCGTATCTGCCCTTCGCAGTGGAAGTGATGATGAGCGCCTACCGCGCCACGCAGGACACCGACCGGCCATGACGATCAACGGCGCCTCGCCCACTCGCCCCGAGATCGAGGCGGCGCGGCTGCTGCTCGATCGGCTCGGCATCTCCCCCGAGCAGCTCCTGGACGCAGGAAGCGAGGTACCGGTACCGACATTCGGCGAATACATCCCGCACGTAGTCAAAGCCGTGGGATCAGGGACGGTCCGGGTCTACCAGACCTACTGGAGGCGCGTCGAGACGCAATGGGGCGACCGCAAGCTCGACGAGCCTACGGCTACCGAAATCGAGGAGTTCGCCGGGAACGCGCGCATCAACGCCGTCGTGCGCGGCAACGCTCGCGGCGGCCACCTCGCCGCCGAACACACCATCGCCGCACTCCGGTGCCTGTACCGACACGCGATCGCCGACGGCATCCTGCCCGAACGGGGAAACACCGCGTTGCGCGTCGACAAGCCCCGTCGCCTGGAAAGCAGCCGTAGGGCGCTGCTGGACTCGCAGCTCGCCGAGATCAACCGCATCGCCGGGACAACGGGAAACGACCGCGATCTTGACTCTCTACTCGTCCGCCTGCACGTCGAGACCGCGTGCCGCCGTGGCGGTGCCCTCGCCCTTCGAAAGATCGACCTCGATCGCGACCACAGCCTCATCCGTCTACGGGAGAAGGGCGGCACCGAACGGTGGCAGCCCGTGTCACCCACGCTCATGCGGCACCTGCTGCTGCACCACGCCCGCCGCGGCCAAGGCGTCGAGCAGGGGCAACTTCTGCGCTACGCCAACGGCAACCCGATCACCCGTCGACGCTACGACCATCTCTGGCGGCGTTCCGGCGAGCATCTTCCCTGGGTCGCGACTCACCAGGTCAGCACCCACTGGCTGCGCCATACGACGCTGACCTGGGTTGAACGGCACTTCGGCTACGCCGTGGCA
Source organism: Actinoplanes oryzae (assembly GCF_030757795.1). Classification (GTDB taxonomy): domain Bacteria; phylum Actinomycetota; class Actinomycetes; order Mycobacteriales; family Micromonosporaceae; genus Actinoplanes. The sequence continues at coordinate 24,133 of NZ_JAUQWH010000053.1, forward strand.
CGCGCCTTCGCCGGCCACAACGGCCGCACCGACTTCGGCGTCACCGCCACCTACGTACGCGCCAGCCTCTACGAGGTAGCCGCCACCGTCTCCGCTCTCACCGGCGAGCCCCATCCATTGGCAATCTGAGCCGTCAAGGCGTCAGTTCGTAACCACCATGCCTACGCGCCGTCGCCCAGCCCCACCACTCATGCACGATCACGGGACCCAAGACAGGCAGGCATCTCAGTGGTAGTTGAGTGAATACCTTGAGAGAACTCTGCTGTCCACCCGTAACTTGGAGTCGCAACGATCGTTTATATCGCGCAACGCGAGCAGGACATCACGAGGATGGGACTGATGGGCGACCAAACCGAAACAGAGCTAACCGAAGATGATCGCCGTTTCGCTGAACAATTGGTCAAGCAGATAGAAGAGATCTACATTCTGCCAGAACTCACTCGTCGCGGCACCCCTGGAGGTCTCGGCGAGGTCAGAAAAGCGCTCGCCATCCTGCCGCCGGACAGCCCTCCGCGGATCTCGCTAGACAACGAAGTAGAATTCAAGGCAACTGGAGTGAGGGTCTCGTCGGCTGCCGTCGGAGCCAACAGCAAAGCTACTCTCGATGACATTTTGGACATCGACACCTTCGAGCCGGCGGACGATGTAGGTGACTCGGGTTGGGTTGGACTTATCCGACTGTCCAACGGCAGTGTCCTAATAGCGTTCGATTTCCGCTACAACAAGGACAAGGCAGTCCGACACATCGCCTTGTCCGAGAGCTACCTCGCGAGTGCCCGCGAGGCCGCATCGAGCGGTCGCGACGAGGTAGCGCTGGACACTATGCACACAGCAGCCGAGAACGCCGCTACCGCCCTAATGCATCTTTCGATGGACCATGAAACGCCGGGTAGTGGGCGACGTCGCGGGCGCATGCATGGTAAGCGCGATGAATGGCTTCACAAGCACAGCAGCTTAGGAAACCTGGATCAGGAAATCAGCAGATCGTTCGGTCGCCTATTGAGCTTGCGAGCATCCGCACGCTACGGAGAGCCTGCGCTTGAGTTGAAGGACAACGAGGTTGCTGAGTTACTGGAAAGCGTTGAGAAGTTGGTCGCACTAGCGCGCGGTAGGGTGGCTTAGCAGGAGATTCAACAACCGTGCGAATCACGGCTGCAAAACGAGTTTCCGGGTGTCCTTCGGCATCGCCCCGGTAGTCACAATCTGCGGATCGCGCCGATTCGAACTTCGACATGTGGTGCCAAATTGTAAGGCCGAGAAGTTACTAGCGAGGCCGGGGGCGGGTCCCGGGTTAGTGCGAGGCCCGCCCCAACCTTTCGCAGGAAAGCACGTTCGAGAGGACGATCCCTCAGCTCGCTGGAGTGGCGAGGGGATGCGGTTCGCCGGTCATCTCGGCGACGGCTGTTGCGATTTCGCTGAGGTCAGCTTTGACGTACGTGGCGGTTGTTCCGACGTCGCCGCTGTTCAGGCTGTGGCCAGCGAAAGCTCGTGCGACGGCATATCCAAAAGTACGCTCGACCCAGGTGATCACGGTGTGGCGCAGCCAATGGGCGCTGACTCCCTGGGTGACGACCCATGGCAGGTGTTCGCCGAGGCGTTCCCAGAGTCTGTCGTAGCGGCGGTAGGTGATCGGTTGGCCGAATCTGCGTCCGCGGCCTGATGAGCTTCGGAAGAGTTGGCCGGTGCTGCGGGGGTTGCCGTCGCCGCGTTCCTCCCAGTGGGCGAGCAGGTATCGCATGAGGGTCGGCGAGACCGGTTGCCAACGCTCGGTGCCGCCCTTCTCGCGTAGCCGGACGAGGCACTGGGCGGAGTCCAGGTCGACGCGGCGTAGAGCGAGTGCGCCGCCGCGGCGGCAGGCGGTCTCGATGTGAAAGCGCAGGAGCAAGCTGTCCAGAGCGGGGTCGTCGCCGGTCGTAGAGGCCGCCGTGTTGAGCTCGGCGAGCCGGGCGTCTGGGAGAGCGCGGCGGTTGTTCTCTTGGCGTCGGGGTTTGGCGACCTTCATGGCGGGGTTGTCGGCCTCGGCGATGAACCCGTTGGCAACCGCACGGCGGTACAGGCGGCGCATCGCCGATACGTAGTTCTCTTCGGCGCTGCTGCCGTCGCGTCCGTTGCGGCGAATCACGCGGTTGGCGCGGAGGTCCTTGCCGAGCTGCTCGATCTCCAGCGGCGTCGGTTCATTGATACGGCGGGTGCCCCACTTCTCCACCACCCGGTTCCAGTAAGAACTGTAGGCCTTCAAGGTTCCCACCGAGGTCGCCGCCGCCACCTGCGGAACGAACTCGGCGAACGTAGGGACCGGCGGGCGAGCGGCGACGGCACCGGCCACCAAATCGTCCGGGGAAAGACCGAGCTTGCCCAGAAGAACCAAAGCCGCCTCGACTTCCGGCCGACCACTTCCTGCGTCGATCGTCATGACGGTTCACCGCCAAACGTCTCCGCCAGTCGACGGGTCACCATCGTGTCTAGAACGGCGGGAGGAACCAGAGTCAACTGAAACTTGTCGGGGTCGGCGATCAGAAGGACTGGGGCACCGGCTGTCAGGCCGTGCCACCGGCGAACCCCGATCGGAATCTGCACCCGGCCGTTCGCCGAGATGCATGGTTTTCCAGCTGTCTCGGCCACGAACAGAATCAGGTCGGCTTCATCTCGAAGGGTGATTCGGGTGCGCGGGGTCCAGCCGAGGGCTTGCCGGAGTGAGTTGTGTATCGAGATCCGGCCGTTGACTTCGACGGTCGCCGTGGCGTATCCCGACGACCTTGTTCGTTCAGCGGCAAGCCGGGGAACCACAATCCGCCGGGCACCCGGCCGAGCAGCTCGTGCTCGTTGAGAGGGGGCACGGTCAGGAAGTGCAAGTGGAGTGATGAAGCCGAAGCTCACGATGGCCACCCCGCAGAGGGGTGTTCCAGGAGAAGAGCGGGGCAGCTACCCCAGATGTGTAGCTGCGTGACCCGCATCTTTCGGGTGTTAAAGTACCTCGAAAAGGTGGTACCTGTACCACTTCTGAGTGTCCGAGGGGGGACTTGAACCCCCACGTCCGATAAAGGACACTAGCACCTCAAGCTAGCGCGTCTGCCATTCCGCCACCCGGACTAGGTGTTGTTTGGCCTGCTTGGATCCGGTCGCGGTGGCTTCCGCGTCCGGCTGCCTTGCGTGCCGCACAGGTAAGAACTTTACACGGCCTCGGCGGCGGCTCGAAGGGGGGTCCCCCGGGGAGCCGCCGCCTCGCTGGGGTGCGGGGCCGGTGGGTCAGTTGTCGGCGGTCTTGGTGAGGATCTTGTAGGCGGGGTCGAGGGTGATGTCCCAGTCGGCGCCGTCGGTGGCCCGGACTTCGGCTTCGTAGGCGGCGGGGGCGTCGCCGGGCTCGAGGTCGGTGATGGTACCTCCGGGGACTGCGGCGAGGATGGCCTTCTCGGCTGCGGCGCGCTCGGCGTCGGTGAGGGCCCGGTCGCCGGCGTCCGGAGCGGCCGCGGAGGAGGGAACCGCGGGCGCGGCGGCGGCGTCCGGGGTATCGGTTTCCTGGCTGATGACCTTGAGGTTCTTGTCGAGGGTCACGTCGACTTCGGTGCCGTCCTGCTTGCGGACCTCGACCTCGTACGCCTCGCCCTCGTCGTCGCTCGTCTCGACGTCCGTGGCGGTGCCGTCGCCGACCGCCTGGACCGCGGCGTCGGCGACGCGGGTGCGGTCGTTGCCGGTGACCGTGTCGGCGTCGGCGTTGGCGGCGGTGGCCCAGGCTCCTCCGCCGATGGCGAGGGCGGCGACGGTCGCGGTGGTGGCGATGATGACGCGCTTGCTGCGCAGCTTGGGCTTGTTCATGGGGACAGCTTGCGGAACGTTCCCTGAAGCCACGCTGAATGCGATGCGACCACCGAGCAGGCAAGACGTCGCGACAGGCGAACCCCCCGTACGCCGGCGGCCCGGCGCTGAGTGCGCCGGGCCGCGGTCACGCGAGGTCGGTGTGCAGGTCGCCTGAAGGCGAGTGGCGCGACGCGGCTCCAGCCGGACGGTATTCCGCGAAGGCAATGGGTGAGGCCCTGGGACACTGGGCACACCGACCTTCTCTTCAACCGGGCGGCGGCCGGAGACAATCCCGTCGGGCGTGTGATGCCGTTCACGCGCGGGCATCCGGCACGGCGGGGCCCCGGCGCCGGGTATGCGGTGCGGGAGCGGCCGCCCGGGCGCTCGTCACCGCAGGGAGGCGATGTCATGCCGAAGCCGGTATCCGAGCAGGTTGTGGTCCTCACCGGGGCGTCCAGCGGCATCGGCCGGGCGACGGCCCTCGCCTTCGCCGCCGAGGGGGCCAGGGTGGTGTGCGCGGCTCGCACCACGCGGGCGCTCGACACGCTGGTCGAGCGGATCCGCGCGGACGGCGGGACCGCGATCGCCGTACCGACCGATGTCGCCGACGCCGCGGCCGTGCAGGCGCTGGCGAAGGTCGCCGAGCAGCAGTACGGCCGCGTCGACACCTGGGTCAACAATGCCGCCGTCGGCGTGTGGGGGCGGGTCGAGGACATCACCGACGAGGAGTTCGACCGCGTGATGCGGGTCAACTTCCACGGGCAGGTGCACGGCGTGCACGCCGCCCTGCCGGCCCTGCGCCGCGGCGGCGGAGGTGTGATCGTCGGGGTCGCGTCGGTCGAAGGGGTACGCGCGGTTCCGCTGCACGCCCCGTACACGGCGAGCAAGTTCGCCCTGCGCGCCTTCTACGACTGCCTGCGGATGGAGCTCGCGCAGGAGGGTGCACCGATCGCCGTCACGACGATCCTGCCGGCGTCGATCGACACGCCGTTCTTCGAGCACGCCCGCAGCAAGCTCGGCACTATGGTCAAGCCTCCCCCGCCGGTGTACGCCCCGGAGGTCGTCGCCGCCTCCATCGTGTACGCGGCCGCGCACCCGCGCCGGGAGATCCCGGTCGGCGGGGCCGCGGTGGGTTTCTTCCTCGCCCAGCGCTTCTCGCCGGCGCTGACCGATGCGCTCATGTCGATCCGCCGGATCGGCGCCGGCACGCAACGCACCGGCCGGCCGGACAACGGGGTGGACAACGTCGACGCTCCGGTGGACGGTCCCGGTCAGGTGCACGGCAGCTATCCGGGCCGGGTGCTGCGGCACAGCGTGTTCACCCGCCTGCTCGGCCGCCGGCCCCGCCCCGGTGAGCTCGTGACCGCGGCGATCGGCCGGCTCCGGCGCGCACCGCGGCAGCCGGCGACGGCGCGGCCGCAACCTCAGCGGGGGTGAACATGCGTGCAGCCGGTTACCAGCTCGTACGCGTTCTTCCGCGACGCCGGGGTATCCGGCAGTGCATGACCACACCACCGCAGGAACCCGCCACCGACGACGACACCGCGACCGACGAGGGGGCCGCGCCGGTGCTTCCGGCCGGTGACGACGTACGCGTCGGGCCGGAGCAGTCCGACGAGCCCGAGGCCGGGGCGGCGGAGCCCACGGACTGAGCCTCCCGGGAGGGGCCGCATGAAGCGACCGGGGCCGGGTACGCGGCCGGCATGACGAACCAGGGAAACCGCGACGGTGAGCTGCCCATCGACCCGGCCGTGAAGCGGGAGGAGGGCGCGCCGCTCGCCCAGGTGGAGACCGGTCGCCGGCCGGCCGGGGTGCCGGACAGCGACATCGTGACCGAACCGGACGGCTCGGGTACGGCCGGCGGGTCCTCCGGGGGTAGCGGCGGCGGCTCCGGCATGCCCGGCCATCCGGACGCGGCGCGCTGATCCCGCACAGGTGCCGGCGCACTCGTCCGCCCGGAGCGCGGGCTGCGGCGCCGGTGCCCGTGCCGGCGCCAGCGCCGGTGCGATTTACGTGGCGGAAACATTGACGGCCGTCGGGATGCATCCTACGTTGTGACTCTGGTCACGAAGCGCGCTCCTAGCGATACGCGCCGTGATCATGAGGTGCGCGAGAGGAGACGTCGTTGTCCCGTCGTGAATTGATCGATCCCGAGGCTCGGGCGGCGCTCGAGGAAGTGTTGCGGGCGACGCCGGGTGGCTTCAACGCCATCGCCGATCTCGGGGAGCGCCGGGCCGCACTGGAACGGCTGCTCGCGGGCGCGGAGACACCCGGCAACCCGCGGGTGCTCAAGGAGGACCGGACGGTGCCGGGCCCGGCGGGCGAGCCCGAGATCACGGTACGCGTCTACCGACCGGCCGGCGTCGACGGCGAGTTGCCGGGCATCTACTACATCCACAGCGGCGGGATGGTGCTCGGATCGGTCGAGGCGGAGGACGGGGCCGCCACGATGCTCTGTGACGCCGTACAGGCCGTGGTGGTGTCGGTGCAATACCGCCTGGCACCCGAGTGTCCGTACCCCGCGGGGGTCGAGGATTGTTATGCCGGGCTCACCTGGGTCGGTGACCATGTGCGTGAGCTGGGGATCGACCCGCACCGGCTGGCGGTGTACGGGATGAGCGCCGGCGGTGGGCTGGCCGTCGCGACCGCGTTGCTGGCGCGGGACCGGCGGGGGCCGCAGCCGGCCTTCCTGATGCCCATCTATCCGATGCTCGACGACCGGAACGCGACCGAGTCGAGCTACGAGATCTGCGACATCGGCATCTGGGACCGCTCGGCGAACGTCGAGGCATGGGCCTGGTATCTCAACGGCAAACCCGCCGATCAGTACGCGGCCCCGGCGCGCGCGGTCGACGTGAAAGGCCTGCCGCCGACATTCATGGACGTGGGCACGGTCGACTTGTTCCGCGACGAGGACATCGATTTCGCCCAGCGGCTGATGGGCGCCGGGGTGCCCCTGGAAATGCACATCCATCCGGGCGCCTATCACGCGGCGGAAGTGTTCGCACCCGACTCGGATCTGGCGCGCCGGATCTGGTCCCTGCGCATCGACGCCCTGAAACGGGCGCTGGCGATCACGCCTCGGCGAGACGCTTGATGTGAGCGGCGCGCCTTCTCAGCAGACGCCGCAGGTACGGCACGGCCACCAGGAGTCCCGCTGATCCCAGTGGCGTGGCGATTGTCATGCGGTCGGTCATGCGCGTCCGGCCGGGCCCGAGCCCGGCAAAAAGGTGCTCGTGGCGCATGACCCGGAACGGCCCGCGAACCTGCTCGTCGACGAATCGGCGCGGCGGCTCGTACACGGTGATCCGGCTGGTCATGCGCCACACGACGCCGAAGTGGCGCGCCCGGAAGGTGACCTCGTCGCCGAGCGCCACCTGCCGGCGACCGGTGCTCGTGGTCGCCGTCTCCCCGCTCGCGCGCAGGGAGGCGGCGTGCACGTCCATGTCGAGTTCCAGCCCGAAGACCACCTCCGGCGAGGCGTTGATCTCCGTCACCACTTCCAGCGTCGAGTTCACTCGTCGAGCGCGCGGGCCAGCTCGATCAGCGTGCGCACCCCGGCACCCGTGCCGCCGGCGGGGATGTCGCCGGAGGGCTCACCGAGGTTGTACGCGGTGCCGGCCACGTCGAGATGCGCCCACGCGATGTCCGACGGCACGAACTTACGCAGGAACGCCGCCGCGAACGAGGCGCCGCCCGTGCCTTTGGGGCCGGTGGAGCGTACGTCGGCGATTTTGGATTTGAGGGCTTCCTGCTGCTCCTCGAGCAGCGGCAGGCGCCACACCCGCTCGCCGGCGACGGCGGCCGCGGTCAGCAGGCGCGCGGCCACGGTGTCGTCGTCGGTGAACAGGCCGCTGGTCTGCTCCCCCAGCGCCGACAGGACCGCGCCGGTCAGGGTGGCGATGTCGACGATCAGGTCCGGCTCGTCCTCGGCGGCCAGCGCGAGACCGTCGGCCAGAACCAGGCGGCCCTCGGCATCGGTGTTGCCGTTCTCGACGGTCGTGCCGCCGCGCAGGGTCAGCACGTCGCTGGGCCGGTAGGCGCTGCCGGACGGCATGTTCTCGGCCAGCGGCACCCAGCCGGTCACCCGCACCGGCAGCCCGAGCTCGGCGATCGCCGTGGTCGCGGCCACGACGGCGGCGGCGCCGGCCATGTCGTCCTTCATGTGCAGCATGCCGGCCTGGGTCTTGATGTCCAGGCCGCCCGAGTCGAACGTGATGCCCTTGCCCACGAACGCGACGTGACGAGTGGCACCCTCCGGCGCGTACCGGATGCAGACCAGGCGCGGACCGCGCGCCGAGCCCTGACCGACGCCGAGGATGCCGCCCAGGCCCTGCTCGGCCAGGTCGGGCACGTCCAGCACCTCGGTGGTCACGCTTGCCACACCCTCGGTGTACGCGGTGATGGCCGCGGCGAACGACTCCGGGTAGAGCAGGTTCGGGGGCTCGTCGGTCCAGGCGCGTGCGGCGGCGACCGCGTACGCGATGATCGTGCCGTGCGTGACCGCGTCGGCCTGATCGGTCACGATGTCGAGGCGGGCGGCCGCGGCGTCGCGGGAGTCAGCGTTGACGGGCAGCAGGCGGGTGAGCGCGCCGGCGAGGGCGCCCTCGGTGACGGCCTGCGCCTGGGCGGCGTCGGCGGGGGCGAGGGCGACCGCGATCGAGGGGGTGCCGTCGAAGGCGGCGACGGCCTTACGGACCCCGGCGGCGGCAGCCCGGCGCAGGGTCGACGCCGGATCGGCGGGAGTGACGTTGCCACCGAACCAGGGAGCGCTCCCACCGTCACCGCCCCCGGGGGATGAAGCTACGGGCGGCACGACGACAACCACGAGCGTCGGGCCGGTCGGCTGCGGGAGGACGGCCGTGGCGAGCGGCTCGCGCGCGCCGGACGCGGCGGCGTGAGCGGCGAGACCGGCGGGAAGCTTGATGCCGGGCGCGCGCACCGGGCCCGAGTCCGTGACGCCGATCACGACGATGTCGGTACGCGCGGCGAGGCGGCGTACCGCCCGGGTCGGGGGAACGGTAGGCAGCAGCGCGGGCACCGCGGAGGGCTCAGGGGTCATACCGCCATCATGATCCTCACCGGGGCACGGCGCCACGAGGACGACTCGGCCGGGGCGTTCAGCGGTCCTTGCAGGAGACGGTCGGGGTCTCACTGATCTGCGGGCGGATGCTGGTGAGGCAGCGCTGCTCCGGGGACTCGGCGAGGACCCGTACCGTGGACAAGCCGTCGGGCACGGCCGCCACCAGGTCGATGGACACTGTGCCGCTGACGCGGGCTGTGGTCACCTGCTGCGCCAGGACCGTCGAGTCGCTTCCCTCGTCGCCGGCGCTGATCTCGGCCCGCACCAGGGCGCCGGCGGCGACTCCGGTGAGGTCGGCGTGCGCCGTCAGCTGGGAGTCCTGGCCGATGCCGCTGACGATCCGCACGGACAGCCCCGACCGGTCGGCGACGGACGAGACGGGCTGCGCCGCGGTCAGCAGCGTGACAACCGCCGCCCCGGCGACGAGGACGGCGACGGTCACCAGCGATCCGGAGGCCACCGCCAAGCGGCGCACGGCGGTCGTACGGCGTACCGGGAGCATCGCAACGAGCCCGGTGACCGCCGCGGCGACGGCCAGCGAGGTCGCCGCGATCGCCAGGATCCGCGGCAGCTCGTGGGCCGCGAACCGGCCGCTCGCCGGCACCGCGAGCAGGACCAGGAGCAGGCTCAGCGCGGTCGTCCCGGTAGTCATCGGTTCGATTCGGCCGCCGGTGGGCCGGACCTCCGCGTGGGCTTGCCCGGTGGAGGTTTCCGCGGACGCGGGGGCGCCTGATGACATTCGATCATGCTCCCACGCCCGCCCTGCCGGCATGGTCACGGCCATCGGCCCGAGAAACCGAAGCCGACCGGCGGGCGAGGAGTTGCTTGCCGCCCTTGACCCCGGCGAACGGGAGCTGCTGCGCGCGCTGCTGGAGAAGGTTCTGGCCGCCCACCCGGCACAGCCGGCGTGACGGCGAGGATCATGCCCGTCATGGCCCGCGTCGCCCTGGATGGTCCGCGTGGTGATGACGCGCCGACCCCGGGTTCGCACACCTGCGGCTTAAGGCGTGGCGGTGAGGCTGATGGTGAGCTGTCGCCGGTCGGTGTCGCCCCGTAGCACCGTGAGCTGAGCCTCGGTGCCGGCGATCGTCTTGGTGAACAGTCCGTCCGTCGCGCTGAGGGTCCAGCCCGCGGCCTGCGCGGCCGCCCGGCCGGCGGTCACCGCCGCACCGGCCGCGGCGTCGTCCGCGAGCTGGTAGACCTTCAGAATCTGGGCCTGCCGGCGCTTGCCGTCGACGATGCCGCCGGCGCGGTAGCCGGTCTCGAAGCTCCTGACGGGTGTTCCGGCCGCGGCCGGTGCCCAGGTGGCCATGCTGTCCTGCCGCAGGGCCGGCAGGTAGGTGCCGTCGGAGGGATCGCCGCACCCGCCCGGCTCGAGCAGGAGACGTTTCACCGTTCTCCTTTCCGGCGCCGGGCCCGTGGCATGCCGATCTTCTAATGGGCGCCCTGGGCACGGTCGTGCTCGGGCTTGCGCTTGTCGCCGGTGTGCGGGTCCCGCTCCTCGAGGGCCTGGTCGGCCGGCTCGGGGACGACAGCCATCCGGTCCACGTCCTCGGAGCCGGGGCCGTCCTGGGTGGTGTACTCGGCGTACTGCTCGGGGTTGACGTCGCTCATGCCGAGTCTGTACCCCCTGGGCTGCGGAAAATGCGCAGGCGCGGATCGTGCGACGGGTCGGGGTACATGGGCGGGCACCCCTGCTCGGCAGCCTCGGGCCGCAGCTCGTAGTGCCAGGGCTCGTTGCCGTAGATCTGGCACAGGCCGAAGCGAGCGCCGTGCTCGTGCAGCCACGGCATCGCGTGCGGCGGGCCGAGATCGATCGCGTCGCCCTGGACGTGGGCCGACTTGTCCGGGGTGGCGACCCAGCGGGCGGCTTCCTCCGCCGAGCCGAGCCGCTCGACCGCCTCGCGCAGGATCCGCGCCTGGTACTCGGGCGCCCGCCAACCGCCGTTGACCACGAACTCCACCCCGTCGTCGGCGGCGGCCTTCGCCGCGGTCCGGACGGCCTGCAGCAGCCCGGGATCGAGATTGCCGACGGCGGGAAACCAGTCGTCGAACACCGTCACACCCCGCGGCACCGCGCCCCCGGCCGCGCCGGCCGCCACGTCATCGGGATCAGTCATGCCGCCATCGTGTCAGTGGACGGCCGATTCCTCGGGAACGGGCTGGGCCTGGGAGCGGCTCTGGCGGTATTCCAGCGCCTCCGGGATTTCCTCGTACTGCAACAGGCTGCCGGTCAGCTCCTTCAGGTGTTCCCTGGCTTCGGCCGGGGTCGCGTAGAAGAACTCACGCCTCTGGTTGACCATGTTGACCCGCCGATCGGCCAGCCGGGAGTGCATCTGCGCCTCGATCGTGACTGCGTCGTCGGAGAAGAACAGCGCGTGCACGTCGAAGGCGAACGGCACCGAGGCGTCGCCCAGTTCGCGTACGCGATCCATGGGATCGAGCCGGCGCGTCATCCCCACTTTGATCATGTTCTCGCCGAAGGCGCCGAGGTTCGAGATGACGTACACGTAGCCGGCCCGGACGTTGGCGGCGCGATAGTCGACGTCCTGGATCGCGGTGTCGATCTGGGCGAGCCGTTCCTGCAACTGCGCCGCGCCTTCGGTATCGCCGGTGGCGTGCAGCGCCGCCAGGGCGTTGGCATAGTGCTGGCGTTCCTTGTCCAGCCGTGCCCGCTCGCGCTCGATCTCCTGCTGCAGCCGCCGTTCCTCGCGGAGCCGCGCCTTCTCCTCGCGGTCGCGCTCCTTCTCCTCCGCCAGCTTCTCCTGGTAGTCGGCGGTGAGGCCGAGCTCCTGGATCCGTAGCCGGTGGTATTCGTCGGTGATGCGGATGCTCATCGTCTTGCCGAGCCGGGCGATCGTGGCGGCCACCTTGCCCAGCCTTTCGACGGCGGCCGGCAATTTGTACGGCTTCAGGGTCCGCACCAGGTTGTCGGCCTCGGCGTTGTATGCCCGCAACATAAGCTTGGAGTAATCGCGCAGCATGGCCCTGCCCTGCGCGTCCGACCCGTTGACCGTCCAGCCGGCCGCGGCTTTGACCGCTCCCCCGTCGCTCTTCGCCGTGGCCTTGATGCGTTCCTGAAGGTCGGCGAGGGCTTCCTGGTACGCGACCGCGTCGTGGAGGGGGTGCTGGTACTCGTAGATTCCCGCCTCCTGCAGCAGCGCCTTCTCCTCGGTCACCACGACCTGGCGGCGGAGCTCGTCGAGCCGTTGTTGCAGATGCGCCTGCTCCGCCCGGTCCCTGGCCGTCCGCTCGCCGATCTCCTGTTCCAGACGACGCCGGTACTCCTCGAGCTCCTCGATCCGGAACATGCCGAGCCGATCCATCCGAGCGCGAAGCTGGTCGAGTTCGGCGCGCAGCTGCTCGGCCTCGGCTGCCAGCTCGCGCGCCTTTCCCCGCGCTCCGAACAACGGGATGGCCGCATCCGTCGTCACCGGCGTGGTGGCCTGCGCCGAAGAGCGCGGCTGGGGGACCAGAGGCGGCGCGGGCGTCTCCTCGGGCAGCCACATCTGCCACCCCGGGGGCACCGGTCCCCAGGCCGGATCGGGCATCCATCCCGGCGGCGGAGCCCAGCCCGGTGGCGGCGCGGGCCAGTTCGGCGGCGCGTTGAAGCGGAAGCCCGCACCCTGCTTCACTGCAGGCGCAGGCGCAGGCACCACCGGTGTCGTCGCTTGTGGTGGCACTGCGCTCGTGGGAGCGTCCAGCCAGGTGTCCGGCAGGTCGTGCGCCCGCGCCGCGTACAGGACGACCTCTGCCTTGATGCGGTTGCCCTTGACAATCGCTCGAGCGGCGGTGACGAGGTCGCTCTCGCCAAGATGACGGACGGCGGCCAGCATGTCCCCGCTCATTCTGGGACTCAGCCGGCCGACCCGCGCGCCGTCGATACGGACCTCCACGACGGCGCGCGATGTCCGGGCCGTCTCCTCGACGATCTCGTGCAAGGTCGCGAACACCCAGCATTCGCCCTCCGCGCGGAGCCACGGCGCGAGGGCGTCCAGATGCTTCTCCTCGCCGGTGACTTGGATGGCTGTGCCCGTGGGCAGGAGCCGGTGCGGCCGGTGGGGCGGCTGGTTCGCCGGCACCAGCATGTGCGGCTCGGCCAGCTGGAGCCGGACGGAAGCGTTGAAGCCGTCGGCAGTTGCCGACCACTGCTGAGCCCAGATCTGCGCCGACACCTGCGGCGTGCGGCCCCGCGCGACCAACGGCAGCAACACCGGAGAGTAACGAGCCGCGTCCTGCCGCGACAGATAGCCGATCTGCCGGGAGCCGGCCCACACCGCGACAGCGTGCCGGTCGTGTTTGTTCAGCGGCTCCGGGAGCAACTGGACCGTGGCTTTCAGGTCGGTGCCACCGGCCTTGAGGCCCGTACCGAAAAGGGCCTTGATCGCGGTCTTGTAGTGCGATTCGCCGACGACCTCGACGGACGCCCAGCCCCGTTGTCCCCACAGATCAAACACTTCTGGCATGCCGCACAAAGTACGGGTGTCCGGGCGGCACCGCCGCCGGCGACGCTCGCGCGAACCTCCCTTGTTCGTCGTCCGAAAGTCGGTGTTGCCCGGAGAATCAGGGGTGGACGAATGGTCGTCCGGCCCGCGGCTCACCGTAACGACTGATCCATTCCGGGACGTATCCCGAATCGCTCTCGGAGATGATCGGCAGCGCGCGGGGGGCCCGGGCCGGAGGCGGGGCGGGACGGGGCGGCTTAGAGTCGGGGGATGAGCGTCGACATCGAGGTCGTCGAGGACGTCACCGATGAACTGGTGAAAGCCTTCGGCCGACTATTGCCGCAACTGTCCCGGTCCGCGCAGCCGCTGGATGCCTCCGATCTGCGCAGCATGATCGGCCGGGAGGGGAACAGGTTGCTCGTCGCCCGGGTGCGGGGCGAGATCGTGGGCACGCTGACCCTGGTGACGTTTCCGATTCCGACGGGGCTGCGCGCGTGGATCGAGGACGTGGTGGTGGACGAGGCCGCGCGCGGGGCCGGGGTGGGTGCCGCGCTGACCAAGGAGGCCGTACGGCTGGCGCGCGCGGACGGCGCCCGGACGGTCGATCTGACGTCGCGGCCGTCGCGGGTGGAGGCCAACCGGCTGTACGAACGGCTGGGCTTCTCCGTGCGCGACTCGAAGGTGTACCGGCTGCAGGAGTAAGCAGTTGATCAGCGTCGGGTCCTTACGGCAGGCTGGTCGCCGTGGGATCTTATCGATGGGTCGTGCTCGCGGTGGCCACGGTGACGCAGGCGGCGGCCGCCTTCTTCGTGCAAGGGCTCGGGGCGCTCGGCGTTCTGCTCCAACGTGAGCTGGGGCTGAGTGCCACGCAGCTCGGGCTGCTGATGTCGGCCGCTCAGCTGGCGCCGCTGGCGGGGCTGCTGGTCGCCGGTGAGCTGCTCGACCGTTTCGGTGAGCGGTGGGTGGTCGGCGCCGGGGCGGGGCTGGTCGGCGGGGCGCTCGTGACCGGGATGCTCGCCCCGGGCTACGCGGCCCTGCTCGTGGTGCTGCTGGTGGCGGGCGCGGGATACAGCACCGTGCAGCCGGGCGGGAGCAAGTCGGTCGCGGCGTGGTTCGACTCGTCGCGGCGCGGGGTCGCGATGGGCGTACGCCAGGCGGGCCTGCCCCTCGGTGCCGCCCTCGCATCGGCGTCGCTGCCGGCGGTGGGCGCGGCGTTCGGCTGGCGGGCGACGCTCGGGGTCGGCGGCGCGGTGGCGCTGGCCGGGGCGGTGCTGTTCGTGGCGACGTACCGGCAGCCGCCGTCCCCGGGTACAGCAGGGGGCTCGCAGATCGGGTCGCGCCGGGGCTTGCTGCGCGACCCGGTGCTGCTGCGGGCGCTGGCGTGCGGGGTGGCCCTGATCGCGGTGCAGTGCGGGATCGGGCTGCTGACCGTGCTGCACCTGCACGAGAAGGCGGACCTGTCCCCCGGGCGCGCGGCGCTCGTCCTGGTCGCGGCGCAGGGGGCGGGCGTCGCCGGGCGGATCCTGCTGGCGGCGATCAGCGACCGGCGACGGCGGAACGGCCGGCAGGGCGTCGTGACGGTCAGCCTGGTCGCGGTGCTGGCGGCGCTGGTGCTGCTGATGACGCCCGCGGGGTGGTCGCCGGTGGTGGCGGGGGCGGCGTTCGTGTGGCTCGGGTTCTTCGGCATCGGCTGGTACGGGCCGTGGGTGGCGCTGGTGACCGAGGCCGCCCCGGCCGGGCGCACCGGCTTCGCGCTCGGCCTGGCGATGGCCGTCAACCAGGTCGTCATCGTGCTCGTCCCGCCGGTGCTCGGGCTGCTGCGCGACACGAGCGGCGGGTTCCTGGCGCCGTGGGGACTGCTCGCCGGGCTGATCGTCGCCGCCCTCGCCGCCGCGGCGACTCGGATCACCCGGCCGGCCGACAAGGCTGTCGTGGGGGCCGCGGCATGACCGAGCTGATCGCGCCCGTCACGAGCCTGCACGCCGCCTTCCTGGACTGCCACGACGAGTGGGGGCCGGGCCTGCACGAGGACGGTTTCGGCCTGCACGCCGGCGACGACGTCCGCTCGCCCGAGGGTTTCGCGCGGTGGGTGCGGCGGGTGACCCGGCTCGCGCACCCGGCCGGCACGCCGTGCCCGTCGGCGACGATCCAGCACAGCACGGCGCGCTGGATCGTCGAGGACGGCCGGGTGCTGGGCGGGATCACCTTGCGGCACCTGCTCGACGTCGAGACAGGACACATCGGGTACGGCCTGCGGGCCTCGGCACGGCGGCGCGGCATCGGGACCTGGGCGCTCGGCCAGATCCTGAAGGAGGCGCCGGCGACCATGAGCAGCGTCCTCTGCGTGGCAGAGAACACCGCGTCGGCGCGCACGATCGAACGCAACGGCGGCGTTCCCGAGCCCGGGAGCGGACCGGCGCGCCGCTACTGGATCACGCTGCAAGCGGGATAGCGGGAAGGATCGGCGCATGCGACCCGAGCCCGGCCAGGTGCTGCACTTCTCCGAGGACCCGACGATCACCCGCTTCCGGCCGCACGTCGCGGCCACCGCGCAACAGCCGGAGGCGTACGTGTGGGCGGTCGACGCCGCCCGGGCGCCGGACTACTGGTTCCCGCGGCAGTGCCCGCGCGCGATGGCATGGGTGGGGCCCGGCACGAGCGGCGAGGACCGGGCGCGCATCCTCGGCCCGGGCGGCGGGGAGCGGGTCCACGCCATCGAGTACGGGTGGCTGGCCGCGATGTCCACGGTGCGGCTGTACGCGTATCGGTTGCCGGCGGCGCAGTTCCGGCCGTTCGAGCGGCACGCGCACGTGGCCGTCGAGCCGGTCGAGCCGCTCGGCCCGCCGGAGCCGGTCGGGGACCTGCTCGCCCTGCACGCCGCCGCGGGGATCCAGCTGCGGGTGCTCCCCCGCCTGGGGGACTTCTGGGACGCGGTCGTCGCGAGCACCCTCGAGTTCAGCGGCATCCGCCTGCGCAACGCCCGCGCGTAGCAGCCGCGGGGACAAGGAACCTGATCAGGGTGTCCCACCGGGGACTGCCGACCGCGGATCGGCGCCCGCGAACGCGAGTGCGATGACGAAGCCGGCGGCCTCCTCCGCCTGCCGCGCCCGGTCCAGCCCGCCGAGCACGGCCGGAACGCCGCCGACGTCACGCACGAGCGAACCGGTGACCTCCAGCGCCCGGGAATCGTCCCCGCACATCGCGACCGTCACCGGCGCGGCTGCGGGACTCGTCCACGCCGCCGCGGGGAACAGGTGGAACGCCTTGACGACATGGGCGCCGGGCGCGAGATCGGCGATGTGATGGGCGAACGCGCGTCCCGCTGCGGTTGTCAGGACGCCGATGCCGTGCTCGACGGCGTTCGTCGGATCGATGAGCGGCCGGCCGGCGAGCGCCCCGCCGGGCGCACCGGCGGCTTCGAGGATGTCGCCGGCCCCCTGCCAGTGCACGGCGAGCAGGACGGCGTCGGCGTCCCGGGCGATCTCGGGCAGCCGGCGGACCCGGGCGCCCGACGCCGTCGCCGCCGCGGCCGCGCGCTCGGGCGACCGCCCGCCGATGCCGACGTCGTGTCCGGCGCGGGTCCAGCTGGTGGCGAGGGCCGTGGCGAGGGTGCCGGTACCGAGGATTCCGATGTGCATGACAGCCGACGCTAGGCGGTTCGACATGCACCGCCCGGTGCGCGTCGGCCGTGCCACGATGGCGGGGTGGCTGGGGATCCGGACGGCGGATGCATGACCTTCGTGGCGGACTGCCGGCTGCGGCTGGCCACGGACCTGTTCACGCACGTGTGGGATCCCGTGGTCCTGGCCGCGCTGGCCGGGGGCCCGCAGCGGCGGCGGGCGCTGCGGGCGAGGATCGGCGGGGTGAGCGACAAGGTCCTCACCGAGTCGCTGCACCGGCTCGTCGCGAGCGGGCTGCTCGAACGGCGGTCCTTTGCCGAGGCGCCGCCGCGGGTCGACTACGCGCTGACCGCACTCGGGCGCAGTTTCGCCGAGGGGCCGATGAGCGCGCTCGGCGCCTGGGTCACCCGCTACGGCGACGACCTCGTCGAGGCGCGGGACCGCCTCCACCCGGACGGCCGGTGAGGCCCCTTCAGCGCAGGCCGGTGAGGCGGACGAGGGCGGCGAATCCGTCGTCGGTGCCGGGCCAGTGCTTGCGGACGGCGGGCAGGCCGGCGCGGCGTACCACCGAGCGGAGCACCCACGTGACGATGATCGCGTCGTCGGCGTAGCCCAGGATCGGGATGACGTCGGGGATGAGGTCGACGGGCAGGGCGAGGTACCCGAGGAGTAGTGCCAGGCGTACCCGGACGGCGCGGGGCAGCGTACCGTCGCGGGCCAGCCGGTGGAGCAGGCGAAGGAGGTCGGGCAGCAGGCGCAACGCCTCGGTGAGCTGGGCCTTTCCCGGTTTGACGGCGAGCAGCGCGACCAGCAGGGCCACCCACACCGCGAGCAGCCCGCCGGCCATGCCGAGCACGATCCGCCACCAGTCCATACGCCGATCATGCCGTGCGCGGCCGTTGTACGGTCCGGCCATGGCGTGGGAGATCGGCGACACGGTGCTCATCCGGTACGGGCGGCTCGGCGTGGCCCGGTTCGTGCGCGTCGGCCGGGTGCTGGCCGATGACGACGACGGGCTGACCGTGTGGGTCGGCGAGGGGTGGCCGCAGGTCGAGTACGTGCTGCCGGACGGGCGGGACCTGCGCTCGGTGCCGCTCGGGCAGCGGTTCGAGCTGGAGCGCCGGCCCGCGGTCACGTCCTGGCGCGGGCCGGGCATCGTGCATCACGCGCCGGCGGCCGGGGACTGGTCGGTGTGGTGGTTCTTCGAGCCGGACGGCGCCTTCCACGGCTGGTACGGCAACCTCGAGTCGCCGCGCGTGCGGTGGGAGGCCGGCGGCGTCCGGGCGGTCGACTCCTCCGATCGCGCGCTGGACGTGCTGGTGGCGCCGGACGGCACCGCCCGGTGGAAGGACGAGGACGAGTTCGAGGTGCTGACCGGGCGGCCCGGCCGGTGGAGTGCCGGTCAGGTGCCCGCCATCCGCGCGGACGGCGAGCACCTGATGCGGCTGGCGGCGGCGCGGGCGGGGGTCTTCGACGGGCGCTGGACGGACTTCCGCCCCGACCCGGCGTGGCCGGTGCCGCAGCTGCCCGCGGCCTGGGACGCCCCGCACCGCGCGGAGCCCTGAGATCAAGCCGCGGCCGGGCCCGGTCTCAGCCGGCGCGCCACGCCTTGCGCTTGATCAGCCCGCGCAGCGAGATCGCCGCCGGCAGCAGGATCGCGGTGACGAGCATGGCGACGACCCCGGCCACCAGCGACTGGTACTCGTCCCATCCGGTGACTCGTGCGGTCAGCGACAGCATGGGCTCCTCGTTGGACAGCCACATCGAGGTCAGTGCCGCCGCCGGCGTGGTGAGGATCAAGAGCGTCCAGGCCCCTCGCGTACGGCCGGAGCGCGCGCCGAGCACCGCGGCGACCACCCCGGCGAGCAGCAGGCCCACGCCCGCCAGGTGCAGGGCGTAGGTGGCCGGGAGCCGGTAGTCGCAGCAGATCCCGTAGTTCCCCTCGCCCACCTGCCACATGCTCGTGTCGCCGAACCACAGGTCCGCGCCGGGGATCGGCACCTGCACGACGGCGGCCACCGCGGTGATCGCCGCCGCGACGACCGGGGCCAGTCGCGCCGCACGCGACGCCGGGGCGGGCAGGGCGATCGCCACGGCACCGACGACGGCCAGCGGGAACGGGATGAACATCTTCAGGTCCGGCACCGGGGCGTCCAGCAGGCGCAGCACGGGACCCACCAGCACCAGTGCCAGGGACACGGCGGCGGCGATGCGGGCGGCGCGGGGCGGGGCGACGGCGTAGAGGACGGCGGTGACGAGCCAGCCGGCGAACGCGGTCGCGTACCAGGAGGCGACGGGGGCGGCGTTCACGAACTGAGCGGTGTCCGGGTGCAGCTCGAAGGCGACGAGGAAGTAGACCGACAGCGCACTGAGCGCGCTGAGCGAGAACAGCGCCGCCGACGGCAGGGCTTGGGCCAGCCCGGCCAGCCCGGCGCTGCGCAACCGCTCGCGCACTCCCCCGGCGATCAGGTCGGCGGCGTCGGCGACCCGGGGGCGGCTGCGGTCACCGGACAGCTCGCGGTACATGTCGACGAGCTCCCGGCCGCGCTCGCGCCGGTAGCGGCTGGGGTACGCGAAGAGCAGCCGCTCGTAGGAGTCGCTCACGCGCCCGCCCCCATCGCGAAGCCGTCCAGGGGCCGGCGCTGCAGGCGGGCGCTGGCCGCCTCGACGTGCCGCCGCATGCGCTCGGTCTCGGCGCGCAGCGCGGTCTCGCCCTCCGGGGTGAGCCGGTGGTAGCGGCGCAGCCGGCCGTCGACGACCTCCTCGCGGTCGCGGGCCACGTAGCCGTCGTCGGCGAGGCGGTCGAGGGCGCCGTAGAGCGTGCCGGGGCGCAGGGCGACGCGGCCGTCGGAGAGCCGGTCGACCTCGGCGATGAGGCCGTAGCCGTGCAGCGGCCCGGCGGCGAGCGCCGTCAGGATCAGGAACGTCGGTTCCCGGAGCGGGTCAGTCATGGCGGCCAATATAGCGGTCACGAAGATATCCTCGCGACGAGGGTATGACTCTAGGATCGCTTGTGGACAGTTTCGTGCGGCAATTCGTGGACTACTGCCAGTACCAGGTGCGCTCGGCGCCGTTCTGGCGCGAGGGCATGCATCCCTACGTGGTGGGTGACGATCTGCTGCACGTCAGCAGCCCGACCGAGTGCACCGGGTTCGCCGGCACCCACACCGGCTGGATCGAGCTGCGCGTCGTCGTCCGCGACGGTCCCCCTGCCGAGATCATGGACGACTGGGAGGCCGTCAGCGAGACGACGCTGTGGTGTCCCCACGGCCTGCTGTCGGTCGTCAGCCTGCTGGGCAGCACCACCGACGGGCTGGTCGACGTGCCCGTGCCGGCGGGCCTGATCCGGATCCGCGCGCACGCCCGCCACCGCCGCCACGAGAGCGTCCGCACCGACGACGACCCGCCCGAGCAGCACGAGCTGCACGTGTGGCCGGTCGTCGAGGACACCGGCCCGGCGAGCCTGCGCAGCGACGGCACCCGCCGCGCGTGGGAGCAGCAGCCCGCCAAGGCCGCCGAGTACGCGATGATCGACGTGATCAGGCCGTACGACACCCACGAGGAGCGCGACCCCGGCCTGCCACGCGTCGCCGTGGTGCGCCGGGGCGGGCCGATGACGGTGACCGAGGGGATGCGCCTGCTCGAGGGGCGGCTACCGGTCGGCGATCGGGAGGTGCACCTGTCCCGGACCGCCGGGGACACGCTGACCTGGCGCTGGGCGCCGGCAACGGCCGAGCTGCCGGACGACCGGCCGAGCACCGTGCGGCTCGCGACGGCGGACGGCCGGCTCGTGGTCCGCCACGAGGGCGTGCTCGGCCGGCACGCCGTCATGCTGGGTCTCGTCTGGGACCACCTGCTCGGCAAGGCCCCGGACACGCCGCCCGCCTGGGAGCCGATCCTGCACGCCCGGGCCGCCGAGCAGGCCGCCCGCGCCGAGCAGGCCCGCCGCCAGCGCGCTCAGCAGGAGGCCAAGTCCTGGGGCGGCACCCCGCCCACCGACCGCCTGCGCGCCCTGCCCTTGGACAGCCAGGCGAAGTCACTCGCCCGGCTCGACCGCCCCCTACTCGACCGCCTGGCCGCGCTGCCCGCCGAGCGGCAGCACGAGGTCGCCCTGTGGGCGGCCCGCCGGGCCATGCGCGTCTCCGGGCTCGAGCACGTCGGCTGGATCGCCGAGGCGCTCGACGCCGCAGCAGCCGGTTTGGCCCTGCCGGCCGTTCTCACCGAGGACCACGGGCAGGCCGCCTTCCGCCGGATCCTCGACGACCCCACCATGCCGCGCACCCTCGTCACCCTGCCCGGCGGCCCGCCGCACTTCGTCCAGCAGGCCGCCGCGCTCCCCGCGCTGCGCGCGCTGATCCTCGACGATCCCCTGGCCGCTGCGATCGACGCCGTTTACAACGCCGCCATCGCGCACGGCGAGGACGGCTGTGCCGCGTTCCTCGCCGAGGTGCCGGCGGGCCGGGGATGAGGGACGGTCGCGACTGTCAGGCGGCGGAGCTTTCGCGGACGCGCAGCTCGGCGGGGAAGACGCGGCGCCAGTGCGGGGCCAGCCCGCCGTCGACCAGGGCCCGGGTCGCGGCGGCCGCCATCTGCTCGACCGGCTGGCGCACCGAGGACATCGGCGGGGTGGCGCACGCGGCGATCAGGCTGTCGTCGTAGCCGACCAGGGCCACGTCGCCGGGCACGCTGCGGCCGGCGGCGGCGAGGGCCTGGCGGGCGCCGCTGGCCATCAGGTCGCACGCCACGAACAGCGCGTCGAGGGCCGGGTGTTCGGCGAGGAGGCGCTCGGTGAGGGCGTACCCGGCGCGCCGGCAGAACTTGCCCCGCGCGAAGCGATCGGGCACGCCCAGGTCCTGGACCGCCCGGCGGTGCCCCTCCCGGCGCGCGTCGGCGCACGGATTGCCCTCCGGCCCGTGCACGGCGGCGATGTGGCGGCGGCCGGTGTCGTGCAGGTGGCGGATGGCGGCGTACGCGCCCTGCTCGTTCTCCGTGCCGACGAAGGGCACCCCGGGCGCCGACGGCGTCAGCGACACCACCTTGTGGCAGCGCGCATCGATCTCGGCGGCCAGCGCGGGCGCGATGTCGATCGTCACGATGCCCAGGCTCACCGTGTCGGCGATCCGCGTCAGCAGCGCGGGGGCGCCGGCCTCGTCGATCACGTGGACGCGCAGATGGGCGTTGCCGCCCGCCAGCTCCTGCAGGATCCCGGCGGTCACGCGGCCGTAGTACGGGTTGGTGCTGTAGCGCGACGGATCGTCGATCACCACGAGCTCGACCACGTCGCCGTGGCCCGACGCCAGCGCCCGCGCCACCGGATCGGGGCGGTAGCCGAGGCGGTCGATGACCTGCCGGACGTGCTCGCGGGTCCGCGCCGAGACCCCGGGCGCGTCGTTGATCACGCGGGAGACGGCGGCCTTGGACACGCCGGCGGCGGCTGCGACATCGGCCAGCGTCGTTCTGCTGTGCGGCATCGACCGACTATAGAAGTGTCCCGGCGTTCGCGCGGCCCGCTTTCCGCCGCAGCAGTTTGACCGCGGTGGTGCCGGCGATCAGGGCGGCGCCGAGGGCATCGGCCCGCCGGGTGCGCGCGGTGCGCTCCGGATTGAGGGCGCTGGTCGTCAGGGCCCAGGCACCGGCGGCGGCGATCGCCACATAGCCCCGCCGCTTGGCGGCCACGGTGGCGGCGAGCACCCCGGCCGCGGCGAGCACCGCACCGGCGGCGGCGCTGCGGCCCGTACGCGTGGTGGCCGCCAGCCGTCCCCGCCGGCGCACGGCGAAGACGTTCACCACGGACGCCACCGCTGTCCAGCCCAGCAGCAGGCCGGTGCTGTGCGGGGCGATGCTCGCGGCCCGGGCGGGATCGGGCGCCTGCAGACGGCGGTGTGCCTGCGCGGCGAGGCCGGTGGCGACGGGCAGGATCACGGCGGTGTAGCGGAAGCGGCCGGACTGGGCGGCCAGCGACCACAGGGCGTTCGCGGCGTGGGCCCCGGCGAGCCACCAGCCGTGCCGCCGGTTGATCGGGGCGGCCGGGCGGGCCAGATGCTGGATCGTGCCGGCGGCGCTGGAGGCGAAGATCGGCGCCCAGATCGCGAAGGCGTAACTCGGGGGCGTGATGTCGGTGTCGAAGTCGTCGGCGCCCTCCTCGGTGCCGGCGAGCACGGGCCCGAGGGTGGGCACGAGCACCAGCGCGGCGGTCGAGGCGCCGAGCACGGTGGCGCGGAGGCGATCGGACGGGGTCGGGTTCTCGGTCATCGTCGACCTCCCTCGCTCCCACGCTACGCCTTCCGGGGCACAGGCATGGATGGCTCATAATGTCGGCGTGCGTGGTGGGTGGGTGGCGGCAGTGGGCGTGGCGGTGGTGGCGCTGGCCGGAGGGTGCGGCGCGGGCGTCGTGGGTTCCGACCGGTTGACGGCCGACTTCGCCGCGGAGGTGCGGATCGACGGCTATCGCAAGCCGGCGACGATCGCGGGCGACGGCGTCCGGGAGTTGTACTTCGTCGGGCGCAGCAAGAACCCTGTCGCGGGGCTGTTCGTGCCCGGCGACGGGGAGCAGCCGCCGGTGCCGGCGCTGTCCACACCGGCTTCCGTGCCTCCGTCGAGGCGGCCGCTCGGGCGGACTCCCCCTCCCCCGGGACACCCTCGCCCGTCCGGCGGCGCGAGCGCGAGCAGGCTCACGAGCACGAGCACGAGCACGAGCGCCAGCAGGAGCGCGGGCGCCAGCAGGAGCGCGAGCACGAGCGCGCCGGCCCCGGTCGACGAGGTGCTGTTCGAGGAAGGCGGGCTGCCCTATCGCAACGCGCAGTGCGCGATCGAGCTGGTGCGGCTCGCGCCCGGAGGCATCATCGCACCGCAGCCGCTGGCGTCGCTCGGGGTGACCCCGGTCGAGCGGGAGCGGTTCGCGGACGGCCGGACCGACGTCCTCCGCGCGACGATCCGATGTGTGCTGCCGCCGGGGGTCGAGGCCGCGCCCGCCGCCACGCCGTCGGCCTCGGTGTCCCCGTCGCCGTCCTCCCGATAGGTCACAAGCCCCGGGGCCGACCTGGCCCCGGGGGGCTGGAAATGGCTCCGGCACGGCTGAGGACAGCCTGGTCGTGGCAAGCCACCCTCGCGAACCCGCGGGAATGGTTGTCGCCCGGACGGGCAAGATGATCTTCCGGCGATCTGAGGAGAGACATGACCGACACCAAGCAACGCCTGCTCGACGGCACGCTCACCGTGCTCGGCGCGCAGGGCATCACCGGTGTCTCCGCCCGCAGCATCGCCGCCGCCGCCGGGGTGAACCAGGCCCTGGTCTTCTACCACTACGGGTCGCTGGACGTGCTGCTCGCCACGGCGTGCCGGGAGGCCACCCGGGCCCGCGTCGCCGCGTACGCCGAGCGCTTCGAGGCGGTCTCCTCCCTGCGCGAGCTGCTGCAGGTCGGCCGCGACCTGCACGCCGCCGAGCTGAAGGCGGGCAACGTGTCGGTGCTGGCGCAGATGCTCGCCGCCGGCCAGCACGGCGGCCGGATCGCGGACACGACCGCCGAGGCCATCCAGCTGTGGGTCGACGAGATCGAGAAGGTGCTCGACCGGCTCCTGGCCGACTCCCCGGTGGCCGAGATCGCCGACCTCCCGGGCCTGGCCCGGGCGGTGGCGGCGGCGTTCATCGGGGTGGAGCTCTACGAGGGCGTCAACCCCGAGGGCGCCGACCGGGCGCTGGCCTCCCTCGACCAGCTCGCGGTGCTGGTCGAGGTCGTCGACGAGCTCGGTCCGCTGGCCCGGCGGGCCCTCAAGTCAAAGATCAAGAAGGTCGCGCGCTGAGCGCTCAGGGCGTGTGCACCCTGTCGACCTTGACGGTGAGCAGGACGCGCTGCTCCTGGGCGCCGCCGAAGCCCGGGTACGGCCGGCCGAGGTACTTCTGCGACAGCTCGTCGATGCTCTCCCGGGCGCCGTCCGTGGTGGCGTCCACCACGGAGCCGCGCAGCGCCCAGTAGCGCGACGGCGCCGCGGGGTCGGCGATGCCGAGGGCGACGCGCGGGTCGCGCTGGACGTTGCGGGTCTTCTGGTGGGTCTCGACGGTGTTGATGAGCACGTGCTCGCCGTCGGTGCCGGCCCAGGTCTGCGAGATCTGCGGCGAGCCGTCGGGCATGAGGGTGGTGACGAAGCAGATCGCCTTGGCGCGCAGGACGTCGAGCAGGGCGTCGGGCAGGGTCATGACGGGCGGCACCTTCAGTTCTTGTCGTCGTTGTAGAGGCGGTCGATGACCGTCTCGTCCGGCGGGTCGCCGGACAGGTCGGCATGGCGCAGGCCGGCCAGGGCAACCGTGAGGGCGCGGCGCCACAGCCGCGGGG
>NZ_JAUQWH010000054.1 GCF_030757795.1 Actinoplanes oryzae
GACGGGACGGGCCTGGACCGGGACCGCCGGCGGGCGGAAGGTGAACTGGTGGCCCGGCTCGGGCAGGCCGGCGTCGTCGTGGAAGACCACGTTCTCGGCGCGCGCGGCGGGCAGCTGCGCGTCGAGGTTGCGCACCAGCGTCTGGAAGATCCGGCGCCGCAGGTCGGTACGCAGCGACGGCCACGTCGCCACGGTGACGTGCACCCGCAGCCGCGCCGCGTGCAGGCCGGCCGCGTTGGCGGTCACGCAGTAGCGGTCCACCTCGGTCCGGAAGGCGTCGAGGACGCGCCGCTCGAAGCGCGGATCCGGTTCGCTCACGTGCTCTCTCCGATCGCTTCGAGGATGGTCGCGGTCAGCTCGCGCACGCGGGCCGGGCCGGCCTCGGCCACCACCGCGTACGCGATCGGCCCGTCGCGCCCGGCCCGCCAGCTCACCCGGCCGGAGCCGCCGGTCCAGGTGCGTGTGCCGGCGGCGGGCTGCCCGGCGGGCCGGGCCGGGGTGACGTGCCGGGCCCGGGTGGCCGGGTCGGTGACGGCCGTGACCAGGCGCGGGTGGACAGTGCCGCGACCGGCGACGGCGGCGGCCACGGTCAGCGGGGTGGCCCAGCCGACGCCGCCGGCGCGGCAGGGTCCCTTGGTGCCGGCCAGCCGTCCGGCCGTCGCCGGGTCGGGTTCCCGGCAGGACCAGTCGATGCCCTCGGGGGCGCTCCGCAGCGGGAAGCGGCGGCCCAGAGCGTCGTTGGTGAGCCCGCGTGGGGCCTGCGGCCCGGGCCGGGTCAGCGACCAGCGCCAGCAGTCGCCGGGCGCGCTGCTGTCCCGGGACCGGCGCGGGCAGCCGGGGTCGTCGAGGTCGTCGTGGCGGTGCGGCCGGACGTAGCGGAAGTGCCGGCGGCCGAAGTCGTCCGCGCGCTCGTCGTCGCGGCGCTGCGGCACGGCCGGGGCCCGGTCGGCGCCCGCCGCGGCGAGCACGTCACCGGAGGACGCGTCCAGCACCACGACCGCGGCCCGGCCGGAGGTGCCGCGCAGGGCGGTCGCGGCGAGGTGCTGCAGCCGTGGGTCGAGGGTCACGTCGAGCACGCCGTCGGTCCAGCCGCCCGCGGGGACGGGCAGCAGGCGCCGGCTCAGCGTGGTGCCGGCGCTGCCGTGCAGGACCGCCGGGTGGGAGCGCTCGAGGATCCCGGCGGGTCCGGCGCCGGTCCGGACGAGGCCCGTCAGGTCGTCGGCGGTCAGCCCCCGCAACCGGGCGCCGGGGGCGGGACGCCAGGTGCCGTCGGCGCGGACCAGCTCGAAGCCGGGGCGCCCGCGCAGGCGCAGCTCGACGCGGGTGCGGTTGAGCGCGATCAGGTCCGTGGAGCAGGCTTCCGGGTCGGGCGGCGGGGAGGTGAGCCCGGCGGTGTCGGCGGTACGTCCGGCGCACACCGGGCGCTGCTCGCCGTACGAGACCGGGGCGCGCAGACTGCCGAGGCGCGGCGCCGGGTAGGGGCGCAGGACGGCCCCGGCGACGACGGCCAGCACGAGCATCAGGGGCAGGGTGGCGGTGCGGGGGCGTACCTCGGGCTCGGGGGTGTGCGGGGTGTCGCGCTGCGCGGCACGGGCGCAGGCCACGACCAGGATCACGCCGAGGGCCAGCGCGAGGGTGGACTGGCTGCCGCGCGAGAGCAGCGGCGCGGGGATGCCGGTGTGCGGCACGATTCCGGCCGTGGCGGCCAGCACCACGAGGAACTGCCCGGCGAGCATCGTGCCGAGCCCCGCGGCGAAGAGGCCGAGGACCGTCGGGCTCTCCGGCGCGGGCGGCGGCGACCCGGCGCGGGCCAGCGCGGCGGCGAGCAGGGCGACGAGCAGGCCGGTGGCGGCGACGACGAGGCCGCCTAGCTTGTTCCAGAGCACGGCGAGGACGAAGTCGGTCGGCCCGGCGGTGACCGCGGCGGAGGCGGTGTCGGCGAGCCCGCGGCCCCACAGACCGCCGTCGGCCAGGGCGGCGAGGGAGCGCGCGACCTGCGAGCGCTCGCTCTCCACGTCGGCGGCCAGGGCGCGGCGGCACGCCACCCACCCGTCGGGGACGGGCAGATTCGCCGGTACGGCCACCGGCGCGCACGCCGCGTCCCAGCGGTACGCCCACGGGTCGTTCCACACCCGCCCGCGCTCGCCCACGTAGTCGGTGGTGAACAGGGCGGCCCCGGCGACGATCCCGGCGACGGCGACAAGCATGAAGAGCCGGTACGCGTGCAGCAGCCGCAGCGTGAATCCGGCCCGCCCCTCGCCGCGGGCGTCCAGCTCGGTGTTGCGGCGGGTGGCCGCCCAGGTGACCCCGGCGGTGAGCAGCGCGGCGGGCACCAGCGTGCCGAAGTCCCGGCGCAGGGCGGCGGTGACCGCGACGACCGCGAACAGGGCGAGCGGCAGCCCCGCGAAGCGCCAC
Organism: Actinoplanes oryzae; assembly: GCF_030757795.1. GTDB lineage: Bacteria > Actinomycetota > Actinomycetes > Mycobacteriales > Micromonosporaceae > Actinoplanes. The sequence continues at coordinate 2,416 of NZ_JAUQWH010000054.1, forward strand.
GCCCGGTACAGCGCGCGCAGCCTCGACCAGGTGCCGCCGCCGGTGGTCTGCCGCAGCGTGTGGACGGTCGCGGAGAAGCTGACCGAGCGGAACCGGAACGCGTCGCGGGCCACCACGAAGGCCAGGGCGGCGAGCAGGACCAGCTTGCCGTACTCGGGGGTGGCGACCGGGCCGAGGGTGAGCGCGGGGCTGCCGCCGCCGGCCAGGGGCAGCAGGAACGGCAGGGCCACCGCGGCGAGCAGCAGCAGGGTGAGGCGAGCGGAGTGGATGCGTTCGAGGTGCTCGCCGTGGGCGGCCCAGGCGGCGGCCTTTGCTCCGGGCAGCTTCCTGGTGGCCGGGTTCGTGGTGGTCCTTCTCCTGGTGGTCAGGAGGACGACGACCAGGGCGATGCCGAGGGCCGGCTGGATCAGCGCGGACCACGCGGCCCCGAGGGCGTCACCGCCGAAGGCCGCAGCGAAGGGGGCGTGCGGGTCCGGCAGGACCACCAGGCGTACGGCGAGGAGCGCGCCCAGGTGCAGCAGGACGGTGCCCGTGATCAGCACGGCGAGGACCGGGCCCGGCACGCCGTAGGCGCGGGTCGGCCGGTGGGTGACGGCGGTGTGGCGCAGCGCGGTCAGGCTCAGCGCGACGACGGCGGTGGTGACGGGCAGGACCCAGACGGCGTACGGGGCCCCGGCGGCCACGAACGGGACGGCCAGCAGCAGGTGCGGCAGCCACAGTGCGGTGACCGGTCCGCGCAGCGGCACGAGGGGGCGCCCCGCCGCCCGGGCCGCCGTGGTGGCGGCGAGCAGCAGGGCGGCGAGGACCAGGAGGCTGCCGAGGGCGGGCCCGGTCAGCAGGCGCGTGACGATGTGCCGACACCTCCGCGATGCACGGCTTGTGAGCAAAAAGGGGGGAAATCACAAGCTATGCACAGCGGAGGCGGACGGTAAATGGCCGTACGGACAAACGGATCCTCGGAAGAGTGACCCTTCCCGGACGGATTAAGCGGGTCGGCCGGAATCGTTTCCGACGCTCGGCCCTATGTCGTTCGCGAGCGATTCTCAGAGCAGCTTGCGCAGCTTCAGCAGATCGAACGGATTGGCTTTCACCTTCACCTGGCCGGTGGTGATCGCCCTGGTGACGTCGAGGCGCCCGGCGGTCAGCGCGACCAGGTCGTCGCTGGCGGCGGTCAGGGCGATCTTGGCCTTGGGGTCGTCGCCGTCGGCGATGTCGACCAGGCGGCCGCCCTCGAGCCGGCCGTGGAAGGCGGTCTCCAGGTCGGGCACCCGGCAGGCCAGGGTGCGGTCCAGGTCGAGCTTGCCGCGCGTCTCGGCGTTGCGGTCCAGCCGCGCGGCGAGCTTCTCCAGCGCCTGACGGCATTCCTCCACGGTGGCCATGGGAGCCCTTTCGTCGTCGCCCGGGCGCGGCCGGTTCCGCGACACCCGGTTGCGTCTGGGACGGTACCCGGCTGCGGGGCGGGGTAAGCCCGGTAGCGTGGCACCAGCGGCAGCGTGTTCGCGCGCGGGTGACCGGCCGCGACGACTGGATGGGGAGCGGACGATGCAGAACGCATGGCGGGCGTATCTGGAAATGGCGCTCGGGCTGACCGAGGTGCCGCGCAAACGGGCCCAGAAGGTGGCCGGGGAGCTGCTCTCCAAGGGCGGCGCGACCGCCGGGCAGCTGCAGGGCCTCGTCGAGGACCTGGTGACCGCGAGCGCGTCCAACCGGGAGGCGCTGACCAATCTGGTTCGCTATGAGGTGGACCGGGCGCTCGGGCGGGTCGGGCTGGCCACCGCCGAGGAGGTCGCCGACCTCACGACGCGGGTCAAGGACCTGGAGCGCGAGCTGGCGGAGGCGCAGTCGGGCGGGGACGTGACGATCGCCGCGCCGGGGCCCGCGAAGGTGGTGCCGCCCGCGCGCAAGGCCAGGATCGCGCCGGTGGGTCAGGACGAGGCCGCGACTTCGGGCGCGGCTCCGGCGGCTTCCGCGGCTTCCGCGACGAAGGCTCCCGCGAAGAAGGCTCCAGCGAAGAAGGCTCCCGGGACGATGGCTCCCGCGAAGAAGGCTCCCGGGACGATGGCTCCCGCGACCAAGGCGGTCGCGAAGAAGGCCGTGGCGAAGAAGGCGGTGAAGTCGGCGGCGCTGCCTCCGTCGATCGCGCCGATCCCGGACGTGACGCCGGTCGGTGGGACGCGGGCCGGCGCCACGCCGGTCGGTGAGACGCCGGCGGACGTGGCGCCGGCGAAGGCCGTGCCTGCGAAGGCCACGAAGGCTGCCAAGGCATCCGGTGCGACGCCCGCGAAGAAGGCGCCCGCCAAGCGGGTGGCCAAGAAGGCCGTGCCGCCGCTCGACCTCCCGGAGGGGACGCTGTGACGTATCCGCAGCCCGGGCCGCGACCCGGTCCGCCCGCCGGCGGCTTCCGGCCGGGTCCGCCGCCCGGCGGTGCCCGCCCCGGACCGCAGCCCGGGGGGTTCCGTCCCGAGCCGCAGTCCGGTGGGTTCCGTCCCGCGCCGCAGCCGGGCGGGTTCCGGCCGGCGCCGCCGCCCGGGGTGCGGCCCGCGGCGCCGGAGCGGGCCGAGGTGACGCCGGGGATCCTGGACGGTTCCGAGTCGACCGGGCACCCGGCCGTCGACGCGGTGCTGCAGTCGCTGGCCAACGCGGCCACGCTGGCGCCGGGCGAGCAGATCGCCGAGTACGAGGCCGCGCACCAGGTGCTGCAGGAGACGCTGGCTAGCATCGACCGGTGATCGTGCGTACCTCGGAAAAGGTTCTCTGATGGCCCGGCGGGCGCGACTGGATGCGGAGCTGGTGCGCCGCAAGCTGGCCCGGTCCCGGGAGCAGGCGGCGGCGCTGGTGGCCGCCGGGCGGGTGCAGGTGCGCGGGAGCGTGGCGGCCAAGGTCGCCACGATGATCGACCCGGCCGACCCGGTGGTGGTCACCGGCGAGGACCCGGCCGACGAGTACGTCTCCCGCGGCGCCCACAAGCTCGCCGGCGCCCTGGAGCGCTTCCCGCAGCTGGGCGTGCGCGGGCGGCGCTGCCTCGACGCGGGCGCCTCCACAGGCGGGTTCACGGACGTGCTGCTGCGCGCGGGCGCGGCGAAGGTCTACGCGGTGGACGTCGGGTACGGGCAGCTGGCATGGCCGATCCGGACGAACGGCCGCGTCGTCGTCATGGAGCGCACCAACGTCCGGACGCTCACGCCCGACATGCTCGAGGGCGCGGTGGACCTGACCGTGGCCGACCTGTCCTTCATCTCCCTGCGGCTCGTACTGCCCGCGCTGGCCGCGTGCACGGCGCCGGACGGGGACCTGGCCCTGATGGTCAAGCCGCAGTTCGAGGTCGGCAAGGAGCGGGTCGGCGCCGGGGGCGTGGTCCGCGACCCGGAGTTGCGGGCTTCGGCGGTGCTCGACGTGGCGGCGACCGGGGCCTCGCTGGGCCTGGGCGTGGCGGCGGTCGCGGCGTCGCCGCTGCCGGGGCCCAGTGGCAACGTGGAGTTCTTCCTGTGGTTCCGCCGGGACGCGCCGGCGGTCGACGCTGCCCGCGTGCACGCGGTGGTCGCCGCCGGGCCGTCGGGCGAGGTAGCTTCTGGCGCACCGGCACCGACGCCGGTTTCGCCCCCCTTGGAGGACGTGTGACGCGCTTGGCACTGCTGGCCCTGGAGGACGTCCGATGAGCCGGTCCGCGTTGCTGGTGACGCACACCGGCCGCAGGCAGAGCACGCAGCACGCGCAGACGGTCGCCCAGGATCTGGTCGCCAACGGGTTCGAGGTGCGGGTCGTCGCCGAGGAGGTCGACGATCTCGAGCTGCCGCCGGGCGTGACCCCGGTGGAGGGTCCCGAGGCGGCCGAGGGCGTGGAGATCGTCTTCGCGCTCGGCGGCGACGGCACGTTCCTGCGCGCGGCCGAGCTGGCCCGCCCGGTCAAGGCCCCGCTGCTCGGCATCAACCTGGGCAAGGTGGGCTTCCTCGCCGAGGTCGAGCTGCACACCATCGACCAGACCGTGAAGGACATCGTCGCCGGCGACTACACGGTGGACGAGCGGCTCACCCTCGACGTGCGCGCGGAGTACGACGGGCGCCTCATCGCCGAGTCGTGGGCGCTCAACGAGGTCAGCGTCGAGAAGGGCCAGCGCGCCCAGATGCTCGAGCTGCTCGTCGACGTCGACGGCCGGCCGCTGTCGCGCTACGGCTGCGACGGTGTCGTGTGCGCCACACCGACGGGCTCCACGGCGTATGCGTTCTCGGCCGGCGGCCCGGTCGTCTGGCCCGGGGTCGAGGCGCTGCTGCTGGTCCCGATCAGCGCGCACGCCCTGTTCAGCAAGCCGATCGTGACCGCGCCGACCTCGACCTTCGTGCTGACCGTGGATCCTTACACGTCTTTTGCCACCATGTGCTGCGACGGCCGCCGCTCCTGGGACCTGCCGCCGGGCGCCCAGGTCACCGTCCAGCGCGGAGACCTGCCCGTCCGCCTGGTCAGGCTCGCCCCGCGGCCGTTCACCGACACCCTGGTCGCCAAGTTCCACCTCCCCGTCGAGGGCTGGCGCGGCAACCGCAGGTAGTTCCTCGGCTGCCCACAGTGGTCGCCGCGCGCACGGGCGACCGCCGATCGTTGTCTGACCTGCGCGGCGGTGACGGTGACCACGACGGCGCGCGACCGGCGCGCGGGTTTCCGGGCGCCACCATTCACGCAGGTCACCCGGTGGGGCTTCGCGCTCTGGACGCGTCAGCGGCCAGCGAAGCCGCGCCGGGTCCTCGGCGTGAGCGGCGGTCTGTACCCACCACCCCGCTACGACATCCGCCGTTGACCTTGAATTTTGATCTTGATCGGGCACCGGCCCGCGGTGGGCAATTGTCGGTCCGCACCGATACTGTCTGCCTGTGCTGGAGGAACTTCGCATCACCGGGCTCGGCGTCATCGACGACACGACGCTGCGGCTCACCGCGGGCATGAACGCGATCACCGGCGAGACCGGCGCGGGCAAGACGATGGTGGTGACCGGGCTGGGCCTGCTGTTCGGCGGCCGGGCCGACGCCGGGCGGGTGCGCTCCGACCCGGGCCGCGCGATGGTCGAGGGCCGGCTGACGCTCGACGGCGCCGACTCGCTGCAGACGCGCATCAGCGACGCCGGCGGTGAGCTCGACGACGACGGGTCCGTGCTGCTCAGCCGCACGGTGACCATCGAGGGCCGCTCGCGGGCGCACGTCGGCGGGCGCAGCATGCCGGTCGCGATGCTCAGCGAGGTCGGCGAGCACCTGGTGGCCGTGCACGGCCAGCAGGACCAGCTGCGCATCCTGCGCCCGGCCGAGCAGCGCTCCCAGCTGGACCGCTACGCGGGGCCGGAGCACGAGAAGCTGCTGGAGAGCTACCGGCAGGCCTACACGCAGTGGCGGGCCGTGGTGGACGACCTGGCCGACCGGCGCCGCAACGCCCGCGAGCGCAGCCAGGAGGCCGACCTGCTCAAGCTCGGCCTCGACGAGATCAGCCGGGTGGACCCGCAGCCCGGCGAGGACGACGACCTCAAGGCCGAGGTGCAGCGCCTGGAGCACGCCGAGGGGCTGCGCACGGCGGCGGCCCTGGCGGCCCAGGCCCTCGCGGGCGGGGTCGAGGCCACCGACGAGACCCCCGACGCGACCGGGCTGATCGGCACCGCGCGCCGCACCCTCGAGGCGCAGGCCGGCGTGGACCCGGCGCTCGGCGAGCTGGCCGCCCGCGTGGAGGAGGCCGCCACCCTGGTCGGCGACGTGGCCTCGGAGCTGTCGGCCTATCTGAGCGCGCTCGACGCGGACCCGGCGCGGCTGGAGGCGATCTACGAGCGGCGGGCGGCGCTGCGGGCCCTCACGCGGAAGTACGCGGACGACGTCGAGGGCGTCATCGCCTGGGCCGAGCACGCCCGCACCCGGCTGGCGGCGCTGGACACCTCCGACGAGCTGCTCGAGGAGCTCGACAAGGAGCGGCTGCGGCTGGCGGCGCAGGTCGCCGAGCTGGCCGGGCGGCTGACCGCGGCGCGCACCGAGGCGGCGGGCCGGTTCGGCGACGAGGTGAGCGTCGAGCTGGCCGGGCTGGCGATGCCGCACGCGCGGGTGGAGATCGTGGTGCTGCCGCGCACGGCGGGCCGCGACGAGCCGGCGATCGACGAGCTGGCGGTGGGCCCCGACGGGGCCGACGAGATCGAGATCCGGCTGATCGCGCACCCCGGCGCCCCGGCGCTGCCGCTGCAGAAGGGCGCGTCCGGCGGCGAGCTGTCCCGGGTCATGCTGGCCATCGAGGTGGTCTTCGCCGGCGCCGGCGGGCCTCCGACGCTGGTCTTCGACGAGGTGGACGCCGGCGTGGGCGGCCAGGCGGCGGTGGAGATCGGGCGGCGGCTGGCCCGGCTCGCGCGCACCCACCAGGTGCTGGTCGTGACGCACCTGCCGCAGGTGGCGGCGTTCGCCGACCGGCACCTGGTCGTCGCCAAGGACACCGGTGGCGCGATCACCACCAGCGGGGTGAAGATCGTGGAGGAGACGGACCGGGCCCGGGAGCTGGCGCGCATGCTGGCCGGCCTGCCCGACTCGGATCTGGGCATCGCGCACGCCGAGGAGCTGCTCGCCGTCGCGGACAGGGAGAAGCGGGGCTGACGCACAGTCACCCCCGTCGCGGGGACAGTGGGGCATTCACGGGATTTGCCCCTTTCGGGGGTCACTTTGTGCATGTCGCGTGCCGGTCGCTCGACCCGGCGTGTCAGGATGGCCGGGATGCGACTTCCCACCTTGCGCCGGACCCGCACCGCCGAACCGGGGGCCCTGTCCGGCACCGCCCGCCTCGACCGCCGCACCAAGCGGCTGGTCGGGCGCTTGCGGCCGGGTGACATCGCCGTCATCGACCACGTCGACATCGACCGGGTGGCCGCCGACTCGCTGGTGGCGGTCGGCGTCGCGGCGGTGCTCAACGCCAAGCCCTCGATCTCCGGGCGCTATCCCAACCTCGGCCCCGAGGTGCTGATCCAGGCCGGCATCGTGCTGATCGACGACCTCGGCGAGGAGGTCTTCGACGGCCTCAGCGAGGGCGCCCTGGTCAGCATCGACAACGACACCGTGCTGCTCGACGGCGAGCCGGTGGCCACGGGCATCCGGCAGGACGCCGAGAGCGTCGCCCAGGCCATGGCCGACGCCCGCGAGGGCCTGTCGGTGCAGCTCGAGGCGTTCGCCGCGAACACCATGGAGTACCTCAAGCAGGAGCGCGACCTGCTGCTCGACGGCGTGGGCGTGCCCGACGTCGCGACGCGCATCGCCGGCCGGCACGCGCTGATCGTCGTGCGCGGCTACGACTACAAGGCCGACCTCGACGTGCTGCGCCCCTACATCCGCGAGTTCAAGCCGGTGCTCATCGGCGTGGACGGCGGCGCGGACGCGCTCGTGGAGTCCGGCTACACCCCGGACATGATCATCGGGGACATGGACTCGGTCACCGACGACGTGCTGCGCTGCGGCGCCGAGGTGATCGTGCACGCCTATCCCGACGGGCGCGCCCCGGGCCTGAGCCGGGTGCACGGGCTCGGCGTCAAGGCGACCACCTTCCCGGCCGCGGCCACCAGCGAGGACCTCGCGATGCTGCTGGCCGACGACAAGGGCGCCTCGATGATCGTGGCCGTGGGCACCCACGCCAACCTCGTCGAGTTCCTCGACAAGGGCCGCGGCGGCATGGCCTCGACCTTCCTCACCCGGCTCAAGGTCGGCGGCAAGCTGGTCGACGCCAAGGGCGTGAGCCGGCTCTACAAGCAGAACATCTCCGGGTCCTCGCTGGTCCTGCTCGTGCTCTCGGCGATCGCGGCGCTGGCCTCCGCGGTGGCCGTCTCGACCATCGGCCGGGCCTATCTCTCCGTGGTGTCCGAGTGGTGGGACAATCTGGTCTTCCAGTTAGGACAGCTCTTCTGACCCGCGATTCGGACCAAGAGGCATTGGCGTGATCAACTTCCGGTACCACGTGGTGTCGCTCACCGCGGTCTTCCTCGCCCTCGCCATCGGTCTGGTGGTCGGCACCGCCGCGCTCAACGGCCCGGTGGCCGACACCCTCAAGGACCGGGTCGACGCGCTGAGCAAGGACAACAGCAACTACCGCGAGCAGGCGAACCAGTACCGCGACGAGCTCAACAGCAGCCAGGACTTCGTCACCGAGCTGTCCCCGGCGCTGCTCAACGGCAAGCTGACCGGCCGGCGCATCGCGGTCGTCACGCTGCCCAGCGGCAAGGACTACACCGAGGGCGTCACCGCGATGCTCAAGGTCGCCGGCGCCACCGTCACCGGCCAGGTCACGATCGAGGACAAGTTCTTCGACCCGGCCAACGTCTACGAGCTGCTCGAGCTGGCCGAGAAGGCGTCGCAGCCCACGGTGCCGGTCGACGGGCTGCCGCTCAACAGCGACGGCGTGGAGACCTCCAGCGCGCTGCTGGCCGTCGCGCTGCTGACCAAGCCGGTGGCGGTGACCGAGGCCGACCTGACCGCGGTGCTGACCGCCTACACCGAGCCGGGCTACATCTCGGTCTCCGACGACATTGCCGGCGCCGCCGACGCGGCCGTCATCGTCTCCGGCCTGCCGCCGATCGACCAGGACGCCGCCAAGAAGAACCAGAACGCCGTCACCCTCACCGACCAGTTCTCCACCAGCCACCCGGTCGTCGTGGCGGGCAACGGCATCGGCGACGGCAACCTGGTCTCCGAGATCCGCAACGACCCCACCCTGGTCAAGCGGATCGCCACGGTCGACAACGCCAGCACCGCCCAGGGCCAGCTGGCGACCGCCCTGACGGTCATCGAGCGCGTCGTCGCTGGCAAGGTCGGCCAGTACGGCATGTCCGCCGGCGCGACCTCCAAGATTCCTAAGACGGCCGGCTGACCCGGGCGTTCGCGCGCAGCAGGATCAGCGCGAGCAGGGCGGCTACGGCGTACGTGCCGGCCTGCACCTCGAGCAGCGGCAGGGTGCCCGCTGTGTCCTGCAGGGCGCCGGCGGCGAGCAGGCCCAGGGCTTGCCCGGCGGCCTGGGCGAGCCCGAAGGCCGCGAAGGCGCTGCCGCGCCGGTCGTCGTCCGAGGCCCGTTGCAGCAGGCTGGTCAGCCCGGCGCCCATGAGCACGCCCGGCGCGCCCATGACGGCGAAGAGGACGCCGTAGATCGCCACGGTGTGCGTGACGAACGACAGGTTCCACGTCAGCGCGGTGAGCAGGGTGAAGGTCATGCTGCCCGCGATGGTCAGCCGCAGGATGTTCAGGCGGGCGCCGAGCAGGCCCAGGACGACGCCGGCGGCGATCGCCCCGATGGCCTGCACGCCGCGCAGCACGCCCACGTCCGCCGCGGCACCGCCGAGCACCTCGGTGACGAAGAAGACGAACAGCAGCACGAACAGACCCTGCGCGACGGACGCGGCGAAGGCCACCACGACCGGGGCGCGGCTCGCCGGATCGGCCAGCACGCCGAGCAGGCCGCCGCGGGACGCCCCGGCCCGGTCCGGCGCCCGGCCGCCGTCCGCCCGGGGCAGGGTGGCGACGAGGGCGGCGGCGACCACGTACGTGCCGATGTCCACCAGCACGACGCCGCCCAGTCCGGCCACGGCGAGCAGCACGCCGCCGAGCGGGCCGCCCACGATGCGGCCAAGGTCGTTGTTCAGCCCGACGAGAGCGTTCGCGGAGACGGCCCGGCCGGGGCCGACCAGCTCCGGCAGCATCGCGTTCTTGGCGGGCTCGAAGAACGCGGCGAAGGTCGCGTGCGCCACGATCACGCCGTAGAGCAGCGGCAGGCCGGCCCGGTCGTGCACCGCGAGCAGCGGCAGCAGCGAGCCGGCCTGGGCGAGGATCGCGACGAGCATGACGCGCCGGCGCGGGAGCCGGTCGGCGAGGCGGCCCGCGATCGGGGCGAGCAGGACGGGCGGCGCCAGCTCCAGCAGGAACGCGACCGAGGTGCCCAGCGCCGATCCGGTGAGATCGAGGACGACCAGCGGCAGGGCGATGAAGAGGAGCCAGTCGCCGGCGTTGGACACCAGCCCGGCGATCCACAACCGGCGGAAGGCGGGCACCGCCAGCGCCGAGCCGGCCCGCGGCGGCGCCAGGGCGGTCACGCCGGCCCGAATCCCGGCCGGGGGAAGGCCATGAGCGAGAGGTGGACGTGCTCGGCCTCCGCGGGCGCGTCGGTGCGGGTGGCCGCGAGGTAGGGCCGCACCACGGCGTCGATGCGGCGCAGCACGTCGGCGAGCTCGTCCGGCGCCAGGGTGAGACCCAGGCTCGCGTGCGAGTCCACGTCGCGCCAGCGCTCGGGCAGGGCCGGCTGGCGGCGCAGGTATTCGCGGGCGAGGTGGTGGTCCAGCTCCACGGCGGCGGTGACGACGCGGGTGGCGCCCTCCCCGGCGCCGACGGTGAAGCCGGTGAGGGTGGCGCGCCACGGCCGGGACCGGCCGTCGCCGGAGTCGTCCGGCTCGACGAGCCCGTGCGCGGCGAGCACCCGCAGGTGATAGCTGCAGTTCGACGGCGTGTCCCCGACGGCTCGCGCGCACGCCGACGCCGTGGCGGGCCCCGACGCCATGAGATAGCCGAGCACGTCGAGGCGGACCGGGTGGGCCAGCGCGTCGACGACGGCCGGGTCGGTGAGCTGGGGGCGGCGTTCCTGCACGGCGGCACTCCGATCTGAAAGACTCTTTCAGATCCTAGGACGGCGGGTGGAAAACCTGCAAGGCTCTTTCAGATCGGTGGGCACGCCGCGCGGGGCGCACCGGCGCGGACCGCCTAGACTCGGCGGTCGGTCGCCGTGGGGGTGGCCCGAGTGAGGGGTGGGCGCATGGCCGGCAGGGTGACGTCGTCCGGGCTGGGTGCGCTGGCCGCTCGGGCCGCGCTGGGCTGGGTGCGGGCGGATCCGCGGGCCGCGCAGCTGCGGCGGACGAATTTCCACGGGCGCACGGTGACGCTCGCGGGCGGCCCCGCGATGGCGGCCGGGGCCACGATCGGGGCGGCGGCGGGCGCGCCGAGTCTCGCCGCGGCGGCTGCCGTGGTGACGGCGGGTGTCGCGTCCGGGGCGGTCGGGTTCTACGACGACATCGCCGGCAACAGGCCCGAGCAGAAGGCGGCCAAGGGCTTCCGGGGGCATCTCGGGGCGCTGCGCGAGGGGCGGGTCACCAGCGGGCTCGTCAAGATTGCCGGGGTGGGTGCCGCGAGCCTGGTGGCGTCGGCGCTGCTGGCGGGGGACCGTGGCGTCCGCGGGCACCGGCGCCGGCAGGATGCGGGCGGGCTGCGCAGGACCGCGGACGTGCTGCTCGGGGCCGGGGTCATCGCCGGCACCGCGAACCTGCTCAACCTGCTCGACCTGCGGCCCGGGCGGGCGATCAAGGCGGCCACGATCATCGGTACGCCCCTCGTGGCCGGCCGCGGCGGCGCGCTGACCGCCGGGACGCTGGGCGCCGGGGCGGGACTCGTCAAGGCCGACCTGGGCGAGGAGATCATGCTCGGGGACGCCGGGGCGAACGCGCTCGGCGCGCTGCTGGGCGTGGCGCTCGCCGCGAAGACCGGACCGGCGGGGCGGGCGGTCGCGCTGACCGTGCTCGCCGGGCTCACCGCGGCCAGCGAGAAGGTCAGCTTCACCAAGGTCATCCAGGACACGCCGTGGTTGCGCGCCGCCGACGCGCTGGGCCGCCGCCCGGCCCCGTGACGACGCCCGCACCGACGCCCGCCGGGGAAGCCCCATCGGCCGGGACAAACCGGACGGCGGCAGCCGGGGTGGCCGGGGCCGCCGCGCTCATCACCGGGCTGACGGTTCTGGCGCGGCTGGCCGGGTTCGGGCGCACGTTCGTCGTCGCGCGCACGGTCGGCGACGGCGCCCTCGCCAACATCTACAACGCCGCCAACACCATCCCGAACATCGTCTTCGAGCTCGTCGCGGGCGGCGCCCTCGCCGGGCTGGTCGTGCCGCTGCTGGCCGGGGCGGTCGCCCAAGGGGACCGGCAGCGCGTCGGCGCCGTCGCATCGGCCCTGCTCACCTGGGTGCTGACGCTGCTGGTGCCGCTGGCCGTGCTGGTCGCGCTGCTGGCCGGGCCGATCGCCGGGCTCTTCGACGTGCCGCCGGAGCAGCAGGAGGTGGCCGCCCGGATGCTGCGCATCTTCGCGCCGCAGCTGCCCCTCTACGGCATCGGGATCGTGCTCACCGGCGTCCTCCAGGCCCACCACCGGTTCGCGTGGCCGGTGCTGGCGCCGCTGCTGTCCAGCGTGACGGTCATGGCGGCGTACCTCAGCTATGCCCTGGTCGACGGCGCCCGCAGCGACCTCGCAGGGCTGAGCCGCACCGGCGAGCTGATCCTGTCCGCGGGCACGACGGCCGGCGTGGTCGTGCTCGCCCTGTGCCTGCTCGTCCCGCTGCGCCGGCTGCGGCTGCGGTGGCGGCCGGCCTACGGCTTCCCGGGCGACGAGGGGCGGCGCGCGCTGCGGCTCGGCTGGGCCGGGGCGGTCACCGTCGGATCGCAGCAGGTCATGGTGGTGGTCGTGATGGCGCTGGCCGTCGCGGGTCCGCTCGCCCTCTACACGTACGCGCAGACGGTCTTCCTGCTGCCGTGGGCGGTGCTCGCCGTGCCGCTCGCGACCGCCGTCTACCCCCGGCTGGCTGCCGCGGTGGACCAAGGGGACGAGCAGGCGTACGCAGCGCAGCTGAGCAACGCCGCCCGCTCGATCACCCTTCTGGCGTGTCTCGGGGCGGCCGCCCTCGCCGCGCTCGCCGGGCCCGCGGCGATCATCGTCGGCGCCCCCGGCATGGCTCCCGGCATCGTCGGCTTCGCCCCGGGACTGCTCGGGTACGCCTTGTTCGCCCTGCTGTCGCGCGCCCTCTACGCCCGGGGGGCGACCGTCGCGGCGGCGGGCGCCACGGCGGCGGGCTGGGGCGTGGCGGCGGTCGCGGCGGTGGTGCTGTCGGCCCTGGTCAGCGAGCAGCGGCAGGTGGCGGGGCTGGGCGCGGCGAACGCGATCGGCATGACCGTGCTCGGGGTGCTGCTGGCGCTGGCCGTACGCCGCAAGGCCGGTCCCGGTGCCCTCGGCGGGCTGCCGAGGACGGCGGCCGTGGGTATCGTGGCGGCGGTCGTGGCCGGTGTCGCCGGCTGGGCCGTGGTGCGCGGGCTCGCCGCCGCGCTGGACCCCACCCCGGGCATCGGCGTGAGCCTGCTGCAGGGGATGCTGGGCGGAGTCGTGGTCGCGGTCGTGTTCGCCGCGGTGGTCTACCCGCTCGCCCGCCGCGATCTGCGGCCGCTGGTCTCGAAGGTCTCCGGGAGGTTTCGTACGTGAGCGACGCAGCGCAGGCGGCCTGGCGCGGCGCGGTGGCGCTGGTGCTGGGCTCGAGCACCGGCGGAGTCGGCCAGCACGTCCGGTCGCTGGTGCGCGGCCTGAGCGCCGCGGGCTGCCGGGTGCTGGTCTGCGGCCCCGCCGCCACCGAGCAGCAGTTCGGGTTCACCGCCGCGGGGGCCGAGTTCACCGCGGTGGAGATCCCGGCGAGCCCGGGGCCGCAGGACTCGGGCGCCATCCGGACGCTGCGCCGCACCCTCACCGCCCAGCCGCTCGACGTGGTGCACGCGCACGGGCTGCGCGCCGGCTTCGTGACCGCGCTCGCCCGCCCCGCCGCCCCGCTCGTGGTCACCTGGCACAACGCAGTGCTCGCCAAGGGCCTGCGCGCCGGGGCCGCCGCCCTCGTCGAGCGGATCGTCGCCCGCTCGGCGACGCTGACGCTGGGCGCCTCCGCCGACCTGGTCGCCCGGGCCGAGGCGCTGGGCGCCAAGCGGGCCCGCCTCTCCGAGGTCGCCAGCCCCCAGGTCGCCGGGCCCAAGCGCAGCCGGGCCAAGGTACGCGCCGAGTTCCGCCTCGCGCCGGACACCCCGCTGATCCTGTCGGTGGGCCGCCTGCACCCGCAGAAGCGCTACGACGTACTGCTCGAGGCGGCGTCGCGGTGGCGCGCCCTGACCCCCGCGCCGGTGACCGTGATCGCCGGCTCCGGGCCCAGCTACATGCCCCTGGCGCAGCGCATCTCCGAGCTGCACGTGCCGGTCCACCTGCTCGGGCACCGCACCGACGTGCCCGACCTGCTGGCCGGCGCCGACCTCGCCGTCATCACCAGCGACTGGGAGGCACGGCAGCTGTTCGCCCAGGAGACGCTCGCCGCCGGGGTGCCGCTGGTGGCCACCGAGGTCGGCGGGCTGCCCGATCTGGCGGGCGACGCGGCCCGGTGGATCCCGCCCGGCAACGTCGACGCGCTGGACACCGCCGTCCGCGAGCTGCTCGCCGACCCCTCCGGGCGGGCCGAGCTGGCCGCGCGCGGGCCGGTGCGGGCCGCCACGTGGCCCACCGAGGCGGGCACGGTCGCGGACGTGCTGGCCGCGTACGCGTCGGTCGCCCCCAGCCGGGCCGGGCAGCAGTGAAGCCGCGCGCCTGGCTGCCGTACCTGCTGGTGGTCCTGACCGCCGCGGCGAGCCTCGCCGGTCTCGCCGTGCGACCGGCCACCAGCGCGGGCGGCAAGACCGCCGACTACGTGATCGTCGCCGCGGCTGCTGGGCTGCGCTGGGACGACCTCGACCCGCAACGCACGCCGACGCTGTGGCGGGAGGCGACCGAGGGGGCGGCGGGCTGGCTGTCCGTACGCTCGGCGCACCACACCACGTGCCCGGCCGACGGCTGGCTGACCCTGGGCGCCGGCAACTTCGCCGTGTGGGACCCCGACCGGGTGACCGGGCAGTGCGCGCCGATGAGCCCGACCCTGGAGCGCCCCGACGGCATCGGGGCGAACCTGCCGCAGCTGGGCGGGGTGGTGCGGGAGAACGCCGAGGAGCAGCCGTACGGGGCCGTGCCCGGCGCCCTGGCCGAGTCCGTGCGCTGCACCGTGGCCGTGGGCACCGGGGCGGCCGTCGCGGCGGCACGCCCGTTCGGCCGCGTCGACCAGTACCAGCCCGAGCTGCCCGCCGACCCCGGCACCCTGTTCAGCCGGTGCGCGCTGAGCATGGTGGACCTGGGCACGATCACCGGTTCCGGGGCGGCCCGGCAGCAGCAGGTGGCCGCCGCCGACGCGCTGCTGGCCCGGGTGCTGGCGGCCCGCCCCGCGCAGTCGCTCATGGTGATCGCCGGGATCGCCGACACGGACACCACCGCGCGGCTGCACGTGGCGATCGCCGAGGGCCCGGGCTGGGACAACGGGTGGCTCACCTCGGCCGGGACCGGACGGCAGGGCTATCTGCAGCTGGTCGACCTGGCGCCGACGATCCTCACCGCGCTCGGGCGCCCGGCCCCGGAGGGCCTCTTCTCCGGGCGTACGGCGAACGTGGCCGACGGCCGCGCGGCGTCCCCGGCCGACTCCCTGCTCGGCGTGCACGACGCGAACGAGCGCGCCGGGGCGCAGCTGGGCGTGGCGGGAACGTTCTTCCTCGGGCTGGCGATCGTGCAGCTGCTGATCTTCCTGCTCGTGGTGCCGCTGATGATGCGCGCGCGCCGGCACGCCGGGCCGACCGGGCCCACCCCGGCCGCGAAGTGGCTGGTCCGCGGCACCGAGGTGGTGCTGATCGCGGCGGGCCTGAGCATCCCGGCGGCGCTGCTGGCCGACGCGATCCCGTGGTGGCGCACCGGCCGGCCGGGCATCGTCTTCGCCGCCCTGACCTTCGCGCTCATCGCCGCCGGGACGGCCGCCGTCCGGCTGTCGCCGCTCTACAAGCGCACCCTGTGGCCGCTGGGCGTGGTCGCCGCCGTGGCCCTGAGCGTGGTGGCCCTCGACCTGCTCACGGGTGCCGAGCTGCAGCTCAACGGCGTCGCGGGCTACTCGGCGATCGAGGGCTCGCGCTACGCGGGCGTCGGCAGCGTCGGCCTGGGCGTCCTCGTCGCGGGGGCGCTGCTGGTGGCGGGGTGGGCGGCCCAGCGGGTACGCCGCCCGTGGCGCCCGGTGCTCGTCGTGCTCGCGGGCGGATGCACCGTGCTGCTGGTGGGCAGCCCGTACCTGGGGGCCGACCCGATCGGCGCCGTGGCCGTGACCGCCGGGGTCTGCGCGGCCGCCGCCATCAGCACCGGGGGCTGGCTGACCTTCCCGCGGTTCGCGTGGGCCGCCGTCGCCGGGGCCGTCGTGACCGCCGGGATCGCCCTGACCGACATGCACCGCCCCGAGCTGGAACGAGGCAGCGTCGGCCGGTTCCTCGCCGCCCTGGGCGACGGCACGGCCGGCCCGGCCATCCAGCGCGCCGCCACGTCCAGTGCGCACAATCTGGACAGCCCGCTGACGCTGCTGGCGCTGGGCGGGGCGCTGATGATCGCCTTCGCGCAGTTCTCGGCGTGGGGCGGGCTCAACAGGGTCTTCGGGCTGCACCCGGCGCTGCGGGCGGGCCTGGCCGGGGTCACCGTCACGGTGCTGGTGGCGGGGGTGCTGCAGGGGGCGGCGTTCACGGTGGCCGGGGCGGCCGCCGCGGTGGCCGTACCCATGCTGGTGCTGACGACGCTGCGGGTCCTGGAGCACGCGGCGGACCGCACCCGCCCGGAGGGGGAGACGGACGGCCCCGGCGGTCCGGGACTGGTGCGCATCCCCCGCGACCGTGACCCGGCCGTGTCCTGAGCGGCCCCGACGTGGCTTCCTGGGAACAGGTGTTACTGTGAAATCCCGTGGATGGCGCGAACTTTTCCGAAGATCGTTGCCGGTCTGCAAGACCGAACTGACCGACCACGGGAGCAGGCCTTGGCACCAACAGTGCGCGAGACGCGGCACATCTTCGTCACCGGAGGCGTCGCCTCCTCGCTGGGCAAGGGCCTCACCGCCTCCAGCCTCGGCAACCTGCTGACCGCACGCGGGTTGCGGGTCGTCATGCAGAAGCTCGACCCCTACCTCAACGTCGACCCGGGCACCATGAACCCGTTCCAGCACGGTGAGGTGTTCGTCACCGAGGACGGCGCCGAGACCGACCTGGACGTCGGCCACTACGAGCGGTTCCTCGACCGCGACCTGTCCGGCAAGGCGAACGTCACCACCGGCCAGGTCTACTCGGCGGTCATCGCCAAGGAGCGCCGCGGCGAGTACCTGGGCGACACCGTGCAGGTCATCCCGCACGTCACGAACCAGATCAAAGAGCGCATCTTCGCGATGGCCGACCCGGACGAGTCGGGCCGCATCCCCGACGTCGTCATCACCGAGGTCGGCGGCACGGTCGGCGACATGGAGTCGCTGCCCTTCCTCGAGGCCATCCGCCAGGTGCGCCACGAGATCGGCCGCGACCGGGTGTTCTACCTGCACGTGTCGCTGGTGCCCTACCTGGCGCCGTCGGGCGAGCTCAAGACCAAGCCGACCCAGCACTCGGTGGCCGCCCTGCGCAACATCGGCATCCAGCCCGACGCGCTGGTCTGCCGCAGCGACCGGGAGATCCCGGACAAGCTGAAGAACAAGCTCGCGCTCTACTGCGACGTCGACACCGAGGCCGTGGTGGCCTGCCCCGACGCGCCGAGCATCTACGACATCCCGAAGGTGCTGCACCGCGAGGGTCTCGACGCCTATGTCGTACGCCGGCTCGGCCTGTCGTTCCGTGACGTCGACTGGTCCACGTGGGACGACCTGCTCGTGCGCGTGCACCACCCGCGGCGCACGATCACCGTCGCGCTGGTCGGCAAGTACGTCGACCTGCCGGACGCGTACCTGTCGGTCAGCGAGGCGATCCGCGCCGCCGGCTTCGCGAACATGGCCAAGGTGCAGCTGCGCTGGGTCCCCAGCGACGACTGCGACACCCCGGCCGGTGCCGCCGCGGCCCTCAAGGGCGTCGACGGCATCGTCATCCCCGGCGGCTTCGGCATCCGGGGCATCGAGGGCAAGGTCAACACGTCCAGGTACGCCCGGGAGCACCAGGTCCCGATCCTCGGCCTGTGCCTCGGCCTGCAGTGCATGACCATCGACGCGGCCCGCAACCTGGCCGGCCTCACGGGTGCCAACTCGCTGGAGTTCGACGAGCAGGCGCCCTACCCGGTGATCTCCACCATGGCCGACCAGCAGGACATCGTCGCGGGCAAGGGCGACCTGGGCGGCACCATGCGCCTCGGGGCCTACCCGGCGGCGCTGACCCCGGGCTCGATCGTCGCCGAGGCCTACGACAGCACGGAGATCAGCGAGCGGCACCGGCACCGCTACGAGGTGAACAACGACTACCGCGACAAGCTCGCCAAGGCGGGCCTGCGCTTCTCCGGCACCTCCCCGGACGGGCGCCTGGTCGAGTTCATCGAGCTGGACCGCTCCGAGCACCCGTTCTTCGTGGCCACGCAGGCGCACCCGGAGCTCAAGAGCCGCCCGACGCGCCCGCACCCGCTGTTCACCGCGTTCGTCAAGGCCGCCGTCGCGTACGCGGCCGCCGACGAGCTGCCCGTCGAGGTCGAGCCGGCCGCCGACCCCGACCTGACCCAGGCCGCGGTGCCCGCCTCATGACGTTCCGGCACGAGTCGAAGTCGCGGGAGCTGCGCTACGAGGGCCCGATCTTCTCGGTCTACACCGACGAGGTCACTATGTCCTCCGGCGGCACCGCCCACCGCGACGTGGTCCTCAACAAGAACGCCGTCGGCATCGTCGCCCTCGACGAGGTCGGCCGCGTGGTGCTGATCAAGCAGTACAGGCACCCGGTCGGTGCGTACCTGTGGGAGCTGCCGGCCGGTCTGCGGGACGTGGCCGGCGAGGACCCGCTGGTGGGCGCCGCGCGGGAGCTGGGTGAGGAGGCCGACCTCCGGGCCGCCCGCTGGGACCTGCTGATCGACCTGCACACCTCGCCCGGCTTCAGCGCCGAGACGATCCGGATCTACCTGGCGCGCGACCTCTCGCCGGTGCCTTCCTCCGAAAGGCACACGCGCGAGGAAGAGGAAGCCGACATCGAGATCGTGTGGGTCGAGCTCGACGAGGCCCTCGCGATGATCCTGCGCGGCGAGATCACCAACGCGGCCGCGGTGGGCGGCCTGCTCGCCGCCGCCCGCGCGCGCGACGACGGCTGGGCGACGCTGCGCCCGGTCGACACGCCACTGCTGGGCTGATCAAGCACGTCCGCTCGGGGCCGCCGGTTCGCCGGCGGCCCCGTTCCGCGTCGTGGCCCCGCACAGGTGGGGTTTCCGCGTTGTGGCCCCGCTCAGGTGGGCGGGTCGTCCGTTCCGCTTCGTGGCCCCGCTCAGGCCTGCTGGTGGGTCAGGACGCGGATCGGGTTGCCGGCCAGCCAGGCGGTCACCAGCTCGGCGGTGTCCTCGTAGAAGGCGGCCAGCAGGTCGTGCGTGGAGTAGCCGATGTGCGGGGTCAGCGTGACGTTGGGCAGGGTGCGCAGCGGGTGGTCCGGGGGGAGCGGTTCGGTGTCGAAGACGTCGAGGCCGGCGCCGGCGATGCGCTGCTCGCGCAGGGCGGCGACGAGGGCCTGCTCGTCGACGATCGGGCCGCGTGAGGTGTTGATCAGATAGGCGGTCGGCTTCATCGAGGCGAGGTCCGCCGCTCCGAGCAGGCCGCGGGTGCGCTCGGACAGGACGAGGTGGACGGAGACCACGTCGGCGCGGGCGAGCAGCTCCGCCTTGCCGACGAGCCGGGCTCCCGCCTCGGCGGCGGCCCCGGCGGTCAGGTGCTCGCTCCAGGCGAGCACGTCCATGCCGAAGACCTGGGCGTACGCGGCCATCCGCCGGCCGATCGTGCCGAGGCCGAGCAGGCCCAGCGTCCCGCCGGACAGCGTGGTGCCGACCGCGCCCGGGGTCTGCCAGCCGCCGGCGCGGATGTTCCTGTCCTCGGCCGCGAGGTTGCGGACGGTCGCCATCAGCAGCGCCCACGCCAGCTCGGGGGTGGCGTCGCTCATGCCCGGCCGGCGGAAGCGGGGCGCGGTGAAGTCCGAGTGCGACACCAGCACCCCGTGCTCGGTGGCAGCCCGCAGATCGAGGTTGGGCAGGCCCGTGCCGACGATGGTGAGCAGGCGGAGGCGGGGCAGGCGCTCGATGAGCGTACGCGGGAAGGCGGTCCGCTCCCGCATGGTGCAGATCACGTCGAACGGGGCCAGCTCCCTGGCCGCCTCCTCCTCGGACAGGTGGCGGTCGAAGACCGTGATGTCCGCCTCGGACCGCACGCCGGACCAGTCGGCCACGCGCAAAGCCGCGCCGGGGTAGTCGTCGAGGATCGCCACTGTGCGCCGCATGCGGCGATGATATCGACGAATGTCGCGTTCCTCCGGCCCGGAACCCGACCGGCGGCCGGTCTTCGGGGCGGCGGGCCGCCGTGGGGTCCTCCGGCCGGCGCGGAGGGCCCCGGACTCCGCGCGATCAGCAGGTGGCCAGGCTGAAGTGGAAGAGGGTGTCGACGTCGCCCTCGGTGGTGTTCATCGACATCGTGCTGACGCCGGTGGAGGAGCCCGCGGTGATCCGCAGCTCGGTGTTGATGTTGAGGACGCTCTTGGAGCCGCACGGGGCGTAGGTCAGCACGGGCGCCACGTCCCAGGTGGCCCAGAGGCCGGAGTAGGGGCCGGTGAAGGTGTCGTCCTGGCGCTCGGTGGCCGACGATCCCTGCCAGTAGTAGCTCGTGCGCTGCAGGGCGGTCGCCCCGGACCTCAGGTTGGCCCGGCCGCGGTAGTTGGCCGAGGCGATGGCGATGGTCCAGCCGGCCGGGATGCCCACGAGCACGCCGAGCTGGCAGTTCTTGCGGCGGTCGACGACGTCGGCATCGCCGCCGGCCGCGGCGACGAAGTCGCGGTAGCGGATCCGGAAGCCGGTGTCGTCGCCGTTGCTGACGACCGAGGCGGTGCCCGGGGCGCATCCCGAGCCGCTGGCGGCGGCCACCTCGACGGTGATCGCGGCGGCCGCGTCCGCCGTGGCCGTCGTGGCCGGGCCGGCGGCCGTGGCGGCTCGGCCGGCCGCCGTGGCGGCGTGGGCGGGCGTGCCGAGGGGGAGGGCGAGGGCCGTGGCGAGCACGGCCGCCATGACGCCATTGCTGTTCTTCATGAAAGTCCTCCGGGGCGGGGTTCGCGACGACTCTTGAGTCATTCCAGAATTGCTGCCAGCAGATCCGCGACCACCGTAGAGGCGCCCGGAGGTGAGACGCAAGCATTGATTTCTATCGATCTTAATTAGGTCCGGGGAGGCGCTGTTCATGATTCGGTCCCAAGCCGGGCGAACCCGGCTCCGCCTCGGTTTATTGGCGGCATATACCCGGATCCGTACCGCGTCGACCTCTTTCTCGCTGGCTTCAATAACCCGGGCAGTCGCGCCGGAAACTATTGACGGACATTGAAGTGTGTCAATAGCTTGTCTCCGCCACCGTGCGTCTTCCGAAGGGATAAAAATGAAACGTCTGCTGACTCGTGCCGGCGTCGCCCTCGCGCTCCTGACATCGTCGGTCCTCATGACGTCGCCGGCGTCCGCGGGCATCATCATCTTCGACCCGCCGCCCACCGAGGAGATCTCCATCCAGCTGGTCGCCATGGCCGGCTCGGGCTGCGCCCCGGGCACCGCCGACGTCGCGATCTCCCCGGACCACTCCGCGTTCACCGCGATCTACAGCGCCTACCTGGCGCAGGCCGGGCCCAACGTCCCGGTGACCGAGAACCGGAAGAACTGCCAGCTCAACGTGCTGGTCAACGCGCCGTCCGGGTACACCTTCGCGATCGCCAAGGTGGACTACCGGGGATACGGCTTCCTGCAGCGCGGCGCGACCGCCCAGCAGCGGGCGAACTACTACTTCCAGGGCATGACGGTGGGCAGCTACGCCAACCACGCGATCGCCGCGCCCCTGGACGACAACTGGATCGCCACGGACGAGGTCCCGATCGCGTCCCAGGTGTTCCGGCCCTGCGGCGAGCAGCGCAACCTCAACATCAACACCGAGCTACGGGTCACCAAGGGCACGTCGACCGACGTCAGCTACCTGACGATGGACTCCACCGACGGCAGCATCGAGACGATCTACCACTTCTCGTGGATGCGCTGCCGCTGAGCAGCTCGGCAGCCCGGCGCCGGGGGGCTCCCGCCGGCGCCGGGCGTCCGGCTCGGGGTTCAGCAGCCGATCCGCGTCGCGGCGACGCGGACGTCGTCGTACCAGAGGGTGTCGGCGCCGTCGCCGTAGCTCTCCCAGCCGAGGCGCAGGTCGGTGAGGCGGGGGCGGTAGGTGCGGTTGAGCCACTGACTGTCCACGTCGTGGGTGGGCACGCCGTCCTGCCGCAGCCCGGGTACGGACACCCCGTCGAGCCACGTCTCCATCGTCCCGTCGGAGCCGTTGACCGAGAACTCGACGCACGTCCACGTGTTCACCGGCAGCGGGCGCGACAGGGCGACGCCGGCGGGGCTCTGCTCGGGCAGGGTGGCGTCGTCGGAGGCGCGGTTCCACTGCAGGGCGCCGTTCTGGCCGCCGAAGCGCAGGTCCCTGGGGCCGTCGGCGGCGTCGCGCAGGGCCACGGCGGTGACGTGGGCGGCGGGGAGGGCGGTCGTGTGGCGTACGTAGTAGCGGACGTGCCAGATCGAGGCGGTGTCATCGATGATGGCGTCGTTGGCGGCGAAGACGTGATTGCAGTAACCGGCGGCACCATTGATCCGCAGCGACTTGGTGCCGGTGTGCGCGACCGTGGCGTCAATGGTGGCCGTTCCCGCCCCTGAGCAGTCCGGGGTGGACACCGACCAGTCGCCGGTCGGCGGCCCGGCCGCCTGGTCCTCGAATCCGCCGTCCGTCGCGCCGGGTTCCTGGGGTGCCTCTTCTCCGCACGGGACGCCGTTGACCGCGAAGTCGGTGGGCGCGGCGCCGGTGCCGGTGCCCTGCAGGCCGAAGGAGGCGGTGCCGCCGGTCGGCACGGTGCCGTTCCAGGCGAGGCTGGTGGCGGTGACTGCCGGGCCCGCCTGGGTGACGGTGGCGTTCCAGGCGGAGGTCACCTGCTGGCTGCCGGGGAAGGTCCAGGTCAGCCTCCATCCGGTCAGCGGGGCGGCGGTGTTGGTGAGCGTGACGTCGGCGGTGAAGCCGGTGCTCCAGGCGTTGGTTTTCCAGGCGACGTCGCAGGCGGTGGCTGCCGCGGCGGGGCTGGGAGCGACGAGGACGGTGCCGGCGGCGAGGACGGCCGCGGCGAGGGTCAGGCGCATCGGGACTCCTGTGTGGGAGCGCTTCCAGAGATTGATGAACGTATATTAATGGTCGCGCCGCCTGTGCTCTTCTTTAATTGTTCTTTAGAGATTGGAATCCCTGGTGGAGGGTGGCGCATAGTCGAGCGCGCGCCTCCACCGGGCGCCCGTTCCTCCCGGGGACGGCCCCGCGGGAAATCCCCAGCCCGCCGATCGACAGGACCACCGTGCCCCCCACACGTCACCGCCGGCCCTCCCGCAAGCGCACCAAGGTCATCGTGATCGCCACCGCCGCGCTGGGCGTCCTCGGCGCCGGAGCCGCCGGGGTCGCGAACGCCGGCACGTTCCACCACCGCCCGCAGGCCGTCCGGCACGCGACGCCCTCGCTGGGCCCGGCGACCGCCTTCGCCGACCGCGGGCGCCACCAGCCCCGGCCGCGGCCCACCGCCTCGGCGACCCGGCCGGCCACGACGCCGCCGACGACCCGGCCCACCACGGCGGCGCCGACCACGGCACCGTCGACCGGCGCGCCCACCACGGCACCGACCACGGTCGCGCCCACCGCGCCGCCCTCGACCACGCCGCCGACGACCCGGCCGACCACGCCGCCGCCGGCGACCACGGCACCCACCACGCCGCCCGCGACCGGGGGCACGGTCGTCGAGCAGGCCCTCGCGCACATCAACGCCGCGCGTACGGCCGCCGGCGCCGGCACGCTCACCCTGGACGCCGATCTGTCGAAGGCCTCCGCCGCCCACAACGCGCTGATGGTCGGCGGCTGCGGGCTGTCGCATCAGTGCCCCGGCGAGGCGGGGCTGGGTGAGCGCTTCACCGCCGCCGGGGTCACGTGGACGTCGGCCGGCGAGAACATCGGCCAGGGCAACGCGGCGAACAGCGACGCCTCGATCCTCGCCGCCGCCAACGGGCTGACCGACCTCATGCTGGCCGAGGTCGCCCCGAACGACGGGCACCGGAAGAACCTGCTCAACGCCGGCTTCAAGCGGATCGGCCTGGCCGTGACGCGCGGTGCCGACGGCCGGGTGTGGTTCACCCAGGACTTCGTCAACTAGCGACGTGGCCGGAACCCGGCGACATGTGGCATCGCGGCCACTGTCGCCGGGTTCCCGCCCTTTCTAGGTTCGGGGCATGACGATTGTGGTGCCCGTGCTGATCGGCGTCGCGTACGTGGTGGTCAACTCGCTGATCCGGGAGCCGCACCGGCAGGCCGTCAACGCGCTCATGATCGCCGGGGCGGGCGCGGCCTATCTCAGCGGCGGCGGGCTCGGGGTGGCGGAGCTGGGGTTCACCGCGGTGATGACCTTTGTCGCGTACCGGGGGCTGCGGTCCTGGAACTGGATCGGCGTGGGCTGGCTGCTGCACACGGCGTGGGACATCGTGCACCACGTGAAGGGCAGCCCGATCCTGCCGTTCGAGCCGGGATCGTCGTACGGGTGCGCGATCTGTGATCCGGTGATCGCGCTGTGGTGCTTCGGACTGGTCACGAACGGACCACGTAGGTCTTCGCGAGCATGTCGCCGAGGCGCCGCCGCCGCTTCGAGTTCACCACGATGATCAGCGCCACCAGATAGCCGAGAAGGCTGTCGACGATCCGGCTGATCGTGCGGACCAGGGCCGACACGAAGCCCGGACGGCCGCCGTCCTCGCCGACCACCCGGATGCCGGCGACCATCTTGCCGGGGGTGCGGCCCAGCGTGGCCTCGAAGCCGATGTAGTAGACCAGGACCAGCCCGAGCGCGAGCAGGCTGCCGCCGGTCGACAGCCCGGTGAGGTCGAACCCGTCGACGCCCTGGTCGATCTCGCTGCCGGCGGCCCAGGTGAGGAACCGCACCAGCACGCTGAGCACCACACTGTCGATCACGGTGGCCACGGTGCGGCGACCGGTCACGTGGACGTCGAGTTCCGGATTCACGACGATCACGGTAGCGGGATCAGTCGAGGAAGCGGATGTCCAGACGACGGATCAGCCCGGCCTCCCACTGCACGGTCAGCGTCCCGGTGCCGCCGCGCGACCATGCGAACACGACGGTGTCGTCGTCCCCGCTCAGGATGCGCATCGTGTCGTCCGGGGGATTCTCCGCGTACGCCGCCGCGATCGCGTCCCGCCCGGCGAACGGACCCACCGGCACGGGCGTGAACGTCATCACAGCATCCGGGTGCAGCGTCGTGACCACGGGCGACCAGTCACCGGTGTGGACGGCGGTGTTGAAGCGGTCGATGTGTGCCGCGATTCTGTCGTACCCCACGGGAAGGATGGTCGCATGCTTCACGAGGACGAAGGTGTGTTCCGCGCTGTCCAGAAACTGGTGCTCGCGGGGGAGTATCGCGACGAGCTGCCCGGCCGTCCGGGGGAGGACCTGGCCGGGGGCGGGGCGTTCGAGCGCGCCCCGGACGGCCGCATGCGCCGGTTGCACTGGCGGGGCGATCCGGGCTTCCGGGCCGGGCGCCGGGCGGGTCGCATCCCGGCCCTGCCGCCGTTGACCCCGGCGCCGGCCGCGGCGGTGGCCGAGCTCGAGTCGGTGCTCGGCCGGCCGCTGCCCGCGCTGTTGCGCCGCTGCTATCGGGAGCTCGGCGACGGCGGGTTCGGTCCCGCCTACGGGCTGCCCGGGCTGGCCGGCCGCCGGCCGTTCCACCCCGGCACGATGCTGGAGAGCTATCTGGCCCAGCGCAAGTGGCCGCAGCCGTGGCGGGAGCGGGCGGAGGCGCTCCTGCCCCTCTGCGACTGGGGCTGCGGCGTCCAGTCGTTCGTCGACCTGAGCGATCCGGCGGCGCCGATGTGGGCCCTCGACCCGCACGCGGGCACGGCCGGCCAGCTCGGCCTGCTGCTGTTCCGCCAGCCGTTGACGCTGGCGGAGTGGCTCGCCCGCTGGGTTGCGACCGACCTGCACCAGCCCGCCCTCATCCGCGACGACCGGACGGGCCGCCTGCGCCCCGCCGTCGACGCCGACTACGAGAAGGGCTGGCTCCAGGTCGCCTGAGTCACCACCCAGGCTTGTCCGCGGGTCGCCTGAGTCACCCCCCGGGCCTCTCCCACGGGTCGCTTGAGTCACCGCCCGGGGCTGTCCCGCGGGTCGCTTGAGTCACCGCCCGGGGCTGTCCCACGGGTCGCCGCGCTCGGCCTCGGTGAGCGCGGCGACGGCGGCCCGGCGGCGCCGCTACCTGCGGTAGGCGCTGGGGTCGCAGGTGTGGATCGCTGCCGGATCGGACAGCAGCCGATAGCTGTAGGAGGCGCAGTCGCCGAAGGTCGCGATGCTGATGGCCCTGCCGGACCGTTCCAGGACGCCCTTCGACGGCCCGTCCGAGCCGATCCCGGCACGGTGGACGATCCACTCGATGTCCCGGGCCTGGCCGGAGAGATACCGCATGACCGCTTCGTTGTCCCGGTGCTGGCCGAGATAGCCGCGGGCGACCGTGGCGCGGAAGGCCCACAGATAGGGCGGCAGCCGGCGCCCGGGCGGCGCGCTGAGGCCGCCCGCCTGGTAGAGGAAGCGGGCGACGCCGGCGCGGCGCATCGCGGGAACGAGCCTCCGCACGAACGCCGCGGCCGGTGGTCGAGGGCGACGACCAGCACGGCTGCGGCCGCGACGCCGGCGACGACGGCGCCGGCCACGGTGAGGGTCAGCAAGTCCGGCGCCACGATCGGCTGTCCGCGGAGGGCCTGCCAGGTCAGTAGCACGGTCGTCGCGGCATAGGCCGAGCCGGCCACGCGCAGCAGCCGCACCTTCGCGCCGGTGGTGAGGCGTCCGCCCCGGCGGCTCAGGACCAGGGCGAGCCCGGGCAGCGCCTGCAGCCCGTGCAGCCCGGCGAAGTGCCCGGCGCGCAGGTCTCCGCCGACGGTGCTCCACCCCAGCAGCGGCAGCCCGGGGCCGCCGTCCGCGACGCCGACGCTGTGCGCTCCGGTGCTGCCCTCGATGCCCGGCGCTGCGCCGGGAAGCACCATCGGCACGGCGGCGGCCATGCCGAGCAGCGTCAGGGCCAGACCCCAGCGGAGGCCGGCGGCGGCCACGCGATCGGGTATGCGTGCGCGCAGGACCGCGCTGGACAGCATGACCTGGGCCGCGAACAGCACGACGGCGAAAAGCCCCATGACCCGCATGACCACGGTGTCGAAGGGGGTGGTCGCGTTGAAGTGGCTCGGCACACCGCGAGCGGCCTGACCGACGATGCCGGCCAGCTCGACGACGGCGGCGGCGACCAGGACGACAGCGCTGCGCTCGGCGAGCCGGTGGCGCCGGGGCAGCAGCGTGAACATCCACGCGAGGGTGCCGGAGTAGAGCAGGAACGACACGGCGAACTTGAGGGGCTTGAGCCGGGCCGGCGCACCGGTCACGGTGCGGTGGTCGAGGGCGACTCCGGCGAGTGCGGCGACGGCGAGGAGCCTCCGGGACGGGCTGCGCGGGTGGGCCGAGCTGACGAGCCAGGACGTCCCGCCCGCCGCGCTCGCCGCGGCGATGTGGACCTACGCGACCATGCACGGCGTCATCTCGCTCGAGCTCAACGGTCACCTGCCGCCGCCGATGGTCGCCGGCGGGGCCTTCTTCGACTCGGCGATCCGCGCCATGCTGACCCGGATCGGCCCCGCCGCCGGGTGACCCCGGAGTTGATCTCGTGGCAACGGATCGGCAGTATCGTCCACGTAGTGGGACGGCGGGCTTGCTGTCCTGCAGGAGCCGTTGATGTCTCTGCCGGAAAGGACGGTGCCGTTCCCGTGAAGGTCGGCATTCCCAGCGAAGTCAAGAACAACGAGTTCCGGGTGGCGATCACGCCGGCCGGGGTGTTCGAGTTCACCCGGGCCGGACACGAGGTGTTCGTGCAGGCCGGCGCCGGTGCCGGATCGTCGATTGCCGATGCGGACTACGCCGCGGCGGGCGCCACGATCGTCGAGGGGCCCGACGAGGTGTGGGGCAGCGCGGAGCTCGTGCTCAAGGTCAAGGAGCCGATCGCCGAGGAGTACGGGCGGATGCGGGAGGGGCAGGTCCTCTTCACGTATCTGCACCTGGCCGCGTCGAAGGAGTGCACCGACGCGCTGATCGAGAAGCGGGTCACCGGGATCGCGTACGAGACGGTGGAGCTGCCCGACCGGTCGCTGCCGCTGCTCGCGCCCATGTCGGAGGTGGCCGGGCGGCTCGCGCCCCAGGTCGGCTCCTATCACCTGATGCGCTCGGGCGGCGGGCGTGGCGTGCTGATGGGCGGCGTGCCCGGGGTCTACCAGGCGAAGGTCGTGGTGATCGGCGCCGGGGTGTCCGGGATGAACGCGGCGGCGATCGCGCTGGGCATGCAGGCCGAGGTGCTGGTGCTCGACAAGAACATCGCACGGCTGCGGGCGGCCGACGCCGACTACCGCGGTCACCTGCAGACGATCGCCTCCAACGCGTACGAGATCGAGCGGGCCGTGATCGACGCGGACCTGGTGATCGGCGCGGTGCTCGTGCCCGGCGCGAAGGCCCCGAACCTGATCTCCAACGATCTCGTCGCGCGGATGAAGCCCGGCAGCGTGCTCGTGGACATCGCCATCGACCAGGGCGGCTGCTTCGAGGACTCGCGGCCGACGACCCACGCGGACCCGGTCTACAAGGTGCACGAGTCGATGTTCTACTGCGTGGCGAACATGCCGGGCGCGGTGCCGCACACCAGCACCTACGCGCTGACCAACGTCACCCTCCCGTACGCCCTCGAGCTGGCCAACCGGGGCTGGCGCGACGCTGTCCGGGCCGACCCGGCGCTCGCCCTGGGTCTCAACACCCACGACGGGCAGGTCGTCTACGGCCCGGTGGCCGAGGCGCACGGCATGACCGCGGTGCCGCTCGCGGAGGTCCTCTCATAGAGGTGACGAGAGCGATTCAGGCCTACCTCGACCACCTCACGGTCGAGCGGGGCCTGTCTCGCAACACCCTGCTGAGCTACCGGCGGGATCTGGAGCGTTACGCGGAGGCGCTCGGCCCGAGCGACCTCGCCGACGTGACGGCGACGGACATCACCCAGCACCTCATCGAGCTGCGGGCCGGTCAGCTGTCGGCGGCCTCCGCGGCGCGGGCGGTCAGCGCCGTCCGCGGCCTGCACCGCTTCGCCGCGCGCGAGGGCCTCGCGCCCGAGGACGTGAGCCGCGAGGTCAGGCCGCCCGCGCCGCCCAAGCGCCTGCCCAAGGCCCTCGACGTCGACCAGGTCACCCGCCTGCTCGGCGCGATCACCGGCGACGACGCGCTCGCGCTGCGCGACCGGGCGCTGCTGGAGCTCCTCTACGGCACCGGGGCGCGCATCTCCGAGGCGGTCGGCCTGGACATCGACGACCTGGACGCGGACGTGGTGACCGTGCGCGGCAAGGGCGGCCGGACCCGGCTCGTGCCGCTCGGCTCCTATGCGCGGGAGGCCCTCGACGCCTATCTGGTGCGGGGGCGCCCGGCGCTCATCAAGCAGGGCACGCCGAAAATCTTCCTCAACGCCCGGGGCGGCCCGCTCTCCCGGCAGAGCGCCTGGACCATTCTGCACCGGGCTGCCGAGGCGGCGGGCCTGCCTGTGGACGGAGCGCACGCCGTGTCGCCGCACACACTGCGGCACTCGTACGCGACGCATCTGCTCGACGGCGGCGCCGACGTCCGGGTCGTGCAGGAGCTGCTCGGGCACGCCTCGGTGACCACGACGCAGGTCTACACGCTCGTGACAGTGGACCGGCTCAGGGAGGTCTATGCGACCGCCCACCCCCGCGCACGGTGAAACGACTCGGACCAGTGGGCGACACGCCGAACGGGTGACCCCGGACGGGCGGTGCGAGTGGCGTACAGTCGGGCATCGGCTCCGGCTGCGGGTCGAGAGGGGGTTTCGAGGCATGGCGGCACATGATCAACGCGCTGAGGCGTGGACCTCGGCCCTGCGGGAGCAGCAGGCGAACTCCCTTGATCTGGGCGCTGACCTGGGGCCGGCCGATCCGACGGCGTACACGATGCGCCGGCCGATCCCCGAGCCGATGCCGACCGACCGGCACGGCCCGGCGCGGATCATCGCGCTGGCCAACCAGAAGGGCGGCGTGGGCAAGACCACGACGACCATCAACCTCGGCGCGGCCCTGGCCGAATACGGGCGCAAGGTGCTGCTGGTCGACTTCGACCCGCAGGGCGCGTGCTCGGTCGGCCTGGGCGTCAACCCGCACAACCTCGACCTGAGCGTCTACAACCTGCTCATGCAGGACGACGTCGCCACCGAGGACGTCATCATCAAGACCGACGTCCAGGGCCTGCACCTGCTGCCCGCCAACATCGACCTGTCCGCGGCCGAGATCCAGCTGGTCAACGAGGTCGCCCGCGAGATGGCCCTGGCCCGGGCGCTGCGCAGGGTCCGCAAGGAGTACGACTTCATCCTGATCGACTGCCAGCCCTCCCTGGGCCTGCTGGCGATCAACGCGCTCACCATCGCGCACGGCGTGCTCATCCCGCTGGAGTGCGAGTTCTTCAGCCTGCGCGGCGTGGCGCTGCTGCTCGACACGATCGACAAGGTGCGCGAGCGCCTCAACTTCGATCTGGAGCTCGAGGGCATCCTCGCGACCATGTACGACTCCCGCACCACCCACTGCCGCCAGGTGCTGCAGCGCGTGGTCGAGGCGTTCGGCGACAAGGTCTACCAGACGGTCATCACCAAGACCGTCAAATTCCCCGAGTCCACGGTCGCCGGTGCGCCGATCACCACGCTCGACCCGTCGTCGTCCGGCGCCCGCAACTACCGGCAGCTCGCCCGCGAGCTGATCGCCGCGCACGCCGAGCGAAGCTGAGTGCTCTTCGCGCTGGCCGAGCCGGTCGCGTTCGTCGCGCTGGTCGCCTCCTTCCTGCTGGCGCTGGCCGTGCGCTCGTTCGCGATCCGGGTCACCCGGCGCGCGGTGGGCCTCGCCGACCCGTACGACCGGGCGCTGACCCCGCGGCTGCGTGACATCGACCCGTTCGGCGCGGTCGCCGCGGCCGTCGGCGGTCAGGGCTGG
The DNA here is from genome assembly GCF_030757795.1 of Actinoplanes oryzae. GTDB lineage: Bacteria > Actinomycetota > Actinomycetes > Mycobacteriales > Micromonosporaceae > Actinoplanes. The sequence continues at coordinate 33,409 of NZ_JAUQWH010000054.1, forward strand.
GGCCGGCCGCTGTCGGTCGACGAGGTGCCCCGCCACCGGGGCCGGGGCCGCGCCGCGCTGGTCTTTCTCGCCGGCCCGCTGGCCTGCATCGCGCTGGCCCAGCTCTGCTTCCTCGCGTACGCGCTGACGACCTCCTTCAACGTCCTCGGCGGCGTCTCCCCGTCGGACCTGCTCCGCGGCTTCCCGCTGTCCTACACCGACCAGATCCTCGCCTGCCTCGGCGTGGGCCTGCTCACCTTCGGCCTGCTGGCGCTGATCCCGATCCCGCCGCTGGACGGCTTCGGCTGGCTGTGGAACGCCCAGCGGGTCCCCGGCCCGGGGCTGCAGTGGATGCGCCTGTGGCTCGAGGACAAGAACATCGGCGTGCTCATCCTGCTGGTCTGCTGCTTCTTCCCGCTGAGCAGCCCACTGCTGCTGCTGATCATCGACTTCCTCGGCCTGCTGTTCGTACGCCTCTGGGGCTGAGCTGTCCGGGGTTTCCGAACCTCAGCTGCACGCGGTGAGTACCGCGCGGGTCTTGGTCTGCTGCGGGCCGGAGCCGTCGACGCCGTAGGCCCGCAGCACCCGGGCCGTCTGCGCGGCCACGGCGAGGGCGTCGCCGGCCGGGCAGCGCGTGGACAGTTCCAGGACCTGGGAGCCGTCCGGCAGGGACCAGTGTTCGATGCTCAGCCGCCGGCCCAGCCCGGCCGGGAGGACCTTGGTCCGGTGCGCGACCGTCGGCCCGTACCGGAGGAGGTCGTCGATCGTCACCCCGGCCGGCGCGTGCGCGGTGAACAGCTCCCGCTGCGCCCGGGAGAACAGCTTGCCGCCGCGCAGCCTGCGGCGGATCGCGGTGCTGCAGACGAGCCGGCCCGGCAAGGCGTCGACCTCGACGTCGCCCCGCTTCACCCCCGCCGGTACGGCGGGCATCCGCGACCGCAGCTTGATCACCGAGTCGTCCCGGCCCTCGCCGATGCGGCGCAGACGGACCACGACGCCGGCGCGGTCGAGGGCGAGATCCGGGGTGTCCAGGTAGTACACCCGCCGGGCCGGCGCCCGGTCCAGGTCCACACCGAACGCCGCACAGGTGAACGCGTGCGCCGGCGCGGGGACCGTGACCTTGAGCTCGACGCTTCGCGCCGGGCCGCCCGCCGGTTGCAGGAGCGGGCTCAGCTCCTCGGGCGTCCACCGCCAGAAGTTCCCCGTGAGGTCGTGCCAGTCGCGCATCCGTGCCGCCGTTCCGTGCTCGGTCGTCCAGTGCTGGGGCACTCCATGACAGCGCGCCCCGGGGCGGCGTACCCGGATGTTGACGGAACCTGCACCCGAAAGATCCCCGAATTGACGTCGCGTTCACGCCGTGCTGCGAGTCGGTATCAACCCTCTCGGACATCGTTGATCGTCTATCAACAAGTCGTTCCTAGCGTGGGTTGCAAGCGCCTTTCACGTCTCGGAGGAACACATGCGCAGCACCGCACCCCGCACGCTCGCCGTCCTCGGCGGCACCGTGCTCGCCCTCACCGCCGCCGGCCCCGCGTTCGCGGCCGACCCCGTCGGCACGGTCCTGAACGCCGGCAGCCCCACCGCGATCGCCGGGTCGTACCTGGTCACCCTCAAGGACGGCACGCAGATCGACCAGGCCCGCGCCGGCCGGCTCGCCCAGCGCTACGGCGGCAGCGTCGGCCGGGTGTTCGGGCACGCGCTCGAGGGCTACACCGCCACGCTCACCGCCCGTCAGGCGGCCCGGCTCGCCGCCGACCCGTCCGTGGCGTCCGTCGAGGCCGACCAGACGGTGCACGTCACCGACACCCAGAGCTCGGCTCCGTGGGGACTGGACCGTTCGGACCAGCGCGCGCTGCCGCTGTCCACCACCTACACGTACGGCCCGAGCAGCGGCGTCACCGTCTACGTCGTCGACACCGGCGTCCGCATCACGCACCAGGACTTCGGCGGGCGCGCGAGCTACGGCTACGACGCGGTGGACGGTGACAACGTGGCCGACGACGGCAACGGGCACGGGACGTTCGTCGCCGGGGTCGCGGCGGGTGCCACGTACGGGATCGCGAAGAACGCCTCCATCGTCGGCGTGCGCGTCCTCGACAACAACGGCTCCGGCACCACCGCCGGGGTCATCGCCGGCGTCGACTGGGTCACCGCCCACGCCACCCCCGGCCGCTCGGTCGGCAACCTGAGCCTCGGCGGCGGCGCCAGCACCGCCCTCGACAACGCCGTCCGCAGCGCCGTCAACGCGGGCATCCCGTTCGCGATCGCCGCGGGCAACTCCGGCGTCAACGCGAGCACCACGTCCCCGGCCCGCGTCACCGAGGCCCTGACCGTCGGCGCCACCGACCGTACGGACACCCGCGCCACCTGGTCCAACTACGGCTCGGTCCTGGACCTCTTCGCCCCGGGCGTCTCGATCACCTCCGACTGGCGAACCAGCAACACCGCCACGTACACCGGCAGCGGCACCTCCTTCTCGGCCCCGCACGTCGCCGGCGCCGCCGCCCTGTACCTGGCCGCCCACCCGGGCGCCTCGTCCGCCACGGTGAACGCCGCGGTGGTCGCCGCCGCCACGACCGGCGTGGTGACCAGCCCGGGCACCGGCTCCCCGAACCGCCTCCTGTACACCCCGTCCCTCTCCAGCTGACCTGTGGACGAGCGCACAGGCCCGGCAGCCCCGGGCCTGTGCGCTCCTGAGTGGATCAACGACAGCAGGACCATCGAGGCCGACGCCGGCACGACCATTACGAACCCGAAGGCTGTCGGTCTCGCGTGGTGCAGGACGAGCGGTCGAGGCCGCAGTCGCGGGGCAGGCGTGACGGATCACGGTCACGGCGGGCAGGAGCCGTCGGCGGCGAGGGGACCGAGGGCGAAGTCCGGGCCGTAGACGCAGGCGTAACCGGTCGACGCCGCGAACGCCGGGCCCTCGCGGACGACGATCGCCGTCAGGCCGGCCGAGTGCAGGACCGCGTCGACGTCCCGCGCTGCGAGGGCGGTCGCGCCCCCGGCGGTGAGCAGGTTGAAGGAGCGCCGGAGCTGCTGCACGCACGCCTCGGCCCCGGGCACGGCGTCCGCCGGGACGTCGCCTCGGCGCGGAGTGGGAGCCGGCTGCTGTGCCGCCGCGTCCCGTGCGCACGAGGCTTCGCCGGACCGTACCGGGGCGGGAACCCTCGGCGCCGGCTGGAGGTCGGAGGCGTCGGAGGCGTCGGAGGCGTCGGTCTGCACCGGGGCAGCGCAGCCGGCGAGCAGCGCCACGGCGACGAGCCACCCCCTACGCATCGGCGCGCGTGAGGAAGCCGGCGACCGCGGCGGCGTACTCGGTGGGGACGGTTTCGTGGACGGTGTGGCCGGCGGGCAGCTCGACCAGCTCGGTGCGGGGCCGCCGGGCCAGCATCTCCAGGGCGTGCCCGCGGGTCAGGCGGTCGCTGCGTGCGCCCCGGATCAGCAGGGCCGGGCAGGTGGAGGCCAGCCAGTCGGTCCAGTGGTCGCCGTTCAGGGCCTGCTGCGATGCCACCATGTCGGCCGGGCGGAAGGTCAGCGTCCAGCCGTCCGGGTCCTCGCGCATCGAGCCGGCCAGGTACGGTGCCGAGCGTCCGAGCGCCGCCAGCAGCGCGGGCCGGGTCGCCGCGCGGGCCGGCCACTGCAGGGCGAAGGACAGGTCGCCGTGCACCACCGCGCCGATGTCCTCGACGACCAGCGCGCTCACCCGGTCCGGGTGCCGGGCCGCCAGCTGGTACGCGGTGACCCCGCCCAGCGAGTGCCCGAGCACCGCCACCCGCCGCAGGCCCAGGTGGTCGAGCAGCGCGACGGCGTCGGCCACGTAGCCGTCCCGCGAGTAGTCCGGTGCCGGGTCGGACTCGCCGTGGCCGCGCTGGTCGGGGGCGATCAGGCGGCGTCCCGGCGCCAGCCCGGCGAAGGTGTGCCCGGCCGCGAAATGGCCGTGGAGGGCCAGCAGCGGCCGTCCCGGGCCGCCGGTGTCCAGCCATGACAGCCGCCGCCCGGCAATGGTCATCGTCGATCGCGCCATGGCCCGTCATCATGGCACGGGCACCCGGGCGGCTGAAGTCCGACTTTTCGGAATGAACCCACGCCGGGCGCCGGGATCGCGAAAAATGGGAGGATGAGCGCTCGGGGCATCGTCGCCGAAGGTCTCGTCCCGGAGATGGAGATGGCGCCCGGCGGCATGTCGATGACCGCCGCCGACCGGCTTGCCGCGCTGACGGCCCGCGCGGCCCGGGCGCGGGTCGCCATGATCCACATCGCCGAGGGGCGGCACACCCGGCTCATCGGGGGCCACAACATGCCCGAGGGGTTCCAGCCGCTGCAGCGGGTGCCGCGCTCGACCACGCTCGCCGGCATCGTGCTGCGCACCGGCTTCCCGATCGTGGTCGGCGACATCCGGACCGACGAGCGGGTGCCGGCGGACGCGCCCGCGCACACGGTGGGCCTGCGCTCGTACGCGGGTTTTCCCGTTCGCGCCCCCGGCGGCGACATCGTCGGCGTCTGCGCGGTCATGGGCTACGAGCCCCGCGAGTGGCAGCCCGACGAGCTCGCCGCGGTCGACGAGGGCGCGCAGGCGTGCACCGCGTTCGTGGCCGAGCAGCGCGCCCGCGAAGCCGAGCAGCAGCAGCGGCTGTTCCTCGACACGCTGCTCGACAGCCTGGACACCGGCGTGGCGGCCTGCGACGCCGACGGCAACCTGGTCGTGGTCAACCGCTCCCTGCGCGAGCGCCTCGGCATGCCCGCCACGGCGGCCCGGCCCGCCTCGGCCGGCGTGATGTCCTCCGCCTTCGCCACCGCCCCCGTGCCCGCCGAGGGCTGGCTGGCCCGGCTGCCGCTCACCGACCCGGACGGCACCCCCGTCGACCCGGGCGCCACGCCGCTGCTGCGCGCCCAGGAGGGCAACCACGTCCGCGGCGTCGACCAGGTCATGCACACCCGGCAGGGGCGCCGGCTCTACCGGGTCAACGCGCACCCGATCGAGGACGCGACCGCCGGCCACCTCGGCGCGGTCTCGGTCTTCCACGACATCACCGCTGCCCGCCGGGCCGAGGAGCTGCAGCGGCAGCTCAGCCGGAGCAAGGACGACTATCTCAACCTCGTCGGCCACGAGCTGCGCACCCCGGTGACGATCATCCACTCGTACCTGGAACTGCTGCAGGACAGCGACCCCCGTACGCCGATGAGCGACCTCGCCCCGATGATCGCCGCCGCCCAGCGGGGCAGCGAACGCCTGCGCCGCCTCGTCGAGGCCCTGCTCGACCTGTCCTCCCTCGACGCCGGCCACACCGAGATGACCATGACCGGCATCGACCTCACCTCCGTGGTCGCCGGCGTCGTCCACGCCGTCGAGGAGCGCGCCGAGGCCAAGAACATCGCCGTCTCCCTGTCGGCGCCGGACCGTACCCCCCTGCAGGGCGACCCCCACCGCCTCGCCCAGCTGGTCGCCGTCCTGCTCGACAACGCCCTGCTCTACACCCCGGCCGGCGGCACGGTCGAGGTCCAGGTCGAGGCCGCCGACGACGCCGCCACCCTCGAGGTCTGCGACACCGGCGTCGGCATCCCCGACCACGAACGCCCCCACGTCCTCAACCGCTTCTTCCGCGGCGCGATCACCACCGAGCTGTCGATCCCGGGCGCGGGGCTGGGGCTGGCCTTCGCCGCCCTCATCACCGAACGCCACGGCGGCACGATCGACATCCGCCCCCACGGCATCCGCCCCGGCACCACCGTCCGCGTCACCCTTCCCCGCTGACGGCCTAGGTATACTTTTCGCTATACTTCATCGGTGACCACAGCGGAGTGGGACATCTTTCTTGTTGATGAAGTACGCGACTGGATCGACAGTCTCGACGCGGCCACGCACGCCCGCGTGGTGGAGACGCTGGACCTGCTCGCGGCGTGCGGGCCGGGGCTCGGCCGCCCGCTGGTCGATACGATCCATGGCTCCTCGATCGCCAACCTCAAGGAGCTTCGACCCGGGACGGTTCGCATCTTGTTCGCTTTCGATCCGTGGCGATCGAGCATCTTGCTGGTCGCCGGGGACAAGTCCGGACGATGGAACAGGTGGTACGAGGAAGCTGTCCCGTTGGCCGAGCAGCGCTACGAGACCTACTTGAAAGAACGTGCCGAGCGGGAGGACGACGGGTCATGAGCGGCTACACGCGGTGGAGCGACATCCGGGCTGAGCACGTCGAGCGCGCCGGTGGCGAGGAGGTGGTCGAGGCGGGCAAGCGGGAGCTCCTGGCCGCGGTCGTCGGGCACCGGCTCGCGGAGATCCGTCGCGGGCAAGGCTTGACGCAGCAGCAGGTGGCCGAGCGGATGGGCGTGACCAAGGGGCGCATCTCGCAGATCGAGCAGGGCAAGATCTCGGGGCAGGATGTGCTCGCCCGTTATGCCGCCGCGCTCGGGGGACGGCTGCATCAGGCGATCTATTTCGACAACGGGAACATCGTCGCCATCGCGTAACGCTCCGCCCCCGATTGGCGCCGAGAATGGCGCATGTATCCGGCGGCTGTCGGCGGGCGACGGCCGGACGGCGGGGTGCCGCCGGAGCCGGAGCGGGCGAGCAACTACGCCGGCGTCGGGCGGCTGCCGTGAGCGCTCAGGGCGGCGGTCCAGGCGGTGACCTCGCGGCGGCTCCGCAGGCGTACGACGGGCAGCTCGGGCCGGTCGCGCACGATCGCCGCCATCCGGGCGGGCGTCTTGGGGTAGCTCGTCCAGGACCAGCGCACCACGTGCTGCGGGTCGCCGAGGATCGTCCGCAGCGGCGGCTCGACGTTGCCGTTCCAGAGGATCTCGTGGCGGAAGCGGCGGCGTAGCGTGCGGGCAATGACCTGCCGCATCACCGCCCGCCGCGGCAACGCCAGCCAGATGAGCAGGTCGGCGCGGGCGAGGAGCAGTTCGCGGACGGCCGGATACTGCCATTCGGTGACCCAGCCCTCCCGGGCGGCGAAGCGGCGTACGTCGCGCTCGAAATCGGGTCGCGGCGTCCAGTTCGGACCGTGGTGCAACGCGTCGAGCTCGTGGTGGGGGATGCCGAGCGTACGGGCGACAAGTCCGGCAGTGGTGGATTTGCCCGAGCCGGACGGGCCCGCCACGATCACGCGGCGTGGCGACAGGGGCAGCGGATCGTCAAAGGTCAGCAGAGGCACCGGACTATTTTCGCGGCATGCAACCTGGGCCGGGCGGCATCCGTCGTGAGGGGCGTGAGAGACCAACAGTTCCACGACTTCGTGCTCGCCAGACGCACGGACCTCGTACGGACGGCCACGCTGCTCACGGCCGGTGACGCGCATCTCGCCGAGGACCTGGTGCAGCAGACCCTGACCAAGCTGTACGTGGCGTGGCCGCAGTTCCAGCGGGCCGCCAACCACGACGCCTACGTGCGGCGCACCCTCGTCAACGCGCTTATCGACGAGCGTCGCCGGCTGTGGTGGCGCCGCGAGCGGCCCATGGCGGAGCTGCCCGACCGGGCCGCCCTGCAGCCGGCCGGTGACCAGCCGGCCGACGCGGTGCGCGCCGCGCTCCGGGAGCTGCCGCCGAAGATGCGCGCCGCGCTCGTCTTCCGGTACTTCCACGACCTCGACGTCGCCGAGACCGCCGAGGCGCTCGGCTGCTCGCAGGGGACCGTCAAGAGCCAGACCGCCCGCGCGCTCGAGAAGCTGCGCGCCGTGCTGCCCGCCCAGATCATGCTTGGAGCCATCCGATGAACGCCCTGCGCGACAGCCTCGACACGATCGCCGGCTCGCCGGCCGCGCCGTCCGAGACCCAGCTCGGCGCCGATCTCGTACGCGGGAAGCAGGCCCTGCGCCGCCGCCGTGCCCTGCAGGCCGCCGGGGGCAGCGCGTTCGCCGTCGCCGCCGTGGTCGCCGCCGTCTCCCTCACGACCACGACCACCGGCAGCGGCCCGAACGCTCCCGTGGCCGCCCCGCCCGCCGCCACCTCGACGCAGGCGCCGGCGGTCAAGCTGGTCGCCTACAAGGGCAAGCAGCCCGAGGGCTTCACGGTCGACAAGGTGCCGGACGGCTGGTTCATCCAGACCAGCGACACGAGCTCCCTGCTGCTGGCTCCCAAGGACCGCAGCAAGGCCCCCACCGACTTCGGCAAGGACCCGTGGGGCAATCCGATCAAGCCCTCCGTGGACCCGTACGACGACCCGACCAGCTTCATCGGCAAGATCGGCGTGTTCCTGCAGTCCAAGGACGCGAGCAGCCCCACGGACGGCAAGAAGGTCGACGTCGCCGGCACGGAGGGCTTCCTGCAGAACATGGAGGGCGACGACTCCAAGACGCTGTGGGTCCTGCGCGGGGACAAGCCGGCGGTGACCATCCAGTTCTGGGAGGGCATCGGGCTGACCGAGGCGCAGATGATCGAGTTCGGCGCCGGCGTGCACGTGGAGAAGGGCGCCGTCCAGGGCGCCGGCTGATCCTGGTACGTCGCCGTACCACCTGGCCGCGGGGGCGGCGCTACGGTCGCTTCCATGACACGCAGCGCCGACCCCGCGGTCGGGGAGCGGATCCGGGCGCGGCGCCTGCTGCGCGGCTGGAGCATCAGGTACGCCGCCAGCCGCGCCGGCGTCTCGCACGCCTCCTGGAGCCGCATCGAACGCGGTCTGCAGGCCGCCGACAACCGCTTCACCCTCGCGGAGATCGCCGGGGCGCTCGACTGCGCGCCCGGTGACCTGGCCGGGACCGACGTGCCGGTGCTCGACCAGGCGATCGCCGCCGCCCGGGCCAGCGTGCTCGGGCTGCGCCGGGCCCTGGTGGACATCGATCTGAGCGATCCGCCGGCCGGGTCGGCGCGGCCGCCGGCTTCCCTGGCGCGCGGTGTGGCGCTGGCGAACGCGCTCTTCGACGCGTGTGACTACGCGGCGACGGCCCGGTTGCTGCCCGATTTGCTGCGCGACCTGCACACCGAGACGGCCGGCCCCGACCACGTCGCGGCGCTGCGGCTGCTGTGCGACGCGACGTCGCTGGCCTGCTCCGTGCTGCGAGCGCTCGGTCATCCCGCGGACGCCTTCCTGGCCGCGCAACGCTGTCGCGACGCTGCTGCGGCGGCGGAGGACCCGGTGCTGCTCGGCTACGCGGCGTACGCCCTGGCGCGCGCGGCGACGGCCTGCGGCTCGTACCAGCGCGGGCAGACCATCGCCGAGCGTGCCGCCGACGAGCTGAGCCGGCATCTCGCCCGGCCCGGCGGCAGTCTGGAGATTCTGGGTTCGCTGCACCTGGTCGCCGCCATGGCCGGCCGCTGCCGCGAGCGCCTCGACGACAGCCGCGAGCTGCTCGCCGAGGCCTCGGCCCTGGCCCGGCGCACCGGCGAGACGACCACGCTGAACATGTTCTTCGGTCCCACCAACGTGGACATCTGGACCATGAGCATCGAGGCCGACGGCGGCAACCCGGCCCGCGTGGTGGAGATCGCCCGGCGCACCGATCCGGCGGCCATCCCGGCGGGCGTCCGGCAGGTCTTCTACTACGCCGACACCGCGCGCGCCCTCGCGCAGCTGGGCGGCCACGACCGCGAGGCGATCCGGTTCCTGCTCACTGCGGAGCGGATCGCACCCCAGCACGTACGGACCTCGGCCGAGCTCGCCGCGACGATCCGCGAGTTGCTCGACCGTTCGCGCGCGCGGGCGGGCGGCTCCGAACTGCGCGCCCTGGGCGAACGCATGCAAGTCGGCTGATCCACCCCATCACCGTCCCCGCCTCCCCGCGTTGACCTTGGGGAAGGGCTGTTTTCCGAGGTTGTGGGGGATGTACGCGTGAGCCGGGAGCAGCTTGTCGGTGCCGTGGTCTACGGTCAGCACGTGCCAGAAGAGCCCGCGTCCGCCGCTCCGCCGCCCGCTTCGGGTGATATGTCGCCCGACGCTGCCTCGTGGGATCCCGCGTCCGCCGGTTCCGTTCCCGCGGGTTCCGCGTCCGCGGATCCTGCTTCGGCCTCCTCCGCCGGCGCTCATGCCTCGGCGGGTGGCGCTGCCGGTGCTGCCTCGGCCACGGACGCCGATGCCGCCGGGGGCGCCGTGCTCGTTGCCGGCGGCGACGTGCTCGAGGGCGACATCGTGGCGCCGGCCGAGGACGACGGCAAGTTCCGGGTGCGGCTGACCAACTTCGAGGGCCCGTTCGACCTGCTGCTGCAGCTGATCGGCAAGCACAAGCTCGACGTCACCGAGGTGGCGCTGTCGCAGGTGACCGACGACTTCATCGCGTACATCCGGGCCATGGGCGACGACTGGGACCTCGGCGAGGCCAGCGAGTTTCTGCTGGTCGCGGCCACCCTGCTCGACCTCAAGGCGGCCCGCCTGCTGCCCGCAGCCGAGGTCGAGGACGAGGAGGACCTGGCCCTGCTCGAGGCCCGCGACCTGCTCTTCGCCCGCCTCCTGCAGTACAAGGCCTACAAGGAGGCCGCCGCCCACATCGCCGAGCTCGAGGGCACCGGTGCTCGGCGATGGCCGCGGCAGGTCGCGCTGGAGCAGAGGTACGCCGACGCGCTCCCGGAGCTGGTCCTGGGCGTCGGCCCCGAGCGGCTGCTCAAGCTCGCCCTCAAGCAGTTCCTGCCCAAGCCCGGGCCGCCGCAGGTGTCGATCGCGCACATCCACCAGGTGCGCGTGAGTGTCCGTGAGCACGCCGCCCTGATCCGCGAACGCTTGCGCCGCGCGGGCACCGTGACCTTCAGCCTCCTGGTGGCCGACTGCGAGAGCACGCTCGAGGTGGTGGCCCGGTTCCTGGCGCTGCTCGAGCTGTATCGGGAGAACCTGGTCGACTTCACGCAGCCCGTCGCCCTCGACGAGCTGACCATCGTCTGGATCGCCACCGACGACACGTCCGTCGAGCTCAACATCGACGACTACGAAGGCGACCCGGAGAAGAAGGCCGAAGCCGCCGCCGCGGCAGCCGCCCTGGACGCGGGCGCCGTCACGGACGCGGACATCGCCGCCCTGGAAGCCGCCGACCCTGACGTGGGCATCGTCGCCCTGGAAGCGGCTGACCCGGACGGGCCTGATGTGGCCGGCGGCTCGCCAAGCGCCCTGGTCCTCGGGAGCGGGTCGCCGTCGGCCGCAGAGGGTGACTCGGGTCACGATGACGAGGCGGTCGCCGGGGAAAACACCAGCACGGACGCGGCCGACGCCGCGGCGGACGAGCACGACGCGGAAGAGGACAGAGCATGAGCGACGAGCGCCCCGATTCGCTGGCTGCCCAGGCGGCCGCCTGGGTCCCGCCGTGGGAACGAGCCTCCCGGGCGCCGGACCCCGCCTACGCCGCCGAGCAGCGTGCCCTCGCCGAAGCCGAAGCCGAAGCCGAGGCCGATGTCGAAGCCGAGGCCGATTTCGACGCCGCCGACTTGAACGCCGCCGCCGCCGACTCCGACGCCGCCGACTCCGACGCCGCCGACTCCAGCGCCGCCGACTCCAGCGCCGCCGACTCCGACGCCGCCGCCGCCGACTCGGACGCCGCCACCGACGACTTCGGCGAGGCGACCGGCGAGTCCGCCGCCGCTTCGCCCGTGGCATCGGCCTCTCCTGTGGCGCAGGTCTCGCCGGATCGAGAGCCCTCGTCCGAGGTGCCGGACGAGCTGCCGCCCGTGCCCGGCGAAGGCGACGGACCGGTGATCGTCGACACCCCGCTCGAAATCGACGGCGAGCCGGAGCTGGCGCCCACCGACGTCGGCGTGGGCCCCGAGGTGCCGGTGCCCGGCGCGATCGAGGAAGCCGCCGGGCGCGAGGACACCCCGTCGACCGTCGTGGACGCGCCGCTCCCGCCGGACGGCGACGACGCCGGCGACGTGTTCGACCAGGCCGCTGACGACGATGTGAGCGACGACGGTGAGGTGGATCTCCCGTTCGCCGAGGAGGTGCCCGGCCCCGAGAGCGACGAGGAGTCCGGCGCTGCGGGGGAGGACGAGCCCGCGACACAGGCCGGCCCTGCCCCGGAGGAGGCCGCCTCGGAGCAGGTTGCCGCGGAGGAGGCTGCCCCGGAGGAGATCGACTTCGCGGGGATCGTGGCGGAGACGGATGCCCAGGATCTGCTGACCGCTCAGGGCGGCGAGGAGGTGGAGGTCACTCCCGAGGCTGCCAAGCCGTCGTCCGGCGTGCCCGCCCAGTCGCGGCGGCGGAAGAAGGCGGAGCCTGCGGTTGCCGGGGGCGCGCTTGAGGCCCGTACGGAGGAAGGGGTCGAGGGTGTTGACCTGAAGCCCCTCGATGATCAGGAGATGCGCGCGGCGCTCGAGGCGATCATGCTCGTGGTCGACGAGCCGGTGGCGGAGATGCAGCTCGCGCAGGTGCTGGAGCAGCCGACCGAGCGCGTGGCGGCGATGCTGGAGGACATCTCGGCGCGGTACACGGCGGCGGGGCACGGCTTCGACCTGCGACGGGTGGCCGGCGGGTGGCGGTTGTACACGCGGCCGGAATACGCGCCGTACGTGGAACGGTTCGTCCTGGACGGGCAGTCGGTCAGGTTGACGCAGGCTGCCCTGGAGACGCTGGCGGTGGTGGCGTACAAGCAGCCGGTGACGCGTTCGCGCATCTCGGCCATCCGCGGTGTGAACTGTGACGGTGTGATGCGTACGCTTGTCACGCGCGGCCTCATCGAGGAATGCGGCACCGAGAGTGAAACCGGGGCACATCTGTACCGGACCACGGGGCTGTTCCTCGAGAAGCTCGGCCTCAACTCGGTCGGTCAGCTGCCGCCGCTTGCTCCGTTCCTGCCCGACGATGTGGAAGAAGTGCTCGATGCCTCAGGCTGATCCGGACAGCTCCGTGCGGTTGCAGAAGGTCCTCGCGACCGCGGGGATCGGATCCCGCCGTGCCTGCGAAGACCTGATCTTCCGCAGGCGGGTGACCGTCAACGGCCGCGTCGCCAAGCTCGGCGACAAGGTCGACCCCGCCACCGCGACGATCGAGGTCGACGGCTCGCGGGTGGTCACCAATCAGAAGATGGTCTACCTGGCCATGAACAAGCCCCGCGGCGTCGTCTCCAGCATGGACGACGAGAAGGGCCGCAACGAGCTGGCCGACTTCCTCGGCACGTTCGAGCAGCGGATCTTCCACGTCGGCCGGCTCGACGCCGACTCCGAGGGCCTGCTCCTGCTCACCAACGACGGTGACCTCGCTCACCGGCTGATGCACCCGTCGTTCGGCGTCGCGAAGACCTACCTGGCCGAGGTCGAGGGCCCGCTGCCGCGCAACGTCGGCCGCCGGCTGCTGGCGGGCGTCGAGCTCGAGGACGGCCCCGCGAAGGTGGACGCGTTCAAGCTGATCGACGCGCTGGGGCGTACGGCGCAGATCGAGGTCGTCCTGCACGAGGGCCGCAAGCACATCGTGCGCCGCATGCTGGACGAGGTGGGTCACCCCGTGCTGCGCCTGATCCGTACGGCGGTGGGCCCGATCCGCCTCGGTGACATGCGCCCGGGTGGCTTCCGTCACCTGTCGCAGGCCGAGGTCGGCGCCCTGTTCAAGGCCGTCGGGAGCGAAGCGGCAGAATGAACGGCGCATTCGTCAGCGATACCCGGGAGGAAACAGTGGCGGAAGTAGTGCGGCCTGCGACGTGTGTGGTGGCGGTCGACGGCCCCTCCGGATCGGGCAAATCCACTGTTTCCCGGCGTCTCGCGACGTTGATCGACGGCATCTACCTGGACACGGGCGCGATGTACCGGGCGATCACCTGGGCCGTCCTGGAATCCGGCGTGGACATTTCGGACACCGACGCGGTGACGAAGGTGGCCTCGGAAACCGCGCTCGAGGTGGGGACAAATCCGGCTGCACCGACATTTCGGGCTAATGGCACTGTCGTCGACGGGCCGATCCGGGGCCCCGAGGTGACCGGTGCGGTGTCGACCGTCGCGTCGATCCCGGCCGTACGCGCTCAGTTGGTCGCGCAGCAGAAGGCGATCATCGCCGCAGCCCCCCGCATCATCGTCGAAGGCCGCGACATCGCCTCCGTCGTCGCGCCGGACGCCGACCTCAAGGTCTACCTGACCGCGTCGGCCGCCGCGCGCGCCGCCCGCCGCAGCGCCGAGGACGCCACCGACGTCAAGGCCACCGAGGCCGACCTGATCCGCCGCGACACCATCGACTCGACCCGCAAGGCCGACCCGCTCAAGCTGGCCGACGACGCGATCGAGCTCGACACCACGGGCATGGGCATCGACGAGGTCGTGTCCACGCTGCTGGACATGCTCAACAGCAAGGTGAGTAAGTGACTGACTTCCCCGTCGACCTCTCCGAGTTCGACGCCGTCGACTTCACGGACGGCACGGCTGACTCCGGCTCTGTCGCCGGGCCACAGCCTGTCGTCGCCGTGGTCGGACGCCCGAACGTGGGCAAGTCGACCCTGGTGAACCGCATCATCGGCCGGCGCCAAGCCGTGGTCGAGGACGTCCCGGGCGTGACCCGCGACCGCGTGCCCTACGACGCGTCGTGGAACGGCCGCCGCTTCACGGTCGTCGACACCGGCGGCTGGGAGCCCGACGCCCGCGACCGCGCCGCGGCCATCGCCGCGCAGGCCGAGATCGCCGTGCAGACCGCGGACGTGGTCGTGTTCGTGGTCGACGCCACCGTCGGCCCCACGGACATGGACGAGAAGGCCGTCCGCATGCTGCGCCGCAGCTCCAAGCCGGTCATCCTGGTCGGCAACAAAGCGGACAACCAGAACATCGAGCTCGAGGTCAACTCCCTGTGGTCACTGGGCCTGGGTGAGCCGTACCCGGTCTCCGCCCTGCACGGCCGCGGCTCAGGTGACCTGCTCGACGCGATCCTGGCCGCGATGCCGCCGGCGCCCCCGATCCTCGAGGGCGCCCCCCGAGGCCCGCGCCGCGTGGCGCTGGTCGGCCGCCCGAACGTGGGCAAGTCGTCGCTGCTCAACCGCATCTCCAAGGAAGAGCGCGCGGTCGTCGACTCGGTAGCCGGCACCACGGTCGACCCGGTCGACAGCCTCGTGGAGATGGACGGCGAAATCTTCCAGTTCGTCGACACGGCGGGCCTGCGGAAGAGGGTGAACCAGGCCTCGGGCACGGAGTACTACGCGTCGCTGCGTACCGCTGGTGCCATCGAGGCCGCCGAGGTCGCGGTGGTGCTGCTGGACGCCGGTGAG
Source organism: Actinoplanes oryzae (assembly GCF_030757795.1). GTDB lineage: Bacteria > Actinomycetota > Actinomycetes > Mycobacteriales > Micromonosporaceae > Actinoplanes. The sequence goes on from NZ_JAUQWH010000054.1 coordinate 48,474, forward strand.
CCGATCTCCGAGCAGGACCAGCGCGTCCTGACCCAGGTCGTCGAGGCCGGGCGAGCCCTGGTCATCGCCTTCAACAAGTGGGACCTGGTGGACGCGGACCGCCGCTTCTACCTGGACAAAGAGATCGACCGAGACCTGAAGCGGATTCCCTGGGCGATCCGCGTCAACATCTCCGCCAAAACCGGCCGCGCCGTCGACAAGCTCGCCCCGGCCATCAGGCGTGCCCTGGCCTCATGGGAGCAGCGAATCCCGACCGGCGCGCTGAACCAGTGGCTGACCGCCCTGACCCAAGCCACCCCGCACCCCGTACGCGGCGGCCGGGCCCCGCGCGTCCTCTTCGCCACCCAGGCGGGTGTGGCCCCGCCCCGGATCGTCCTGTTCACGACGGGCCCCTTCGACGCGGGGTATCAGCGTTTCGTGGAGCGCAAGCTGCGCGAAGAGTTCGGCTTCGAAGGCTCCCCGGTCGAGGTCTCCGTCCGCCCCCGCAAGAAACTCGGCCCCGGAGGCCGAGGCAAGGCCCACGGCTGACCCCGTCGGCCGCGGCCTGGAGTGACCGGCCTCCCCGCCGCAGCCGTGCTACGGCCCGGTGTGCGGTCGGGCCGGTGTTGAAGGAGCTGGGCAGGTCCTCAGCCGGGTGGGTGTGCCGGTGCAAAGCCGGTTGAGGGCCTGGGGTAAGGTAGTTGTGTTGCCGCGGTACGGGGAAGCCCGGAGCGCGGCATCGGGCTGTAGCGCAGCTTGGTAGCGCACTTGACTGGGGGTCAAGGGGTCGCAGGTTCAAATCCTGTCAGCCCGACCG
>NZ_JAUQWH010000055.1 GCF_030757795.1 Actinoplanes oryzae
CCTCGGCCGCGATCTCGCGGTCGGCGCGGGCGGTCGCGGACATCTGCAGGTACATGAGGATGCCGAACATGGTCGCGAGCGTGGCGCCGGCGATGACGACGACCATGTCGGTACGGCCGGCGTTCGGCAGCAGGGCCTGATAGCTCGCGCCGCTGCGCAGCACCCACTGGCGCTCGCCCGCGGTGAAGTTGGCCGTGTAGCGGAACGCGGCGTTGCCGTTGCCCACGACCGCGGCGACCTCGGCCAGCTCGCCCGTGCCGGAGCGGGTGAGCAGCTGGATGTCGAGATCGTTCCCGGACGTGGCCAGCGCCAGTCCCCGCGCGATCAGGTCGCGCGCGGCCACGTTGAGGACCAGATAACCCTCGGACCCGGTCACCGGGGCGACCACGTCGAAGGACAGCTGCCGCTCGATCGCGGGGAGGGTGAGGTCGGCCAGCCGGACGTACGCGTCGGAGATGGCGACCGACTTCGCTGCCGCCTTCGTCACGTCGATCACCGCCTGCGCGGAGCCCTGGTCGACGCCGGGCTCCGGGGCGCGCTGCTTCGCCAGTCCGGCGGTGAGGACGGGGTACAGATGCTCGCGCAGCCCGGCGGCCCCGGGCTTCTTGGTGAAGCCCGCGGCGCCGCGGGCCCGCCAGCGAGCGGTGAGGCCCGCACTGTCCGGGACCACGAGAGACAGCGCCCGTACGGCCGTGAGCTCCTGCGCGTCCACCGCGGCGGCCAGCTTCCGGAAGGCGCCGGCGGTCGGCTCGGGCAGGGCGGTGAGGGCGGCGGCGGTGAGGCGGACGGCGTCGGAGTAGCGGCCGAGCTCGTTGACGACCGTGGTCTGCACGGCGGTGCTCGACGCGGCCAGGCGCGCCTGGGCGTTGCGCTCGAGGGCCCCGCGCAGCCGCACGCCGAAGCCGAACGAGACCGCGACGCCGCCCAGGATGATGATCAGCGAGAAGAACGCCGCCCACGGGCGCGACCACCCGCTGTTCCGCTCCTTCGCCACTTTTCCCAATTTAGCCGTTTTTGCGGCCCCTTGCTCCGCTTACTCCTCCGCGGCCTCGACCCGCTCCTGGCCGCGCCGGCGCAGCATCTTGAGGCCGGGCAGCCCGACGATCGCCAGGTGCAGGTCGTTGGTCACCTCGAGCAGCGAGTGCAGGTCGGGACCCACCTGGTCGAGCTTGGTGAGCAGCGGCAGCACGTCGTCGGTCAGGTGCTCGCGCAGCTGCGGCAGCTGGTCGATCATCCGGATCGCCGCGGTGACCTCCTCGGGCGTGAGGTCCTCGATGAACCGGGCGAGCAGCGGCGCCGCCTTGCGCAGCGTCGGCGCGTAGCCGTCGAGCAGCTCCCGGCTCTCGCTCACCGCCGCCCCGGCCGAGCCGATGACCGTCTTCGTCTCCGCGACCGCGCCGCCGGCCTCACCGATGATCCGCTTGGTGTCGGACACCGCGCCGCCCGCGTCGGCGATGATTGCGCGGGTGCCGGTCACCGCGGCCTCGGCGTCGGCGCTCACCCGGCCCACCCGGGTCACGATCGCCTCGGCGCCGGTGGCGATCTGGTCGGCGCGGGAGACGATCGCCTGGGCGCTCGCCACGGCGCCCTCCGCCTCGCCGGCCACCCGCTCGACCCGGTCGATCAGGCCCTCGGCCCGCTCGGCCAGCACGGTCATCCGGCTCACCAGCAGCTCGGCCTGGCCGAGCAGGCTCAGCAGCCGGACCGGCACCGTGGCCGCCGAGGCCGCGGCCTCCACCGCCTGACCTGCCGCGTCACGCGTGAGCCGGACCAGGGAAGCGGGGGTGGGAAGCAGCGCCATGCGCCCATTGTGCCCCCGGAAAACCATCACTAACCGTGGTGACGGCGGTGCCTATAGTGCGAGCGTTTGAACATCACCCGCCTCGCACGGCAGTATGCACGGGTGCGGCGTTCTCGAATCGTGATTTTCGTAGTGGCTGCGGTGGTCATCCTGGGCGGTGGATCTCTCATCGCCCTCGGCCTGCGCGGCGACGGTGGCGGCTCCGGCGGCGGCCTGCTGCCCAGCTCTCTCACTCTGGGTGACGAGAGCCCCACCCCGTCGGCGTCCCCCTCGCCGACCGGCCCGACCCCCGAGGAGCTGGCGGCCGCCGCGCGCGCCAAGCAGGTCAAGGCCCTCGACAAGGCGCTGAAGAAGCTCGACGCCGACTCCCCCGAGTTCTCGGTCGCGGTGCTCGACAAGACCACGGGGCAGAAGTACGCCTACCGCGGCACGGAGAAGTACGAGACCGCGAGCATCGTCAAGGTGCAGGTCATGGCGTGCATGCTCCTGGAGGCGCAGGAGAAGGACCGCGAGCCCACCGCGGGCGAGATGGACCTCGCCAAGCCCATGATCCGGCTCAGCGACAACAACGCCACCACGTCGCTGTTCACGCACCTGGGCGGGCGCACCGCGATCAACGCGTGCAACGCCAAGCTCGGCCTCACCCAGACCACGGTCAGCAGCTCCTGGGGCCTGACCAAGACGACGGTCGACGACCAGGTGAAGCTGCTCGGCGAGCTGGTCGACACCAAGGGCCCGCTGGACGCCGGCTCCCGCAAGACCGCCTTCGGCCTGATGAACTCGGTCGACGAGACCCAGACCTGGGGCGTCCCCGCGGCCGGCCGGACCGGCGAGACCACCACCGTCAAGAACGGCTGGCTCTCCCGCTCGACCGACAACAACCTCTGGATCATCAACACGGTCGGCCGCATCACCGGCGACGACGACACGAACGTCTCGATCGCGGTCCTGTCGCACAACAACGCGACCATGGACAGCGGCATCACGCTGGTCGAGAAGGTCGCCAAGCTGACGCGTACGTACCTCAAGTACTGAGCCGGACCGGGAGCGTAGCGGCATGGACACGCAGCGACGCCGCTGGTACTAGTTAGGCGTGCTGAGCGCCCTCGCCTGGATGGTGCTGGGAGGTGGCAGCGCAGCCGCGATCGTCTCCGGCGTGCGGCGTCACCGGCCCGCCCGGTCCGGACCCTGGTTCCTGCTCGCCGGCGCCGTCACGGCGAGCGCAGCCGGCGATGTGCTGACCGCGCTCGGCCGGCCCGGCGCCGCCGAGGTCTGCTTCTACGCCATGTTCGTCCCGGTCGCCTGGAGTCTGCTGCAGCTGACCCGCGCCGGGGCGATTCTCGTCGACCGGGCGCGGCTGATCGACCTGAGCGCGTTCGCGTGCTCGACGCTGCTGGTGATCTGGGTGTTCGTCATCGGCGACGCGGGCCGGATCGGGGACGTCTCCGGGGCGTACGTCATCGGGGCCCTGCTGCTGGTCGCGATCGTCACCCGCCTGCTGATCGCCGTGGGCCGGAACCTCTCGGCCGTGCTGCTGGTCGTCGGGGCGACGGGCGTCCTGGTCGGTGACATCGTGCAGCCGCTGTGGCCGGGCCCGCTGAGCGGGGCCGGGTTCGTGGTGCTCTATCTGGCCTGGGGCGCCGCCGCGCTGCACCCGTCGATGGTCCGGCTCACCGAGCCCGCGGCGCCGCGGCCGAGCCCCTGGCGCGGGCGCTGGGCGGCGCTGCTGGGCGTCTCCGCCGCCACCCCGCCGATCGTCCTGCTGATCGAGTCGGTCCACGGCACGGTCGGCGACGGCGTGGTGATCGCCGTGGCCGGCGCTGTCACGCTGCTCCTGGCGATCACGCGGCTGACCGACTCGGTGACTCTGAACGCCCGGGCGCTGACCCGGGAACGCGCCCTGCGGCAGGCGAGCGCCGCGCTGGTCGCCGCGGCCGACACGCAGGCCGTGGACGAGGCCGTCCGTGCCGCCGTCGGCCGTCTCATGCCGCCGGACGCCGTCCGCAGCGCCGTCTTCGCCCTCGACGACCGCCAGGTCCCGCCCGGCACGGCACCCGACCCGGCGCGCTGCAGCTGGTGGGCCGAGGGCCCGGACCACGACCACGCCACACTGGTCTGCCCGCTGCGGCTGGAACCGCTGGCCGTCGCCCGGCCCAGCGGCGGGGCGCTGATCCTGGCGGGTCGCCGCGACACCCTGACCGCCACGCGCGACGCGCTCGAGGTGCTGGCCGGTCAGGCGGCGCTCGCGCTGGATCGCGTCTCCCTGGTGGCGGCGGTCGGCCGCCGCGACAGTGACCTCTATCTGCGCGCGGTGATCGGCACCGGCACGGACATCATCGTGGTGCTCGACGAGGACCAGCGCATCCGGTACGCCAGCCCCTCGCTGCGCGAGCTGCTCGGTGCCCCCGGCCTCCCGCCGCTGGCGACACTGGACGACCTGGTGCATCCGGACGACCGCGACCTGCTGCGCCGGGCCTTGCGCGGCTCCGGTGACGGCGTGGTGGTCTGCTCGCTGGTGCGCACCGACGGCGGCCAGGTGCTCGTCGAGGCAGCCTACCGCGACCTGCGCACGGACCGCCTGGTCCAAGGCTTCGTGGTGACCATGCGGGAGCTTCCCCCGGGTCCCGGGCCGGACGGGCAGCGGCCCGGATGCGACACCCCGGACCAGGCACCGGCCCGGGTGAACCGGCGCAGCTCCCGGGACAAGTTCCGCTAGGGTGCGGCTCGTCAGCGGCCGATCTTGTCCAGCTCGGCGAGATCGTCGGCGGAGAGGGTGCGGCCGGCGCCGGCGATGTTCTCGCGCAGGTGGGCGACCGACGACGTACCCGGGATCAGCAGGATGTTGGGGGAGCGCTGCAGCAGCCACGCCAGCGCGACCGACATCGGCGTCGACCCCAGCCGCGCGGCCACGCCGTCCAGCGCCGACGACTGCAGCGGGCTGAAGCCGCCCAGCGGGAAGAACGGCACGTACGCCACGCCGTCCGCGGCGAGCTCGTCGATCAGGTCGTCGTCGCCGCGATGGGCGAGGTTGTACATGTTCTGGACGCAGACGATCGGGGCGATCCCCCGGGCCTCGGCGACCTGCGCGGGGGTCGCGTTGCTGATGCCGAGGTGCCGGATCAGGCCCTGGCTCCGCAGCTCGGCCAGCGTGCCGAGCGCCTCGGCGACCGGTTCGGGCACCGGGCCCTGGGCGTTGCCGAGCCGGAGGTTGACCAGGTCGAGCGTCTCGAGGCCGAGCCGGTCGAGGTTGTCGTGCACGGCCCGGCGCAGGCTCTCCGGGTCCCGTGCGGGAGGCCAGCCGCCCTGCGCGTCGCGGGTGGCGCCGACCTTGGTGACGATGTGCAGCGACGCGGGGTACGGGTGCAGGGCCTCGCGGATCAGCTCGTTGGTGACGTGCGGCCCGTACGCGTCGGCGGTGTCGATGTGCGTGATGCCGAGCCCGACGGCCTCGCGCAGAACGGCGAGCGCGCCGTCGTGGTCGGCGGGCGGGCCCATGACCCACGGGCCGGCGAGCTGCATGGCGCCGTAGCCGAACCGGGTCACGGTCAGATCGCCGAGCGTCCAGGTGCCGCCGGGAAGAGAAGTCGTCATGGCGACCACTGTGCGCCGGGCCGCTCCCCGCCGGGAAGAAGGCACCTGGAAGTGCGTAAGGCCCCGGCAAGTGCCGGGGCCCACGCGATCAGTTCACCGGACGGGTCACCAGACGGCGACGCCGTACGCGCTGAGGGGCTCGGTGACCGGCTGGAAGTAGGTCGTGCCGCCGGAGGAGCAGTTGCCGCTGCCGCCCGAGGTCAGGCCGTAGGCGACGGTGCCACGGTACAGCGGGCCGCCGCTGTCGCCCGGCTCGGCGCAGACGTTGGTGCGGATGAGGCCCGAGACCGAGCCCTGCGAGTAGTTCACCGTGGCGTTGAGGGCCTGGACGGTGCCGGAGTGGATGCCCGTGGTGCTGCCGCGACGGGTGACCGCCGTGCCGACCGCCGGGGTGCCGGAGGAGCTGATGTCCTGCGAGCCGACCGCGCCGCTGATCGTCACGCTGGTGGTGGTGTAGCGCACGATGCCGTAGTCGTTGCCCGGGAAGCTCGTGCCGGCGCGGGTGCCCAGCGTCGTCGAGCCGTTGGTCCAGGTGGTCCCGGCGTTGGTGCAGTGGCCCGCCGTCAGGAAGTAGTTCGTGCTGCCGCTGCGGACGTTGAAGCCGAGCGAGCAGCGCGAGCCGCCGGTGTAGATCGCGTCGCCACCCGAGATGAGGGTGGAGAGGGTACCCGGGGTCTGCTCGAAGGAGGCCTTGTCGCCCAGCTTGGCGACGATCGCCTTGACCGCGGCCAGCTTGGCGCCGGTGACGCTCGCGTCCGCCTGGACCGACACCTTGTTGGTGACCGGGTCGATGGCGAAGGAGGTGCCGGGCGTCTTGAGGTCCGACTTCAGGGTCGTCTCCGCGGCGGCCAGGGCGGCGCCGGAGTTCTTCACGTAGCGCACCGAGGCGCCCGCGGCGGTCGCGGCGGCGGCGGTGGCCGCGTCGGTCACGTTGACCACCAGCTTGCCGGACGAGTCGACGTACGATCCGGCGGCCTTGGTGCCGAGCTGGGCGCTCAGCGTGCTGGCCAGCTTCGAGGAGACGAGGGACGCGTCGGCGGCGGGGGCGGCCGCCGACGAGGCCGCGTTCGCGGGTGACGCGAACGCGCTGCCGGCGAGCAGGACGGCGGCCAGGCCGACGATCGGTCGGCCGAGCTTGGAGCCGGGGTTACGCACAGGGTCCTCCCAGGGGGATGGGGGGTGCACCGGGCATGTCCGGAGCACCTCGTGCCATCCGTAGTATCGAGAGAACTCAATGCATCGACAAGGGTCGCGCGCGCCGCCCCGATGCCCGTCAAAGCCGCTCTGAGCTGCGGAAACGGCGGTTGCATATCACGGGGCTATCACCAAAGCGGGATGCTCGGAACGCGTTTCGGCCGCCAGCCGTTGCGCCTGCGCGCGGATCTCCGGCACCGCCGTCGTCTCCCACTGCGACCCGCGGCGCAACGGCCCGATGAGCCACAGCCGCTCGTGCGCGCGGCCGTCGGCGGCGATCACCCGGCCGGCCGGGTCGACCGCGAGACCCAGGTCGTGCGGGCCGGCCACGGCCGTGCCCGACGACAGCAGGTCCTGGACCAGCGGCCCGGCGGCGCCCGGCAGCTTGCCCGGCCCCGCGCAGTTGACGACGGCCGCGTAGTCGCCGAGGCCCGGCCAGGCCGCCACCCCGCCGCGGCGGATCTCCAGCAGGCCCGCCTCGCGCAGCGCGACGACCCGCCCGGCGATCTCCGGCGCCATGCGGTGCCGGTGACACTCCCAGGTGCGGGCGAGATGCCGCAGGAAGGCGTCCTGCTCGGCGGGGCTCAGGGCCGTCCACAATTCATCGAGGTACGGCCGGAGCCCGTCGACCACCGGCCGCCAGTCCCCCGCCTCGCCCGCCGCCGAGCGCACCGCCCGCACGACATCGCGCAGCGTCGCGCAGTCGTCGAGGGCGGGCGCGGCCGGCGGAGCGGCGTCGACGGTGTGCGTGAGAGGCAGCAGCCCCCGGCGGCTGATCGCGACGACCGGGGCGGTCCGGCGCCCGTCCGCCGTGAGGGTGAGCGCGGCGTCGACCGCGGTGAGGCCGGTGCCGACGAGCAGCACGGGCCGGTCGGGCGGAAGGGCATCGAGGGCGCCGGGCTGCCACGGGTCGTCTAGGTAGTGCGGGTGGTCCAGGCGCTGGCGGGCCGAGGACGGTCCCCCGGTCGCCAGGATGACGTGGTCGGCGCGGATCTCGCTGCCGTCGTCGAGGGTGACCGCACCGGGGCGGACGGCCGTCGCGCGATTGCGGCGCAGGTGGAGCCGGCCCGGGTGGTCGGTCGCGGCCTCGTCCAGGACGGCGCGCAGATAGCGCCCGTACTCCGCACGCGGCCGGAAGTCGCCCGGCGCCGCCCCGGACCAGCGCACGAAGTGGCCCGGGTCCCCGGGGTCCGCGCTCATCGCCCCGGCCCGCGAGTTGAGGACGTGCCAGGGCCGGGCGTGCCCGTAGGCCACCCCGCCGCCCGGCTCCCCCGGCTCCACGAGCACGACGTCGTCATCGCCGCCCCGCAGCAACTCCCGAACCGTCAAGACGCCGGAACACCCGCCGCCCACCACCGCCACCGTACGCCGCATGAACCCCTCCTCATTCCCTATCTTCACGATAGGCTTAGGAGCCTTTCGCGCCAATCACCGTACCGGCGCGCGCCAGGGGGAGATCGGGGGCACCGCCTCGCACCATTGTCGGGTGCGGCCCACATCGTGGACCCGGCGACCGGCCGCCATCGAGAGCGACCTTTCTCACCTCGGCCGGGGGCAGCCGCGGCGGCTTCGCCGAGCAGGCCGTCGTCGCCGAGCCCTCCGCCCCCGGACTCGGCGCCCGGCATCCGTCGCCCGGCGCGCGAGGCTCGGCATCTGGCATCCGGCGCGCGGGGCTCGGCATCCTGCTGGGACTGTCCGCTCAGTCGGCGATCGTGATCGCGGCTTCCTCGGAGAGGCGGTAGCCGACGCCGTAGACCGTGGTCACGATGTCCGGGTCGCCGAGCTTCGTGCGGAGCCGACTGACGTGCACGTCGACCGTGCGCACGGTGGTGTGGGTGTGGCCCCACACGTGGCCGAGCAGCTGGTTGCGGCTGAAGACCTGGCGGGGGTGGCGGGCCAGGAAGAGCAGGAGCTCGTACTCGAGGCGGCTCAGGTCCAGCGGCACCCCGTCGAGGGTGGCGGTGCGCGGCCGCGGGTCCAGGTGCAGGCCGGCGACGCCGGGGCGGGCGACCGGGGCGAAGGCGGGAGCGTCGAGGGCGACCGCGGCGTCCGGGCCGGCGGCGACGACCAGGTCGCGGAGGGCGGCGAGGACGCGCTCGCTCTCCTCGGTTCCGGGCGCGCCGAGCGTGATGGTGACGGTCACGGACGACGAGGGCGTGGCGTCGCCCGGCACGGCGCGCAGGCGGCCCTGGCGGGACCGGAGACCCGGCACGCGCAGGGGGGCCGAGGCCACGTGCGGGGCAATGTGCTTCGAGGCGAGCTCCACGACCTGCTTGGACGCGGCTTCCGGGCGCTGCTTCGCGGCGAGATCGGCGCGCTGCTTCGCGGTGAGATCGGCGCGCTGCTTCGCGGCGACTTCCGCGAGCTGGTTCGGGGCGAGATCGGCGACGGCGAGGACGGACATGAGACGGGCCTCCGGGTGGGTGTCACCGCAGCCGGATCTCGGCGGCGGCTGAAGAATACTTCTCCCATGTGCGGGATAGGTTTAGCGGCGCGGGAGCGCGCCCATGGTCATGCGGAAGGGGGAACCACCGAGGGCCGTTCACGACGGGAGCCACGCACTCGAGGCGGGATCACCGCGGGGCCGACACCGTCGTCGACGCGATCGTGAACGCCCTCACCCGCACCGGGGTCAGCGCACCGGCCGGGTCACCGGGAGGAGCGACACCGCGCGCTGGCGCATCGGAGGAGATCGATGGCCAGGCGGGACGTCAGGCGTACGTCGCGCATCTGCATGTCCCCCACCCTTCCCGCTCGGTCACGTCCGGTCACAACAAATCCAGGATGCGGGAGCATTTTCCCGCCGAATCACCATGGCATCCCGGCGGCCACCCGGAAAGGTGACACCGCCCACAAAGGCGCATCTATGCAGTGATGGCCACCACTGTCACGACCCGCCCTCCGGGATGGCGACACCACCGGCCCGCCCCGCACCGGCACCACCCCACCCGTCACCCCACCCGGTCCGCAGCGGACCGAATGTCACCCTCTGCAGCGAGTTGACCACCGTCCATGGTGAACAGCTACGGTGGGGATGGTGGCCATCCTGCCCGCCGGCCGCAGTCATGTCAACAATAACCCATAGGTTTACTAGGATATGAGATCACGTTGACGCCGCCCCGACTCCCGGGGAAGCGTGGGGCCATGCCCACCGCTGCGCCGGCCGTCATCGACGCCGGATCTCAACCAGTGGAAGGCACCTGCGGCGCTGCAGCTACCTCGCTCGTCCGTCTCCGTGCAAAGGGAGATCCCATGACCGACACCACCCTCGTGGACGCGCAGCTCTTCCGCTCCCTGCTGCGCCGGCACGCCGCGGCCGTCGTCGTCATCACCGCCCCGGGCGAGCCACCGGCCGGCTTCACGGCCACCTCGTTCACCTCCGTGTCGCTCGACCCGCCGCTCGTCTCCTTCTGCCTGGCCCACACGGCCTCGGCCTGGCCGACCGTCGACGCCGCCGACACGGTCGCGGTGCACGTCCTCACCCAGGAGCAGGAGCACGTGGCCCGCATCTTCTCCACCCGCGGCATCGACCGCTTCGCCGCGCACGGCGCGTGGCACGAGGGGCCCGGCGGCGTACCCCTGCTGGAAGGGGTCCTCGCCACCATCGTCTGCCGCGTCGCCCAGCGCGTCGAGGCCGGCGACCACACCATCGTCCTGGCCACCCCGCTGACCGGCGACCACCACGAGGACGCCACGGCGGCGCCGCTCGTCTACCACGACGGCAGCTACGCCCACCTCCGCCGCACGGCGTGACACCGGCCGCCCCGGCGCAGCCTCGCCGCACGGCCCGAACCGGCGGACCACCACGGCGCGGACGACGCGGACGACGCGGCTCCGACCGACTGAACCCGCCACGACTCGCGGACGGGCGGCGCCAGGCGCACTCACCCCGGCGTGACTCGCTACGGCCGGCGCCAGGCGCACTCACCCTGCCGTGACTCGCCGACGGGCGGCCCCAAGCGCACTCACTGGCGTGGGTGCCCGGCGCACTCGCCAGCGGCGACGCTGGATGCCCTCGCCGACGGGTGGCACTCGATGCACTCGCCGACGGGTGGCGGCCTCCTGAGGAGCGCACCGAAATTCCGGGCCGGCGTCAACGGGCGTTGACGAAGCTGTGAGTTCCTGTGAGAACGCCAAAAGCTCACAAGATCGCGGGTCACGGGCCGATCACACCCCTCGTACGGGCCGACAGCCGGCTCGCCGAGGAGGAATCCGTCATGACTTCGATCAGTGCCCTGGGCACGTCGGGCACGGGCTGGACCCAGAGCTGGGCCTGGACCCCGGCGCCCCGCCCGGTCTCCGCCGCCGCCGAGACGAGCAGCACCGACACCAGCCAGGTCGCCGAGCAGCTCACGAGCGCCCAGAGTTCGGCACCGCCCCCGCCCCCGCCCGGCGGAGGCCCCGGCGGTCCCGGCTCCGGCGGGCCCGGCGGCTCGCGTGGCGAGGTCGCCGGGCTGCAGGACCCGTCGAAGCTCAACCAGATCAGCGACCTGCTCGACATGAGCGAGGACGACGTGACCACCTCGGCCACCAGCGCGACCAAGCTCGTCGAGCTCCTGCAGAACAAGGGCGTCGACCTGGGCCAGCTCCGCAACGTCCTGAACAGCGGCGACCTGCTCGACGTCCGCGCCTGACGGCCGGTCCGGCACCTCCGGCGCTCGCTCGGCGTGGCCCTTTTTATGGTTCACGCGTACCATAAAAAGATGACCGCCGAGCTGAGCAGCTTCCGGACCGACGCCGACCGGGCCCGTCACCTCGCCGTGCTGCGGGACCTGATCGACCGGCGGTGGCCGGTCGAGCGCACCGAGACCGACGTGCCGACGAGTTTCGGCACCACGCATGTGTTCCGCAGCGGGCCGGCCGGCAGCACCGCCGATCCGTTCGTGCTGCTCGCCGGCTCGGGCGGCGGCTCGCTGATGTGGACGCCGCACGTCGCCGGGCTCGCCCGCGAGCGGCCGGTGCTGGCGCTCGACCTCATCGGGGAGCCGGCCCTCTCGACCCAGACAGCCCCGATCAGCACGCCGGCGGACCTGTCGCGCTGGCTGACCGAGACGCTCGACGCGCTGGGGGTGCGGCGGGCGCATCTCGTCGGCTGCTCGTACGGCGGCTGGATCGCTCTGCTGCACCACCTCGACGACCCGGGCCGGGCGGCGTCGATCACGCTGCTGGACGCGGGCGGGTTCGGGCGCGTCACGCGGCGGTTCATGGCGTGGATCATCGTGACCGGGCTGTTCATGTTCGCGCCCGCGCCGCTGCGGCACCGGGCCGCCGGCTGGTTCCACAACAGCACGCTGCTCGACGACTCGATCCCGAAGCTGGCGAAGGGCACCTTCACCTTCCGCCCGCGGCTGCCCAGGCTCACCCCGCTCACCGACGATCAGCTGAGCCGGATCCAGGCGCCGGTGCTGGCCGTCTTCGGGGAGCGGAGCCAGCTGTACGACGCCGAGGCCACCGCCGCACGCGTCCGCGACCGCATGCCGGACGTCCGCACGCTGGTGGTTCCCGGGGCGGGTCACGACCTCGTCATGCACAGCCCGGACCTCGTCGTCGAACGCACGGTCGCCTTCGCCCGGGCCGTGGACGAAGCCCGAGCCACCGACGAAGCGTGAGCCACGCACCAACCTCCAGCCAGGGAGGACGCCATGCAGGGCGCCCGAGCCGGGCAGAAGGCGCGAGCCGCCGGGACGGATGACGACGGCGACGCCGGGCCGGACGCGGCGGACGCGGCGGACGCGGCGGACGCGGCGGACGCGGGCGGCCGGAATGCGCGGGACCCCGGCGACGTTTCCCCCGCGGGAGGTAACACCATGAAGGTTCGGAACTCGCTCCGGTCGCTGAAGAGCAAGCCCGGCTCGGTCGTGACGCGCCGCCGCGGGCGGATGGTCGTCATCAACCGTAAGAATCCGCGCTGGAACGGCCGGCAGGGCTGAGACGCGATACCGTGACATCCAACGCCGGGGACCCGCCGCCACGGGTCTCCGGCGTTTCCTGTTCCCGGGCACACTGAGATCATGGATCCTCTCGTGCACCCGGTGCCCTCCGCCGACGGCGTCACGCTGACCGTCGAGGAGCGGGGCACCCCCGGCGCGACGGCTTCGATCGTCTTCCTGCCGGCGCTGGGCGTGCCGCTCGCGTACTACGACAAGTTCCTCACCGCCTGGGCCGCGCACGGCCGGCACGTCGTCGGGGTCGAGCTGCGGGGGATGCCGCGCAGTCCGGTGGCCGACCTGCGCAAGGCCTCCTTCGGGTACGCCCATCTGCTGCGCGAGGATCTGCCCGCCGTCTTCGCGAGCGAGGCGCTGCAGCGGGCCGGCAGCTACGTGCTCACCGGTCACAGCCTCGGCGGTCAGCTCGCCCTGCTGTCGGCGGCCACCGGGGGCTCCCGGCCCGCCGCCGTCGTCACGATCGGCACCGGCACCAGTTCCAAGGCGGCGCACGCCACTCCCCTGGCCCGTGTCCGGCGCGCCGCCGGGGTGCGGTTCGTCGGGGCGGTCGCCGGGTCGCTCGGCTACTGGCCGGGGCATCGCCTGGGCTTCGCCGGACGCCAGCCCCGGCTGCTGATGGCCGACTGGGGTTACGAGGCCCGGCACGGCCGCTACCGGTTGCACGGCGACCGCACGGACTACGAGGCCGCCCTGGCCGCCCTCGACCTGCCGGCCCTGCTCGTGACGATCGCCGGCGACGCCATGATCACCGCCCCGGCCGTGGAGCACCTCGCCCGCCGCCTGCCCGCGCACGTGGACCGGGCCACCGTGACGGCCACCCCGGACCACTTCCGCTGGGCCCGCCGCACTCCCGAGCCCGTCGTCGCCGCCGTCGAGTCCTGGCTGGCCGGAAAGGCGTGACCCGGCAGCCGGCGCACGACCCGCGAAGAAAAAGGCCGGCTCACGACCCCGACGAAAAGGCGCACGACGCCGAGGGAAAGGCGCACCACCCGACGTAAAGGCGCACGACCCCGAGGAAAGGCTCACGACCCCGAGGAAGAGGCTCACGACCCCCGGATGACCGAAGGATCGAGCAGCCCGCGCGCCGCCGCGAGCCCGAGCGCCGTCCGCGGCGAATAGGGCACCCGCCACAACCCGCCGTGCGCCGCCCCCACGGCCTCGTCGGTCCACGCCTCCGCCGCCGCCGGACGCGGGTTCCGCAGCTGGTGCACCAGCAACGCCGCCATCAACCGGTTGCTGGTCGCCGGCTCGAACACCTCGACCCCGAACAGATGCGCCCCCGCGTACGCCGCGGCCAGCAGCCTGTTCCGCGTCACCGACCGGGTCCGGGTCGGCGGCGCCACCGCGAAGGCGACGTCCGTCCCGGCCCGCCGGGCGGCCGTGGCCCGCCAGCGCTGGATCCGTTTCGCCAGCGCGTAGTTCGGTCCCTGCTGCGGCACGAGGCTGTCGGCGATGCCCGGGTCGGCGCCCGCGGGATAGTGCGGTGCGAGCAGCCGCCCGCCCGACAGCGCCTGGGTCACCTTGACGCCGGCCGGCCGCGCCCGATAGCGCGACGCCGCCTCCGCGACCACCGGACCCGGCACGGCGAAGGTGTCGGTCGGCGTGGCGAGGAACGCCAGGGCCGTCTCGGGCCGCTCACCCACCAGCCGTACGCCGAGAGCGTCGACGCCCGCGGACAGCAGCGGATACGCGGCCCCGGGTGCGTACACGTAATTGCCGAGCACCAGGCGGCCCGGCACCTCCCGCAGCCAGGCGGCCACCTCGGGCAGCCCGCTGAGCAAGTCGATGCCGGCGTCCACCGGGGACGATCCCGGCGCGATCAATGTCCCCGCGCTGCGCCGGGCGGTGTCGGCGACCCGCTCCCACAACGCCGGCCGCGGCAGGTCGACACCGAGCACCGTGCCGCCCCACGCCAGCACGGCGGGCAGCGGGCCGAGCTCCGCGCCCGCGCCGAGGACGACGAGCCGCTGATCGGACAGGTCGAGCCACTCCGGGTGGGCGGCCACCTCCCGCACGAGCTCCGCGCACGATGCCTCGATCACCCCGCGCGCGATCCACGCATCGAGCTGCCGGTGCAGGGCATCACCCCGCAGGACCTCTTTCCCGTACGGAACGAGCAGCTCGCGCTCCGCCTTCTCCTGCCCGGTGACCGTGAACGTCGCCGGCGGCGGGGCGGGCACCGCGAAGATCTCGGACAGCGGCACGTCCCCGTCGTCCCGCGCCACGACCACCCGCTCATGGACGGCGGCGAGCCCGGCGCCCGCGACGGCGTACCCGTCGGTGAGGCTTGCCTCGACCAGCGCCCGGAAGTGCCGCAGATAGCCGGACCGCCAGTCCTGCTCGCGCGCGGCGCCCTCCGCGGCCGCCGGATCGACGGCACGCAACGCGTCGGCGACCACCGCCCGGCCGAAGCTCGTGCTGCTGCGCCGGCCGTCCGGCGTACGGGGAAACGCGACCTCGTTCACGCGGCAAGTATGCGGGTAGCTCAGCCCGCGTACGCGGGGTGGCCGAACAGGCCGGGCAGGCCGCCGGTGTGCAAGAACACGACCTTGCCGCGCGGGCGGGCCGCCGCGAGACCGGCCATCGCACGGCCCGTGTACGTCGGGTCGAGGAAGAGGCCCTCGGTGCGCGCCGCGAGCCCGACGGCCGCGCCCGCCGCCGGGGCCAGGGTCGCGTAGCCGTCGCCGACCTGCGTGTCGTCGATGCGCAACGCCGCCGGGTCTACCGGCTTGCCCATCTGGACGAGCAGACCGGCGACGGTCGCGCGGATGTCCGGGACGGCGCCCACGTCGACGCCGAGCACCCGGTCCGCGCCGAGCCCGGCGACCAGGCCGGCCATCGTGCCGCCCGAGCCGGCGGCGACCACGACAAGGTCGAGGTCCGGCGCCTGGGCGAGCAGCTCCCGCGCACAGTCCACATAGCCCTGTGCCGAAAAGGCCGAGGTACCCCCGAACGGGATGAGGTGACCCGGCTGCCGCGCCGCCACCTCGGCGACGGGCTCGGCACCGGTCCAGACGACGGTGGCGCCGGCGAGCTCGTCGAGGATCAGGTTGCCGCGCGCGGCCGGGGGCGGGTCACCGGCGAGCACGAGCGTGCAGCCGAGGCGCAGCCGGGCGGCGGCCGCGGCGGTCAGGCGCGCGTGGTTCGACTGCGGTGCGCCGGTGGTGACCACCCGGGTGGCGCCGGCCTTGACCGCCTCGGCACAGGTGTACTGCAGCTTGCGCACCTTGTTCCCGCCGCCGCCCAGGCCGGTGAGGTCGTCGCGCTTGAGCCAGAGCTCGTCGAGCCCGAGCTCCACCGCGAGGCGCATGGCCGGCTCGAGTGGGGTCGGCCACGTGGCCAGGGGGATCGGCCTGATCATCACGCCTGCGAGCATAGGATGCCGCCCGTGGAACCGCTCGAGGTGCGACCGGACGACGCGCTCGGCGTGCTGCTCGACGACGCGGCCGGGGTGTTGCTGGACCTGGACGGCACCCTGTTCGATCACGACGCGGCGGCGGACGCCGGGGTGCGCGCCTGGCTGCCGACGCGCGGGCTCGACGCGACGGACGAGGCGGTCGCCCGCTGGCGGGCCCTGGAGGAGCCGCACCTGGCGGCGTGGCGGGCCGGCACGGTCACGTACGCGGAGCAGCGCCGCCGGCGGCTCCGCGACTTCCTCGCCATCTCCGGCACCGATGCCGAGCTCGACGCCGTCTTCGCCGGTTATCTGCGGCACTACGAGGCTGCCTGGTTCGCGTACGACGACGCGGTCCCGGCCCTGACCGCGCTCGCCGCCGCCGGCGTCGCGACCGCCGTGCTCACCAACGGCTCGGCGGTCCAGCAGCGCAAGAAGCTGACGCGTACGGGCCTCGCCGGCCTGGTCGGCCCGGTGTTCACCGTCGACGACCTGGGCGTGGCGAAGCCCGATCCGGCCGCGTTCCGCCGCGCGTGCGAACGCTGGGGCCGACCGGCGGACCGCGTGGTGAGCGTCGGCGACAACTACGCCCTGGACGTGCTCGGCGCCCGGGCAGCCGGGCTGCGCGCGATCCATCTCGACCGGCTCGCCCGGGGCCCGTACGACGAGACCCACCGCATCACGACCCTGCGCGACCTGCCGGTGCCTCCCCGCCCTCAGGGGTGAGCGGGCGGGACGTCGAGATCGGTGTCGTCGGCAACGTCCCCGACCGCGATCACGCGCACCTCGGCGGCGTGGGCGCGCAGATAGTCGCGGGCGCCCCGGTCGCCGTGCGCGGTGGCGATCACGCCGGGCCAGTGGTCGCGGCCGAGGAGGACGGGGTGGGAGCGGCGCCCGTCGTAGCCGCCCATGGCGAGGGCGCCGGGGGCGGCGTGCGCGGCCACCCGGCGTACCGCCTCGGGGGTGACGCCGGGCATGTCGACCAGCAGGACCACCGCCGCCTCGGCCGGGGTGGCGGCGAGCGCGGTAAGTCCGGTGCGCAGGGAGGACGCCATGCCGGTGGCCCAGTCGGCATTGTGGACCGTGGCCAGCTCGGGAGCGGCGGCGCGCACGTCGCCGGCCGCGGCGCCCACCACGACGAGGACGCGGTCGAGGCCGGCGGCGGTCAGGGTGGCGGCGGCGTGCTCGACGAGGAGGCGGCCGTCGAGGCGGACGAGAGCCTTGGGCCCGCCGTAGCGGCGCCCGGCGCCGGCGGCGAGCACGAGCCCGGCGATCTCCATGCGGCGAGTGTAGAGCTCGCGGGCGCAGAGGCGGCGAGTTCAGAGCTCGCGGGCGCGGAGGCGGCGAGTTCAGAGCTCGCGGGCGCGGAGGCGGCGAGTTCAGAGCTCGCGGGCGCGGAGGCGGCGCAGCATGCGGGCGTCGACGAAGCCGACCGCGCGGGCGGCGGCCTCGACGGTGGCGCCCTGCCCGATGAGGTGCTCGGCCCGCTCGACCCGCAGCTGCTGCTGGTAGCGCAGCGGCGTGCAGCCGGTCGCGGCCTCGAAGCGGCGGGTCAGGGTGCGTTCGCTGAGGCCGGCCGCGCGCGCCAGGGCGGCGAGCGGGAGCGGCTCGGTGAAGTGGGCGTCGATGCGATCCTGCACCCGGTGGACCGCCTCGCTGAGGTGGGCGCGATGCCGGAGCATGACGCTCTCCTGGTGGTCGTCGCCGTTGCGCCGGGCGTAGACGACCATGTCGCGGGCCACGCGGGCGGCCGCCGCCGGGCCGTGGCGGGTGGCGACGAGGTGCAGGGCCAGGTCGATGCCGCTGGCGATGCCGGCCGAGGTGATCACGCGGTCGTCGGCGACGTAGAGGACGTCGCGCACCACGGTCGCCCGGGGGTGCCGGCGCGCGAGATCCTCCTGCACGTCGTGGTGGGTCGTGCAGCGGCGGCCGTCGAGCAGCCCGGCCCGGCCGAGCGCCTCGGCCCCGGCGCAGACGCTCGCGACCGTGCCGCCGGCGGCGTGGTGGGCGGCGATCCGGGCCAGCGTCGCCGGGCCGAACTTGCCGGGGCCGCCGGCCCGCCGCCAGCCGGGGACCAGGACCAGGTCGTCCGGGCCCAGGGCGGGCCAGTCCGTCGTGGCGTGCAGGGTCACGCCCTGGTGGCTCGGGACCTCGGGGCGCTCCGCGACGTAGTCGAGGCGGTAGCCGTGCCCGTGGTCGGCCGCGGTCGAGAAGACCTGAGCCGGGCCGGCGAGGTCGAGCAGGTGCACCCCCGGCGCCAGGACGAAGACCACCCTGCTCACGATCCGGTCAGCTCCCGCACGGTTGTCACCTTAGCGAAGCGGCCCGCCAGTGCGTACTCCGTGCGGGCGACGATCTCGGCGACCGGCAGCGTGCGCGGGTCGGCGAGCAGCTCCGCCACGCTGCGGCCGGCCGGGGCGTCCCGGTGCGCGATCGGGAACGTCGTGGTGGCGTCGGTGACGAAGATGACCGCGTAACCGTAGTCCGCGGCGAGGCGGGCGGTCGTCTCGACGCATTGCTCGGTCTGGATGCCGCACACGGTCAGGTCGCGGACGCCACGCTCGGTCAGCAGTTGTTGGAGGCCGGTCGTCGTGAAGGCGTTGCGCGAGGTCTTGGTGAGGACGGGCTCGCCGTCCCGCGCCTCGAGCCCGGCGAAGAGCCGCACGTGACCCGACTCCGGATCGAACGGCCCGCCACTGCCGGGCTCGGCGTGCAGCACCCACACCACGAGGTCGCCGGCGGCGCGCGCGGCGTCGACGAGCCGCTGCACGGGTACGGCGATGTCCGGGTCGCCGACGGCCTCCCACAGCGGCCGCACCCGGAACGACTCCTGCACGTCAATCACGATCAGCGCTTTGCTCATGCCGTCGATCCTGCGCCGCGGCGCGCCGGCGGGTAAGGCACGGTCACGTCCGGCACCGGAACGATCCGGTCAAGCAGGCGCCCCGGGCACAGGGCTCCGGGGCGCCGTACGGGTGCGGTGGGGTCAGCGGTTGCCGTTGAAGATGGACGCCGGGAGCGGCATGGCCACCGGCGAGCGGTCGGCGGCGCCCGCGGTGGGCGCCGGCTGCGCGGTCAGCTGCGGCGTGGTGAACGGCTGGGCGTCGCCCTTGCAGCGCAGGCCCTTCGCGGGCAGCTTGCCGGTGAGCAGGTACGCGTCGACCGCCCCCGTCACGCACGCCGAGGTGCCGTACGACGTGTGCCCCCAATTGTCGCTGGACAGCAGCCGCCCGTTCGGCAACCGGCGCGAGGCGGACACCGCCTCGTCGTAGTTGGTGGCGGGGTCCCACTGGGCGCCCACGAAGAGCACGGGCGCGGCGGTGCGCACGCCGAAGGGCCCGGTGTACGCGTCCTCGTCCCGCACCGTCCACGTGTCCCGGGCGCACGGCGCGGAGATCCAGCCCCACACCCGGCCGAAGTGCGGCGCCCGCTCGTCGGCCGCGGTCATCAGCTCCGGCCACATCGACGCGTCCCGCGGGTGCAGGGCGTCGGTGCAGAGGACGGCGGCGAACGCCTCCGTGGTGTTGATGTACGGGAAGTCGCGGCCCAGCTGGTCGCGAGCGGCCGTGGCGCGCTGGCGCAGCCCGGTCTTCGCCACGGCGGTGGCGGCCGGCGACGTCGGGAACATGAGGTCCCACACGTACTTGGCGAGGGCCGTCACCAGGGCGCCGGCGTCCGCGCCGTACAGGGAGCCGATGATGCCGCCCACGAAGTCGCCGTACGTGATGGTGAAGGTCCCGTACGGATCGGTGAAGACCAGCGGCTTCGCGCGCAGCCGCTGAGCCATCTTCTCGAAGTTGGCGAGCGGGTCTCCGGCGGCGAAGACGCAGTACTTCTCGCCGGCCTTGTCGCACCGGCGCAGCAGCTCGCGCAGCGCCCGGTACGCGCCGTTGCCCGACCGCAGCCGCGCCTCCTGCTCGCGGCCGGCCGTGGCGGGCGTGCCCACCCAGTGCGCCGGGTCGAGCACGCCGTCCGCCACGATCGCCCGGAACCGGTCCGGGAACATGGCGGCGTAGTACTGCCCGATCACCGTGCCGTAGCTCATCCCGAAGAAGTTGAGCTTTCCCTCGCCGAGCGCGCGGCGGATCATCTCCAGGTCGCGCGCCACCTCGGCGGTCGACATCGCGCCCGCCAGCGGCCGGCCCCGGGTGGAGCACGCCTTGCCGACCTGTTTCGCCGCGGCGACGTACCCGGCCTCCTGGGCCTTGCCCCACGGCACCGACACGTTGAGACCGGACAGCACCGCCGTCTGCTCCTGGGTGGACCGCCAGCACTCGACGTGCGCGCTGGCCCCGACGCCGCGCGGGTCGACGCCGAGGATGTCGAACCGTTCGCGGACGGCCGCGCTCAGGAACGCCGGTGCCGCGATCGCCATGTCGGTCGCGGCGCCGCCGGGCCCGCCGGGGTTCACGAAGAGCGTCCCGATCCGCTTGGCGGGGTCCGTCGCCGGCATCCGCAGCATCGCCACCTCGGTCGTGGCGCCGCCGGGCTCGTCGTAGTCGAGCGGCAGCCGGGTGACCGCGCACTGGGCGACGTCGTAGCACTTGTACCAGCCCAGTTCGGGCACCGGCACGCGATCCAGCCTGTCCGCCTCGGCAGCCGGCGCCGCCTCGACCGCCGGCGACAGGCCGGTCGCTGCTTCGACCGGCGAGCCGGCCCCGGCGAGGCCGAGCAGCCCGGCCGCAGCCGCCGCGATCAGGCGTTTTCCGAGAGGTGACATAGGAGCCCTTCCGTCGATGCCGCGGCCGCGCACCGCGAGGCCTCGACCGTAAGAACGGAAGATCACCCGATATCGGACGACGACGAAGAAGCACCCAGCCGGGCGACTCAGGCAGCCACCGCGTAACAGGCGCCGTAGCCGTCGGCGCGGGCCACGATCCGGCCGCCGCGCACCCGCACGGCACTCTCCGTCGCGTCGCTGACCGCCGCCACGCCCGCCGCGGCCGCGAGCGCTCCGGACTCGTCGTGCACGATCTGCAGCCGGCACCAGGCCCGTTCCGGCACGGCGGCACGCAGGCAGGCGCGCAGCTCCGCCACGGCGAGACGCGCCAGCGGGCCGAGCTCGCCGGGCTCCCCGGTGACAACGACGAGGGTCACCGTGCCGGACGGCGGGACCGTCCGCAGCGCCTCCTCCACGGCGGACAGGCGGTGCAGTCCGAGCACGGCGACGACGCCGTCGGCACGCAACGAGGCCGGGGCGGCGCGGAGGGCGTCCGTCGCCGCGGGCGGGTCCCAGGGGTCGGTGACGGGGCGGGCCGGGGACACGTACGGCAGGTGCGTCGGCGCCCACTCGTCGCCGGTGTCCAGGCCGGCGAGCGCGGCACACGCCTGCGCCACCGCGAAGGGCTCGCCGAACCCGGGCGCCGCGGCGGCCAGTTGCGTGGTGCCGTGCAGCAGCGTGAGCGCGACCTCGGCGACGCGCACCAGGCGGCCCGGCGCGCCCCCGCGCACCCCTTCGAGCGAGAGCCCGAGCAGCACCGCGGAGAGGGCGGTCAGCTGCGCGTACGGCACCCGCACCCGCTCGTCCGCCAGCACCTCCGGCAGCAGGTCCCGCCCGAGCCGCGTGGCGCTGTGCCGGTCCTCGGTCGACAGCGGCAGCCGCGCCTGCCAGGCCCGCGCGAAGTCCCCGAGCGCCGCGCCGACACTGCCCGCGGTCGGCGCGTAGTCCGGCGGCGGCAGCTGGGCGGCCTCCTCGGCCAGGACCGCGAAGTAGAGCGCCCGCTTGCCCGGGAAGTTCGAGTAGACCGCGCCGCGGGTCAGCTCCGCCCGCTCGGCGATGGCGTCGATCTTCGCCTCGCGGAAGCCGCGCGTCATGAACTCCGCACGGGCCGCCGCCAGCACTTTCGCCCGATTGTTGCCCTGCATCTCCGCCCTGCTGAGCCGGACCAATGCGCCTCCCGCCGTTGCCCTGACCGTCGCCGTCAGGATACCGTCGCCATCCAGATGATGTGAACATCTGGGACGAGCATCCGAGAGGTGGCCCGGCATGGAGATCGACCTGTCCGACCCGCAGGTGCTGCGAGACCCCTTTTCCGCGTACGGCAAGGCGCGCGAGCAAGCGCCCGTCGTCCGCCTCGTGACGCCGGGCTTCGGCCACATGTGGGCCGTGACGCGGCACGCTAACGCCAAGACGTTGCTCAGCGATCCGCGCGTGGCGTTGACCGAGGACACGTACCTGCCGCTGCAGGTGCCGGAGCACTGCCGCAAGTACCTGCGCACGATGCAGCAGACCGAGGGCGAGGAGCACGCACGGCTGCGCAGGCTCGTGTCGCCGGCGTTCACCGCCCGTCGCGCCGCCGCGTTCCGGCCGCGGATCGAGCAGATCGTCGACCGGCTGCTGGACGATCTCGACGACGGCACGGGACGCGTGGACTTCCTGACCCGGCTCGCGCAGCCGTTGCCGATGGACGTCATCACCGAGCTCGTCGGCATCCCCGTGGACCGCCGGGACGACTGGCGCGCGTACGGTGCCGCGATCGCCGCCGGACAGGGCCGGACATTCGTGGCGGCGATCCCGGAGATCATGCGGGACGCGGAGACCGCCGTCGCCGCGCGCACCGGGGATCCCGGTCCCGATCTGCTGTCCGAGCTGATCGGCGTGCCGGACCGGCTCACCGCGACGGAGCTGGTCACGCTGGTCTGGCACCTCGTGCTCGCCGGGCAGACGCCGGCCGTGCTCGTGGCGAACGCCGTCGAGCTGCTGCTCACCCATCCCGCGCACCTGGCCGCGCTGCGGGCCGACCCGGGGCTCGCGCCCACCGCGGTCGAGGAGATGACCCGCTGGGCCGGGCCGCAGCTGCTCACCCTGCCGCGGTGGACCAGAGAGCCGATCGAGATCGCCGGTACGCCCATCGAGGCGGGACAACCGGTGACCGTGGCCCTGGCCGCCGTCAACCGCGACCCGCGCGCGTTCCCCGACCCGGAACGGCTCGACTTCGGGCGACCGGCCGGCGGTCACCTCGGGTACGCGTACGGGCCGCACTTCTGTCTCGGCGCGGCCCTCGCCCGCGTTCAGGTGGAGGTGGCAGTCACCGCGCTGCTGAAGCGTTTCCCCGGCATCGCGCTCGCCGCCGCGGAGCGGATGCCCGACCCGGGGGCGTGGCGTCTGCGCACCCTCGAGGTGGCCCTATGACGGGGGCGTGGCGTCTGCGCACCCTCGAGGTGGCCCTATGACGGGGCCATCGGCTCCAGCTCGGCCGGCAGCGGCAGGCCGAGCGCCCGGAGGAACAGGGCCGTCTTGATCTCCACGAAGAGCTCCGCGTCGTCGAGCTCGTCGACGTCGAGCTCCTCGTCCAGGTCGATGTCGGGCTCGATGTCCTCGGCAAGGTACTCCGCCAGCTCGGCCTCCTTGGCCCGGCGCGCAGCGGTCGCCGCCCCGGTCAGCGCGGCCCACCACGCCGCCAGGCCGGCCGCCTCGCGCGCCACGTCCGTGGGCGGGGAGGCGTCCGCCGACTCGAAATAGGTGCGCGGGGTGAGACCCAGATAGGCCACCCCGCTGCCCGCACCGGCGGGTTGGTAGCTGACCGTCGCGACGTCGCTGTCGTGCACGGTGACCGCGAGCCACGGTTCGCCGGCCTCGGGCAGCTGCTCCTCGTAGTCGTACGAGGCCCAGGCGCCGCCGGCGAACAGGAAGTTGCCGAAGAACCCCATTACGACTCGACCGGTTCCTTCGGCTTGCGCGAGGGGAGCCGGAGGGACCGGCCCGGCGGCTCCTCGGGCAGCGCCGGCGGCGGCGTGAGGCGGATCTCCAGCTCCTCGCGGACCGCCGCCTCGAGCTCCTGCATCACCAGCGGCACGTGGCCGAGCATCTCGCGGACGGCCTTGGTGGAGTCGACGCCGGGCGGCGGGGTGACACTGGGGGCGTACACCTTCTCCAGCAGCAGGTGGACCGCCATGACCGCGCTGCGCACCGGCCCGGACGCCAGCAGCCGGACCCGCATGAGCGCCGGGCCGGCCTCGTCGAGATAGAGGTGCGACGCCGGCATCGGCTGCCCCGAGTCGAGCGCCAGGCGCAGCCGCGCCGCCGACCGCTCGAACTGGGCGAGCAGCGCGACATAGGCGTCCCGCCGCTCCGAATACCACCGCTCGGTGCGCGCCGCCCGGGCGCGCGCGAACCGGTCCCGGGCCTCGAAAAGCACGGCCAAACCGGCTCCTAGCAGGGCAAACACGACGGCGACGAGGGGCAGCCCCCACCACGGGATCTCAGACACGCGACCACCGTAGCGATGCCGGGCGGACGGCGCACCGCTGGCCTCGGACCGGGTGATGAGGGGATGCTGAACGCCCACCGAGGAAAGGGGCGGGGCATGACCTCCGGAGGCCTGCTGACGTTCGGCGAGACGATGGGTCTGGTCGGTGCCGACGGGATCGGGCGCCTCGAGCACGCCCGCGGGGTCACCTTCGGCATCGGCGGCGCGGAGAGCAACGTCGCCGTCGGAGTGGCCCGGCTGGGCGGCACGGCCACGTGGATCGGGCGGGCGGGGACGGACGCGACCGGCGACCTGATCGAGTACAGGTTGCGCGCCGAGGGAGTGGACGCCGTCGTCCTGCGCGACACCGCCTTCACGGGCCTGATGGTCAAGCACCGGCGCACCGCCGGGCTGCTGCACGTCGACTACCACCGCGCGGGCAGCGCCGGCTCGCGGCTGTCCCCGGCCGACATTCCCCCCGATGCCGTACGGGCGGCAGCCGTCCTCCACGTCACCGGCATCACCCCCGCCCTGAGCAGCACCGCCCGCGCGACCGTGTTCCAGGCGGTCGAGACGGCCCGCGACGCCGGCGTCCCCGTCTCGTTCGACTTCAACTACCGGTCGAAGCTCTGGTCCCGCTTCGACGCCGCTCCCGTGCTGCGCGACCTGGCGTCCCGCGCGGACATCGTCTTCGCCGGCCCCGACGAGGCCGCCCTCGTGGCCGACGGCCCGCCCCTGCCCGCGCTCGCCGCCCTCGGCCCCCGCGAGGTGATCGTCAAGGACGGCGCCCGCGGCTGCACCGCCCTGATCGACGGCGACCCGCACGACGCCGCCGCCCTGTCCGTGACCGTCGTCGACCCGGTGGGCGCGGGCGACGCCTTCGTCGCCGGCTACCTGGCCGACCGGCTCGCGGGCGCCCCGCCCCGGCACCGCCTCGCCACCGCGATCGCCGCGGGCGCCTGGGCCGTCACGGTCCCCGGCGACTGCGAGAACCTGGCGACCCGCGCGGACCTCGCCACCCTCACGACCGCCACCGACAACGTCACCCGCTGACGGCCGTCTTCGCCAGGTAACGCCCCAGATGCGGGTCGAACCGCGCCGGATCCGCCGCCGCCACCTCGGCCCGCGTCCACCAGCGAACGGCCGCGAACTCGCCCGCGTCGACGGCCAGCCCGGCATCCCGGGACACCGTCGCCGGGTACCACAGGCTCACGTCCGTGTGCCCGGCGTCGACGCCCACAGTCACCGTGACCGTCAGGAAGACCGGCTCGGCCGCGGCCCCGGACACGCCCAGCTCCTCGCGCAACTCCCGGGCCGCGGCGGCGGCCGGATCCTCCCCCGGCTCCACGTGACCGCCCGGCGGCAGCCAGAGCCGCGCGTTGCGATGGTCCACCAGCAGGACGTCGCCGGTGTCCGGGTCGGTCGGCACCACGTACGAGACGAGGTGTTTCGGCGGGGTCGCGGGCTTCACCCGCCGATAGACGTCGCCGGTCGAGCCCAGCCATGCCCGGGCATCGGCGAGATGGGCCGCCTCGAGGTCGTCATGCGGGCGCAAGCCGGAGATCAGCGCGGGGAGCATCGTCCGATGGTCGCAGAGCGAGCACGACCAGGACGCCCGCCAAGGTGTACGCCGCCCCCTGTGTCGTGATCACCGGCAGCACCCCGAAGCGCCCGGCCAGCGCGCCCGCCGCGAGCGTCCCGGCGAGCATCGCCCCGGAGTCCACGGTGGTGATCGCACCCCACACCCGCCCGCGCTCCGCCTCGGCCGTCGCCCGCTGGAAGACGGTGAGGCCGCCGGCGACGAGGACGGCGGCGGGCAGTCCCGCGAGCCCGATCAGCACGGCGGCCGGCCACAATGCCTGCCACACCAGCGGGTAGAGGAACAGTGCGAGGTCGACCAGCCCGAAGGCGACGGTCCCCCAGCCGAACATCGCCCGCGGCGGGAACCGATGACCGACGAGCGTCACCGCCAGCCCGCCCGCCAGGCCGCCGACCGCCTGCACGCCCATGACGAAGCCGTACGCCCGTGAGTCGCCGCCCAGCACATCGCGCACGAACGGGGCCGCTAGCACGCCGATCGCCGCCTCCCCGATCCCGGTGACCAGGCTGAACGCCACGAACACGCGCAACACCCGGGACCGCGCCACGATGCGCCAGCCGCCGTGGCCGGCAGCTCGCGAGGCGGCCGAGCGCACCGGCCGTACCCGGATCAGGAAGAGCAGCCCGGCAGCCAGCAGGAAGCTGGCCGCGTCGGCCACGGCCAGCAGCGGGATGCCGCCGGCGGCCGCCACGATGCCGCCGAGCGCGGCGCCGAGCAGGCGGGCGATGTCGCGGATCTGGCCGTTGAGCGCGTTGGCGGTGACCAGCCGGTCGGGCGGCGTCAGGGCGGGAAGGAGCGCCGCCTCCGCGGTCGCGAAGAACGGCGCGAGGCAGCTCTGCACGGCCAGCACCGCGTAGACGAGCCACGCGTCCCCGGCACCGTGCACGGCCAGCAGGGGCAGCAGCGCGACGGCCATGAGCAGGTTGACGCCGGCCATGAGCAGCCGCCGGTCGGCCCGGTCCGCGACCGTGCCGGCGAGCGTGCCCAGCGCGATCGGCGGGATCAGCGACGCGAGAACGGCGCCGGCGGACGCGAGCGTGGACCCCGTCAGGACATAGATCTGGTACGCGATCCCCGTGCGCAACGTCCAGTCGCCGACCAGGGAGACGAGGTTCGCGGCGAGCAGCAGACGCAGGTCCCGCCCGGCGTGCCACGCCACCTCAGCCGCCCGAGGCGGTGGGCCGCAGCGGCGTGAGAACGGTGGTGACGTTGACGGGCACCGCGTCCGCGGGACGCTTGCCCGGCTCGCCGATCGGGCGCTCGCGCACCCACCGGGTGAACAGGTCGTCCATCGCCCGGCGCAGGTCGGCCACCTCGTCGATCGTGAGGTAGAGCAGTGACTGGCTCGTGCCGGCCAGCTCGGTCCAGCGCGGATCCTCGTCGGCGCGGCGCTCCTGCCACTCGGTGAGTTGCGCGAGCGCCTGCTCGGCCATGTAGCGGTCCAGCAGCTCGACGGCGTCCTGCCCCTCGCCGTCGGACTCGGCGGCCCGGAAGTCGTGCGACGTGGAGACGACCTGCCACGGGCGCTCGCGGTTGTCGCCGGCCGGGCCGGGCTCGATGAAGCCGTACTTCGCCAGCTGCCGCAGGTGGTGCGACGCGAGCGCCTGGCTCACGCCGAGCTGGCGTGCGGCGTCGGCGGCGGTGATCCGGCCTATTTCACGTAGACCAGGCCGTCGGAGATCACGCCCGGGCGGCCCTTGGTGCCCTCGACGACGAGCGTGACCGTGTGCCGGCCGGTGCTGGTCCACGAGCGGGTCCAGACGGCGCGCCGGTGGAGGGTTTCGGTGGCGCGGAGGTCGATCATGCCGGCTGGTTCGCCGTCGACGAGGATGCGGGCTTCGCCGGAGATGGCGGTGCGGGTCACCGCGAGTGCGGCGGAGCGGCCGGTGAAGGTCCAGCTCAGCGACGCGCCCGCGGTGGTCGCCCGCAGCGCTTGACCGCCCAGGTACGCCGTCCCGGTCGCCGTGCGCCACGCCCCCGTGCGCGTGGCGCTGCCGTCCGACAGCAGCGCCGCGGTCCGGGTGGTGGCCACCGATCGGACGTTGCCGGCGCGGTCGGTGGCGCGGAGGCCGTACACGGTGGCGGTGTTGAAGCGGACCGTGCCCGCCCAGACCGTCGCGCCGGGCCCGAGGTCGCGGGTGACCGGGCTGGTCAGGGCGATGGTGCGCAGGCCGCCGGCGTCCGATGCCGACCAGCGCAGCCGGACGGGCACGATGCTGTCGAGCGACCCGGTGCGGAGCGAGACGCTCGGCCCGCTCGCGAAGGCCGGCAGCGTCGCGTCGGCGTAGACGTCGGTGTCGGTGTACGTCGCACGGCCGTTGAGCGCGAGCGCCTGGACCCGGATCGTGTGCTTGCCCGGCGTCAGCGTGAGCAGCTGCTGCCGCTGGTCGCGGGGCACCGACGCGGTGAGGACGCCGTCGACGTACACGTCGTAGCGGTTCATCAGCCGGTAGACCGTGCCCGGCGTCCAGTACGGCCGGATCGTGCCGCGGGTGAACCACGTGCCGCCCGACTGGACCGCGCCGTTGATCTTCGTGATCGCCGGGCGGGACGGGGCCGCGGAGGCGAGGCTGCGGATCGCGCCGAGCTGCCGGTAGAGCACGTTGCCCGGGCACTCGGTCATGCCCGTGTCGCGGTGCCCGGAGATGCGGTTGAGGATCGCGGTGCTGCCCTTGGCGTAGCGGTCGCTGCCGCTGGAGACGAGCGCCGCGCGGCCGCCGGGCGCATGACCGTAACCCGCGATCTTGTACGCGGCCAGCTGCGCGATGACCGTACGCACCTTCGCCGAGACCGCGGCCGACGAGTAGTTGCCGAGCACGGCCACGGCGGCGCTGTTCGCGTTGAAGCCGAGCGTGTGCGCGCCCAGCACGGCCTTGGTGATGCCGCCGCGCCGGCCCTCGAAGAGCGTGCCGCACTTGTCGACGAGGAAGTTGTAGCCGATGTCGTTCCAGTGGTTGCTCTTCACGTGGTACGCCTGGATGCTCCGGATGATCGCCGGCGAGTCCGCGCAGCTGTAGCCGTTGGTCCCGGCCGTGTGATGCACGAAGAGCACCTTCACGTCGGTCGTGTACTCCGGCGCACCCTTCACGAGATCCTCGTCGGCGCCCCACTGGGCCCGGGTCACCACGGGCGGGACGGGTCGCGTCGGCGTGGTGACCGCCTTGCGCTCCAGCACCGGCGCGGCGGCGCCCGTGCCCGGGTCGATCAGGTCGAGCCGCAGCCCGGCGGGCACGGCGCCGCCGCCCGCGACACGCGCCTCGACGCCGTCGGACGGGCCGACCCACAGCGGGTCCGTGCTGCCCCGCGCGGCCGCGGCATCCCGCGAGCCGGGTGCGGCCGGGGCGGGGTTGTCCGCCTCCAGCGGCTGCCAGGCGGTCCACTGCCCGGCCACCGGGCGGGTGCGCACCTCGACCGTGGCGGTCAACCGTTCCCGGGCGTCGGCCCAGGTGGCCCCGACCAGGCTGAACGGCCCGGTGGCCCGGGGCGCGGAGAAGGCCTGGCGGCTCACTCCGAGCGGAATCGTCTGCAAGGAAGCCCCGGCATATGACAGTGCCGGCGACCCTCCGGCAGCGGTCACCACGACCACCGCCCCCAGCAGCATCGTCGTACCCAGTGACGTACTCAGGACTCGCCTGTGCGCGCTCTTCACGCGTATCCCCCCGCGAATGACTTCGTACCGGCCCAGACCAGGATGAAACGAACTCACGATCCGTGGGCGCTTTCGCGTATATTTGTCGCGTTAAGCCCAGAGGCTGGGATGCCGATCATGGTCATGTGACCTCTGCCCTCGCCCCGGAGCGCCCGCCGGCGGCACCCGCGGCCGGCGTCGCCCGGGCGCCCCTGCCGCCGTACACGACGGTGGTGTTCCGGTCGTTCCTGGCCGGCAGCGCGGTGCTCGCGGGCCTGCTCGTCGCGGGCCCGGCGCCGGTGCAGGACCTGGCCGGCCTCGCCGGCATCCTCGGCGCGCTGTCGGCGGTCTGGTACGGAGCCCTCCGCGTCGCCGTACCCGCCGATCGCCGCCCGTGGGTGCACATGGGCGTCGCCGGGCTGCTCTTCCTCGCGGGCATGGTCATGCGCGCCGTGGTCCCGGGCGCGAGCGACTCCCCGCCGACCCTGCAATCGCTCTGGCCCGACGCCTTCGTCGTCCCGGGTTACCTGGTGATGGGGTACGCGTTCGCAAGCATGCTGCGCCGCCGCCGGGCCGCCGACGACGACCCGGCCCGCAGCGACGCCCTGCTCGTGGGGGCCGCCGCCGCCTTCATGGCGTGGACGTTCGTCATGTCGCCCACGATCGACCAGAGCGGCATCGACCCGATCCGGGTGGCCAACGCGTTCTTCCCGGTCATCGACGTCGTGCTGATGATGCTGGTCGCCCAGCTGGCCCTCGCCGGCGGCGCGCGCACGCCCGCGCTGTGGCTGCTCATCGCCGGGTCCACCGCGATGTTCATCGGCGATCTGCTCTTCATGCTGCGCGACAACGAGCTCGCGAACGTCCCGCTCACCGCGATCAACACGCTCTTCACGGGCGCGTTCCTGCTCTTCGGGGCCGGCACGCTGCACCCCTCGATGCGGACGCTCACCGAGCCGCAACAGGTGATCGTGCGCGTCCTCGGGATGCCCCGCATGATCACGATCGCGCTGCTCGTGGCCGTGCCGGTCGTGATGACGACGGTGCAGACGATGCACGGTGTCGTCGACGGCGCGGTGCGGGCCACGCTCTGCGTACTGATGATCATGGCTGTGCTCTTCCGCGTGGTGCGCTCGAACGACTCGCGGGCCCGCGCCGAGAGCGCCGGCCGGCGCCGCGCCACCCACGACGCCCTCACCGACCTGCCCAACCGCGAGCTGCTCAGCGAGACGATCACGGCGTGGGGCGACCGGGCCCGGGACCAGCAGCAGGAGATCAGCCTGCTCTTCATCGACCTCGACCGGTTCAAGATGATCAACGACCACTGGGGTCACCAGGTCGGCGACGAGCTGCTGTGCGCGGTCGCGGGCCGGCTGGGCGCCATCGTCCGCAGCACCGACCTGGTCTGCCGGATCGGCGGCGACGAGTTCGTGATCGCGCTGGCCAGCCCGTCGCACTCGGCCACGGCGGAGTCGCTGGCCGCCCGGGTGCTCGCCGAGTTCGAGCGGCCGTTCGAGCTGTCCGTGGGCAGCGTCGTCGTCTCGGCCTCGATCGGCGTGGCGAAGACGACCGGCGGCGCCGAGGCGCTCGAGCTGATCCGCGACGCCGACACGGCGATGTACAAGGCGAAGGGCTCGGGGCGCAACGCGTACGCCCTGTTCGACAGCTCGCTGCGCGACGAGGTGCGCGACCGGCTGCTGCTGGAACAGGCGCTGCGCGGCGCCCTGGAACGCGGGGAGCTCTACGCCACGTACCAGCCGATCGTCGACCTGGCCACCGGCGAGCGCGAGGGCTTCGAGACGCTGATGCGCTGGGAGCACCCGGAGCTCGGGGCGGTGTCGCCGCTGCGGTTCATCCCGATCGCCGAGGAGACCGGGCTGATCGTGGAGGCCGGGGCGTGGCTGCTGCGCGAGTCCGTGCACCAGCTCGCCGCCTGGCGCGCGGCCGCCGCCCCGGGTACGCGCCCGCTGCACGTGTCGGTCAACGTGTCCGTCCGCCAGCTGCGGGACAAGGCGCTGGTCGGCGTGGTCCGCGACGTGCTGGCCGAGACCGGGCTGCCGCCCGAAGCGCTGTGGCTGGAGATCACCGAGTCCGGCGTGATGGAGGATCTGGCCACGGCCCTGGCCACGCTCGACGAGCTGCACGCGCTCGGCGTCGTCATGGCCGTCGACGACTTCGGCACGGGCTACTCGTCGCTGAGCTATCTCAACCGGCTGCCCGTGGGCGTCGTGAAGCTGGACCGCTCGTTCGTCTCGTCGGTCGGCACCGGCGGCACGGATGAGCAGATCGTCCGGGCCGTGCTCGCGCTCGCCGGCGCCCTCGGCCTGCGCGTGGTCGCCGAGGGCGTCGAGACGGACCTGCAGCGCGACTGGCTGGTCGAGCAGGGGTGCGAGCTCGGCCAGGGCTGGCTCTTCGGCAAGCCCCTGCGCGCGTCGGCGTTCATCACGTCGTGAGCACGACCTTGCCGCGGCCGTGCCGGCTCTCCACCGCGGCGTGCGCCTCGGCGACCCGATCGAGCGGATAGGCGCGGATCGGCATGACGAGGTCGGGCTGGGAGACGACGGCGGCGAGGCGTTCGGGCGACCGGGCCGCTCGCACCACCCGCGTTCCGTGCTGGGCCGCGGCGACATCGTCGACGATCGTCCCGACACGGTCCGGCGGCACACCGAGCTCGACGGACTGCCCGATCGCCCGGCCGCCCGCGGCGTCCAGCGCCACGGTGACCTTCAGGCCGAGCTGACGCACGGCTTCGACCAGCCCGTCCCCGTACGCCACCGGCAGCGCACCCAGCGACCGCAGGTACTCGTGGTTGCCGGGGCTCGCCGTGCCGACCACCGTGGCGCCCGCCTTCCGGGCCAGCTGCACGGCGAGCGTGCCCACCGAGCCGGCGGCCGCGTGCACGAGCAGGACGTCGCCCGCCGTCACGGCCAGGTCCAGCAGCGCCCCGGAGGCCGTCTGCGCCGCGGCGACCAGCCCGGCCGCCGTGGGGAAGTCGAGGTGATCAGGCTTGCGGACGGCGGTGGCGACCGGCACGACGACATGCGTGGCGTGCCCGCTGAGCATCGTCGAGCCGAGCACCCGCGTACCGATCGGCAGGTCGCCCTTGTCGACGACGCCCGCGTACTCCTGGCCGATCCGCTGCGGGAACGCGATAGGCAGCTTGGTCATGACGCCGCGCCGCACGGCGACGTCGAAGGGCTGGACCCCCGCGGCGGCCACCCGCACCCGGACCTCACCCGGACCGGGCTCCGGATCGGGCAGGCCGGCGATGCGCAGGACCTCGGGACCGCCGAAGCGGTCGAACACGACAGCTCTCATGCGGCCGATCGTGCAAGGTAAACACCGGTGGAGGTCAAGCGCGGGCGCGACGGCGGCCGCACCATCGAGCGCACGAGGATCGCGGCCCAGACGGCCGACCAGAGCAGCAGCGCCACCGCGAGCGGGCCGAGGACGAGGACCGCCAGGCCGGCGCCGATGTTGGCGCCGATGACCGCCGCGGTCACGGTGCGGCCGATGAGCCCGATCGTCCAGCCGGCGGCGGCCACCGCCGGGACGACCAGCCACCAGCGCGCCGAGATGCGCCGGGTGACGGTCGCCCAGCCGAGCACCGCCACGGTCGCGACCGCCAGCAGCAGCCCGAAGACGCCCGCGGCCGCCTCCACGCCCGGCGCGATCTGCGGCGGCTGCACCGCGTAGTCGGCCCGGGTGCCCGGCGGCACCGAGCCCTGCGGCCCGATCCACCACCACGCCACCGTCGCGTTGACCACGGTGAACGCCCCGATGCCCAGCGCCCCGACGGTGAACCGGCCCAGCCAGTGGAGGAAGTTCGTCATGGGAGAAGAGCCTTCCGGGCCGCGTGCGCCTGGACGTGAGTAGCAGTACTCAGCCGGTGCTAGTTCGCGGCCCAGATCGTGCCCCGGCGCCGATCATGTTTGGGAGCGCTCCCGCCCGGGGTACATGCCGCGCCGCCACACCCCCACAGAATAGAGGCTCTCCGATGTCCATCCAGGGACTGTTCTACATCATCGCCGTCATCCTGCTCGTCCTCGCCGCGCTGCCGATCGGGACGCGGGGCATCTCGCTCGCGCTGCTCGGTGCCGCCTTCGCGCTGCTGGCCTACTCGTGGGACACCATCACCGCCTGACGTCCCGCGCGCTTCGCCGCACCGCCGGCCGCGCGGCTCTTGTCACCCACTGACCGTGCGGTTCTTGTCACCCACTGACCGTGCGGTTCTTCTCACCCGCTGACCGTGCGGCGGTAGACCACGAGCTGCCACGGCTCGAGGACCCACTTCTCCGGCGCCGGGGCGTTGGTCAGGACCAGTTCCTGCCACGCCCCGGCGTCCGGCACGTCGGCCGGCACGTGCTCCCCGGTGAAGTTGCCGATCACGAGCAGCTCGGTCGAACCGTGCCGCCGGGTGTACGCGTACAGGCGCTCGTCGGCCGGCATGAGCATCGTGAAGTCGCCGTACACGACGGCGGGCTCCTCGTGGCGCAGCGCGATCAGCCGGCGGTAGAAGTGGTAGACCGAGTCCGGGTCGGCGACCGCCGCGGCGGCGTTGATCTCCTTGTGGTTCGGGTTCACCGCGAGCCACGGGGTGCCCGTCGTGAAGCCGGCCTGCGCCGAGGAGTCCCACTGCATCGGCGTACGGGCGTTGTCGCGGCTGCGGGCCCGGAGCACGGTCAGCACGTCCTCGGGGGACCGGCCCTCGTGCTCGGTCGCCTGCGCGTAGTGCCCGAGCGCCTCGATGTCGCGGAAGTCGGCGATCGTGCCGAACGGATAGTTCGTCATGCCGAGCTCTTCGCCCTGGTAGACGTACGGGGTGCCGCGGTGCAGGTGCAGCACGCCGCCGAGCATCTTCGCCGAGCGCTCGCGCCACTCGGGCGAGTCGTCGCCGTAGCGGGAGACCACGCGCGGCTGGTCGTGGTTGTTCCAGTAGAGGCTGTTCCAGCCCTTCTCCTGCAGGCCGGCCTGCCAGCGGGCGAAGATGCCCTTGAG
This sequence comes from Actinoplanes oryzae, assembly GCF_030757795.1. GTDB lineage: Bacteria > Actinomycetota > Actinomycetes > Mycobacteriales > Micromonosporaceae > Actinoplanes. Next base: position 34,341 of record NZ_JAUQWH010000055.1, read on the forward strand.
CTTGGTCAGCTGCAACGGGTAGAGCTGCCACGGGTCCGCGCCCCGGTCCACCCACACGTGGTCGAAGTTGAAGACCATGTCCACCTCACCCCGCGCGGGGTCGGTGTACTTCACCGCCTCCTCGACGGTCACGCCCGGCATCTCGCCGACGGTCAGCAGCGCCTCCCGGCCGGCGAAGACCTTCTGGTGCATCTCGTGCAGGAACTCGTGATTGCGCGGGCCGTGCATGTAGTGCGGGGCGCCCACGCCGTAGAGCGACCCGGGTGCGACGGCGCCGTCCGGCAGCGCCACGTCCTTGGAGATGTGGTCGATGACGTCCATCCGGAACCCGTCGACGCCGCGGTCGAGCCACCAGTTCATCATCTCGTACACCGCCTCGCGGACCGCCGGGTTCTCCCAGTTGAGGTCCGGCTGCTTGCGGCTGAACAGATGCAGGTAGTACTCGCCGGTCGCGGGGTCGAACTCCCACGCCGGGCCGCCGAAGACGGATCCCCAGTTGTTCGGCTCGGCGCCGGGCGTGCCGGGCTCAAAGCCCTCGCGTGCCGGGCGCCACCAGTACCAGTCGCGCTTGTCGCTCGTGCGCGACGAACGGCTCTCGACGAACCAGGGGTGCTCGTCGGACGAGTGGTTCACGACCAGGTCCATGATCAGTTTCATGCCGCGGTCGTGGACGCCGGCCAGCAGCTCGTCGAAGTCGGCCAGGGTGCCGAACACCGGCTCGATGTCCTGGTAGTCGCTGATGTCGTAGCCGTTGTCGTCCTGCGGCGACGGGTAGACCGGCGACAGCCACAGCACGTCGACGCCGAGCCCGGCGATGTGGTCGAGGTGGTCGATGATCCCGCGGAGATCCCCCATCCCGTCGCCGTCGGCATCCGCGAAGCTGCGCGGGTAGATCTGATAGACGACAGCACTGTGCCACCACGGGTTGTCCATGGTCCCTCTTTAACACGCAAACCACGGACGGAACACGCGTTCCGCTCGCATACTCAGGATCATGAAGGTCGCGCTGCTGGGACCGATCGCCTGGCGTACGCCTCCGGTGCACTACGGACCGTGGGAACTCGTCACGAGCCTGCTCGCCGAGGGGCTGACCGCGCGGGGCGTGGACGTGACCCTCTTCGCCACGCTCGACTCCGTCACGAAGGCCACGCTCGACGGTGTCGCGGTGCACGGCTACGAGGAGGATCCGGACCTCGACGGCCGCGTGTGGGAGGCGCTGCACGTGGCGTACGCGCTGGGCCGCTCGGCGGAGTTCGACCTCGTCCACAACCATCTCGACTGGTTGCCGCTGGCGTTCTCGGAGCACTGCGCGGCGCCGTTGCTGACGACGATCCACGGCTTCTCCGGGCGGAACATCCTGCCCGCGTACCGGCGGGCGCGGTCGGCGTACGTGTCGATCTCGGACGCCGACCGCAGCCACGACCTGGACTACCTCGGCACGATCTATCACGGGGTGGACGTGGAGACGCTGCCGTTCGCACCCGGCGGCGACGACCTGATCTGCTTCGGACGCATCCATCCGGACAAGGGCACGGATCTCGCCGTCGAGATCGCGCGGCGGGCCGGGCGGCGGCTGACGCTGTGCGGGATCGTGCAGGACGAGGCGTACTTCCGCGAGCGGGTCGAGCCGCACATCGACGGGGACCGGGTGGTCTACCTCGGATCCGTCGGGCCGGCCGACCGGGCGCGGATCCTCGGCAGCGGCGCCGCGCTGCTGCACCCGATCCGGTTCGCCGAGCCGTTCGGCCTTTCCGTCGTGGAGTCGATGATCTGCGGGACGCCCGTGGTGGCGTTCCGGAAGGGGTCCATGCCGGAGGTGGTCGACGAGGGCGTCACCGGGCGGCTGGCCGACGACGTGGACCAGGCGGTGGCGGCCGTCGAGACCATCGGGCAGCTCGATCGGGCGGCGTGCCGGGCCCACGCCCGCAGCCGTTTCTCGGCCGACCGGATGGTCGACGACTACCTGGCGATGTATCGCAAACTTCTCAGCCGATCGGCTTGATTTTGTTACCGTCGAATTAACCATTCGCGGCGATTCTCCGGAAAGGTTCCAATTCGTTCTTCCGCGCGCGCGGGGAGGCGGCCGCCTGATCAGAAAGGGCCCTGTCATGCCCGTGACCTACGGATTCCTGAGTACGTATCCGCCGACCCAATGCGGGTTGGCGACCTTCAATGCCGCGCTGGCCGGCCATTTGACGGGCGGGACGCCCGGCAGCGGCGTGGTCCGGCTGCTCTCGTCGGAGGCGGTCGACAACGGCGGCCTGGCGATCGACCACACCGCACCGCGCGTCGTGCACACCTGGCACACGGGTACGCCCGGCGGCTGGACCGCCGCCGCCAACGCCCTCAACCGCTTCGACGTGGCGATCGTGCAGCACGAGTACGGCATCTATCCCGGCCTCGACGGCGACGAGGTGCTGCCCCTGCTGCGCGCCGTGCGAGTCCCGAAGATCGTCGTCTTGCACACCGTGCTCACCACGCCGACGCCGTCCCAGCGCTCGGTGCTGGAACGCATCGTGGCCGCCGCCGACGCCGTCGTGACGATGACCGACACCGCACGGCAACGCCTCACCACCGGGTACGTGGTCGACCGGCGCAAAGTGACAGTGATCCCGCACGGCGCCGCGAGCCACACGAGCGTGCCGCGCGAACGCCACGACGTCCCGCACCTGCTCACGTGGGGGCTGCTCGGGCCGGGCAAGGGCATCGAGTGGGCGCTGCGCGCGCTGGCGCACCTGAGCGGCCCGGTCTACACGGTCGCCGGGCGCACGCATCCCAAGGTGCTCGAGCACCACGGCGACGTCTACCGCGACTCGCTCCAGGCCCTCGCCGCCGAGCTGGGCGTCGCGGACCGCGTGCGCTGGGAGGACGTCTATCTCGACGCGGCGTCGCTGAGCCGGCTGATCCGGTCCGCGGACGTGGTGGTGCTGCCGTACGACTCCACCGAGCAGGTCACCTCCGGCGTGCTGATCGAGGCCGTCGGCGCCGGCGTGCCCGTGGTGGCGACCGAGTTCCCGCACGCCGTCGAGCTGCTCGCCGACGGGCCGGGGATCCTCGTGCCGCACCAGGACCCGGCGGCCATGGCCGACGCGATCCGGCACCTGCTGCAGGCCCCGGACGTCGCCGGGCACCTCACCGGCCTGACCGGCGGACCGACGCTGCGCTGGCCCGCGGTCGCCCATCGCTACCAGAGCCTCGCCGCCGGCCTGCTCGCCGCCCGGACGCCCGCGGTCGCCGCGTCGGTGCCCGCATGAGCGTGACTCTGCGGCTCGTACCGCCGCCGCTGCAGTTGATCGACGCGCCCGAGCCGAACTGGGCGCACCTCGCCCGGCTCTCCGACGACACCGGGCTGCTCGAGCACGCCCGGCACGCCATCCCCCGCCGCGAGCACGGCTACTGCGTCGACGACGTCGCCCGGGGACTGCTCGTGGCGGCGCGCGAGGTGCAGCCGACCGCTCAGGTGACGGCCCTCGCCGAGCGGTGGCTCGCCTTCCTCACGCACGCGATGGCGCCGGACGGGCGGGTGCGCAACCGGCTCTCGTACGACCGGCGCTGGCTCGACGAACCGGGCACCGGCGACTGGTGGGGCCGGGCACTGCACGGACTGGGCACCGCCGCCGCCCGCAGCACCGTCCCGTGGATCCGGCGGGAGGCCCGTACGGCGTTCCTCATCGGCGCCCGGCAGCGCTCGCCGTGGCCGCGCGCGATGGCGTTCGCCGGGCTCGGCGCCGCCGCCCTGCTCCGCGCCGACCCTTCGTGCCGCGAGGCCGGACAGCTGCTGGCCGACGCGGCCACCGTGATCGGCCTGCCCGGCGGCGACCCGGAATGGGTGTGGCCCGAGCGCGAGCTGACCTACGCCAACCCGGCGCTCGCCGAGGTGCTGATTCACGCCGGCGACCTGCTCGGCGACGAGCCGCTGCTCTCCGACGGCCTGCGCATGCTGCGCTGGCTCTGCGAGATGCAGGAGCACGACGGCCACCTGTCGGCCGTCCCCGTCGGCGGGTGGCGGCCGGGCATCCCGAAGCACCGGTACGACCAGCAGCCGATCGAGGCGGCCACCACCGCCGACGCGTGCGCCACCGCGGCGGCCGTGACCGGCGACGACGCCTGGGACGCCCCGCTGTTCCAGGCCGTCGCGTGGTTCCTGGGCGACAACGACGGCGGATTTGTCATGTACGACCCCCTGACTGGTGGATGTCATGACGGTTTGACCCCGGATGGCCCTAATCTGAACCAAGGAGCCGAATCCACTCTCGCCCTCGTCGCCACCCTGCAGCACGCCCGCGCGTGGGCAGCCCGGCGCGGCGCGACCCGACCGTCAGGGGGACTGGCGTGACCGCAATCCTCGACCCGCATCAGGCCCAGACCTCCTCGCTCGCCCTGCGCCACGCGCTGACGATGCAGCCCGACGGGCGCCGCGTCGTCATCAAGCTGTTCCTGCCCGGCGAGGACGCGCAGTCCGGCCGCAACCGGGTGTCCAGCCTGATCGACCGCATCCTGCAGCTCGACGAGGACGAGATCGCCCGCCTGCTCGACGACGTGCTGTCCCGCTTCGCGGGGCGGCACCACGACCTGCTGACGACCTTCGCGCACCACTTCGATCTGGTGCACCACCGGGTGCCGCCGGACATCGAGCTGTCGCCGAACGCGCGGTCGCTGATCGGGGCGTACTTCAGCCACGAGTTCGCGGTCGAGGCGGCGGCCCTGTGCAACCCGTCGATGGTGCCGCACCCCGACCAGAGCGGACTCCAGCCGGGCCAGCTGCGGGTCGCCGTCAGCCTGCGCCAGATCGGCGAGGGGCACATCTCGTCCATCGGCTTCTGCTCCGCGGTCGTCGGGCCCGGCGAGCGCATCGAGCTCGAGGGGCGAGACGGGCCGCTGATGGTCGGCGAGCGTACGGGCGCCAAGCACCAGCGCGACCTCCTCGCCGCCGGCCTCGCCGAGCACGAGATCGAGACCGAGCTGTCCGCGACCGTGCTGTCGGCGCTGCCGGAGCGCTACTCCGACGACGAGTTCGAGGAGATCCTCGGCCACCTGCCCGGCGAGCTGCTGGCCCGGCCCACCACGGGCGAGACGCTGGCCGTCATGCGCGAGATCGTCGCCGCCGACTACGCCGTCGTCTTCCCCGTGACCGTGCCCCTGCACCAGCGGGTGCTGTGGCCGGCCGCGCCCGCCGAGAGCAACGGCATGGAGGACGCGCGCTTCGTGCAGGTCGTCGAGGAGGACGGCCGCATGTCGTACGCGGCGACCTACACCGCCTACGACGGCCGGCAGATCGGCGGCCGCATGCTCCAGACCCGCGACCTGCGCCACTTCGAGGTCACCGCGCTGCGCGGGCCGGCCGCCCGGAACAAGGGCATGGCGCTCTTCCCGCGGCCGGTGCACGGCCGGCACCTGGCGCTGTGCCGCTCCGACGGCGAGACGCTCGGGCTCAGCGAGCGCGACGAGTCCAACCGCTGGCAGGAGGCCGTCCCGCTGCTCATGCCGCACCGGGGCTGGGACCTCATCCAGGTCGGCAACTGCGGCTCCCCGGTGGAGACGCCGGCCGGCTGGCTCGTCCTCACCCACGGCGTCGGGCCCATGCGCCGCTACGCCATCGGCGCGATGCTGCTCGACCTCGACCACCCCGAGCGGGTCATCGCCGACCTGCCGAGCGGCCTGCTCGAGCCGGACGAGATCGAGCGCGAGGGGTACGTCCCGAACGTCGTCTACTCCTGCGGCGGCCTCATCCACGACGGCCGCTTCTGGCTCCCCTACGGCGCCAGCGACGTCCGCGTCGGCTTCGCCAGCATCAGCATGGAGGTCCTGCTCGGCGCCATGGTCCCCGTGGCCTGAGCCGTCGCCGCCGGCCGGGCACCCGGGCCGGGACGACGAACGGCCGGCGCGGTGCTTCGTGCTCGACGCGGCCGCGGCCGGACGGACGCACCGGGGCGGCCAGCACGAGCGTGCACGGCAGGCACCGCCGGACCGCGGTGCCTCACTCGGCGTCGCGGATCAGGATGGCGACCTGGACCCGGTTGGTGAGGTCGAGCTTGGTCAGGATCCGCGACACGTAGGACTTCACCGTCGCCGTGCTCATCCGCAGGGCCGCGCCGATCTCCTGGTTGGTGCGGCCCTGCGCCACGAGCCCGGGCACCGGCGCGCTGCCCTCCGGCGTGACGAGGGTGTACGCCGCCCGGCCGCGCCCGTCCACGGTCACGTCCTCGGCGCGTACCGTCGCGTCGGCCGACTCGCCCGTGAGCACGACGCGCGCCTTGGTGCGCGGAAACATGCCGGCGACCAGCGGATCGTCGGCGTTGAGGACGGCCAGGCCCTCGACCGGCAGCCCCTCGACCAGCTCGCCCTTCGCCTTGGCGGTGCCCTCGACCGAGCCGAACTTGCCGATGTGCGCGGCGCCGACGTTGAGCACCACGCCGATCCGCGGGTGGGCGATGCCGGTCAGGTAGGCGATGTGGCCGACCGCCCGCGCGCCCATCTCCAGCACCAGGAAGCGCGTGCCGGTGGTGGCCTTCAGCACGGTGTACGGGAACCCGAGCTCGTTGTTCAGCGACCCGGCCGGCGCCACGGTCGGCCCCAGCTTCGCCAGCAGCTGCCCGACGTAGTCCTTGGTCGTCGTCTTGCCCGACGAGCCCGTGAGCCCGACGACGGTCAGCTCGGGCAGCCGCTCGACGACCGTCGCCGCGAGCTTGGCCAGCGCCTCGAGCGGCTCGGCAACGACCACGCCGGGCTGGCCGACGTCGCGCGTCCCGAGGTAACCGGCGGCGCCCGCCGCCACGGCACCGGCGACGAAGTCGTGGCCGTCGACGCGCTCGCCGGCGAACGCCACGAACAGGCCGCCGGGCTCCAGCAGCCGCGTGTCGTACTCGACGGGGCCGGTCACCGTGGCGTCCGGGCCGGCGTTGACCAGCGTCCCGCCGGTGATCGTGGCGATCTCCGCCAGCGTCATCCGGATCACTGCGTTCCTCCCAAGCTCGCGGTCAGGGCCGCGGCCAGCTCGATGCGGTCGTCGAACGGCAGCACCTCGCCGTTCACCTCCTGGCCCCGCTCGTGTCCCTTGCCGAGGACGGCCACGACGTCGCCGGGGCCGGCCAGCCGTACCGCCTCGTCGATGGCGGCCCGGCGGCCCGCCACCTCGATGATCTTCGCCGGCGCGCCGGCCTCCTCCGCTCCCCGCCGGACCGCGGCGCGCACGGCCGCCGGGTCCTCGGTGCGCGGGTTGTCGTCGGTCACCACGACCACGTCGGAGCCCCGCGCCGCGGCGGCACCCATCAGCGGGCGCTTGCCCCGGTCGCGATCGCCGCCCGCGCCGATGACGCAGACCAGGCTGCCGCCGCGGGCCGTCGCCAGCTCGCGCAGCGCGGCCAGGGCGGCCACGATCGCGTCGGGCTTGTGCGCGTAGTCCACGACGCCGAGCACCTCGCCGGGGGCGTCGACGCGCTCGAGCCGGCCGGGCACGCCCGGGCACGCCGCGATGCCGTCGGCGGCCACCTGCGGGTCGATCCCGGCGGCGACGAGACTGGCGAGGGCCAGCAGGGCGTTCGCCACGTTGTGCAGACCCGGAAGAGCCACCCCCGCGCGTACGGCGCCGGCCGGCCCGTGCGCGGTGAAGCGCTGCCCCGCACCGTCCACCGTGACGTCCGACGCGGACCAGGTGGCCGACCTGTCGCCGGCCGCCGAGTAGCTGATCGTGGCCGGCTTGAAGAGCGGCCGCAGCGCGGCGTCGTCGGCGTTGAGCACCTCGAAGCGGCAGCGGCCGTCGAAGAGGCGCGCCTTGGCGGCGAAGTACTCGGCCGAGTCGGCGTGGAAGTCGAGGTGGTCCTGGCCGAAGTTGGTGTAGCCGCCGACCGTGAACCGCACGCCGCCGACCCGGCCCATGACCAGCGCGTGGCTGGACACCTCCATGACCACGGCGGTGACGCCCTGCTCCACGGCGGCGGCGAGGATCGCGTGCAGGTCGGTCGCCTCGGGCGTGGTGCGCGAGCTCTTGACCACCGTGTCGCCGATGCGGGTCTCCACCGTGCCGATCAGCCCGGTGGTCAGGCCCGCGGCGCGCAGGCCGGACTCGACGAGGTACGCCGTGGAGGTCTTGCCCGCGGTCCCGGTGAGGCCGATGATCGTCAGCCGCCCGGCCGGGTCGCCGTAGACCGCCGAGGCGATCACACCGAGTGACTCCCGGGGGTCGTCCACCACGACGACGGGCACCCCGGCGGCGGCCGCGAGCTCGCGCCCGCCGGGGTCGGTCAGGACGGCCACGGCACCGGCCGCGACGGCCGCGGCGGCGAACTCCGCGCCGTGCCGCCGGGCACCCGGCAGGGCGGCGTAGAGATCGCCGGAGCGGACCTCGCCACTGGCGTGCGTCACGCCGGTGACCTGGGCGTCCGGGCCGGACACGGCGGCGTCGACCAGACGCGCCAGGTCGGTCAGCCGGGACGGCCGGACAGTCTGGGGACGGGGAATGCCGGACACGGCGTCAGACCCTACCCGGTCACAGACTTCTGGTTGCGAACGCCATACGGGACGGCTATTTCATCCAGTCGAACTTCGGCGCAGGGGTACTGGACGGTGGCACATGGTATTGGGTGAGGGTCGCAGCCATCATCTTGCTGAACGCCGGGGCCGCCACGTCGCCGCCCGTCGTCCCCTGCGGCACGTCGGCGAAGACCGCGACGACGTACCTCGGGTTCTCGGCCGGCGCCATGCCGATGAACGAGCTGGCGTTGTGGTTGGTGTACTGGCCCTCGATCGGCTTGTTGCCGGTGCCGGTCTTGCCCGCGACCCGGTAGCCGGCGACCGCGGCCTGGGTGCCGGTCGCGTGCTCGGCGCCGACGACCGACTCCATCATCTCGCGCAGGTCCTTCGAGGTCGACGCGCTGAGCACCCGGTGCGTCTCCGGCGGGTCCGCCGGGGTCACGGTGCCGTCCTTGCCGGAGATGGTCGCCTTGATGAGGTGCGGCTGGATGTAGACGCCGTCGTTGGCGATCGCCGCGTACCCGGCGGCCATCTGGATGAGGGTGGCGCTCACGCTGTACCCGATCGGCACGGAGCCCCAGGACGAGCCGCTCCAGTCCTCCGGCGCGAGCAGCTGGCCCGACGCCTCGCCCGGCATGCCCTCGTTGGTCGGCCGGCCCAGCCCGAACTTCTGCTGGTACTCGTAGAGCTTGTCCTTGCCCAGCAGCTTGCCGATCCCGATCGTGCCGACGTTCGACGAGTACGCGAGCACCTGGCTCACCGGGATCTTCGAGCCGGTGGCGAACGTGTGTTCGTCGGGGAACCACGTGCCGCCCACCTTCACCCCCGGGGCGACGGTCACGGTGGAGTCCTTGGTGATCAGGCCCTCCTCCATGGCCGCCCCGATGACGAACGCCTTGTGCGTCGACCCGGGGTCCGAGACCATGTTGGTCGCGGCGTCCACGCGGTCCTTCGAGTCGTAGTCGAGGGCCTTCTGCGCGTTGTAGGTCGGATAGCTGGCCTGCGCCTTGACCTCGCCGGTGCGGATGTCGATGACGACCGCGCCGCCCACCGTGGCCTTCTTCTCCTCCATGTACTCCTGGAGGTAGCGCTGCACCTGGAACTGCAGGTCGCTGTTGATCGTCAGCTGCAGCGACGAGCCGGGCTTCGCGGCGGTCTCCCGGCGGTAGCCGCCCGGGATCTCCTTGGCGAGGTCGCCGTTGCCGACCTCGTAGACCTTCTCGCCGTCGGTGCCCTTCAGCAGGTCGTCGTAGCGCGCCTCGAGACCCTCCAGGCCGGTGTGGTTGTCGCCGGTGAAGCCGATGAGGTTCGCGGCCAGGTCGGCGCCGGGCACCACGCGCACCTCGTCGCGGCCCGAGCCGATGCCGTCCAGGTCGAGCCGGCGGATCTGGTCGGCGGTCGCCACGTCCACGCCGCGCGCCAGGTACTCGAAGCGGGACGGGCCGCCGCCGGGGCGCTTCTTCTTCTGCATCAGGCTGGCCAGCTTGGACTGCGGCACGCCGAGCAGCGGCGACAGCTTCGCCGCGGTGGCGGCCGGGTCGCCGATCATCTCCGGGTCGCCGTAGATGTAGCGGGCCTCCACGCTGTGCGCGAGCTCCGCGCCGTTCTCGTCGAGGATGCTGCCGCGCGGGGCGGGCAGCACAACCTCGGTGAGCCGCTGGCTGCGCTGCTTCTCCAGGCTCTGCGCCTGCGCCGGCGAGTCGGCCACCTGCAGGACGATCAGCCGTACGCCGATCGCGGCGAAGAGCGTCAGCGCCAGCACGGTGCCCAGGCGCAGTCGGCGCGTGCTGTTCGCGAGCTTCGGCGGCTCGGGCGGCGCCGCCGGGACGGGCCGGCGCGTGGTCTTGGACACGGTGCGAGCCGGAGCCCCGCCGCGGCGCGGGCTGGCCGGGGCCCCGCCGCGGCGCGGGTTGGCGGTGGCGCGGGTGCGGCCGCCCCCCGCGGTCGCGCGCGTCGCCTCGGCACGGCCGGTCCGGGCCTCCGTACGTCCGGAGCGGGTCTCGCCCCGGGCGGGCCGGGCCTCCGTCCGGCTCGGCCGCGCCTCGGTACGGCCGGAGCGCGCCTCGGTGCGGCCGGAGCGCGCCTCGGTGCGGCCGGTGCGGGGCTGGCGCTCGCGCTCCGGCTGCTGGGCGCGTACGCGGGTGCCCCTGCCCCGCTCCTGCGGCTCCTCGTCGCGCTGGCGTGGCGGCGGGGTGTCCTCGCCGCGGCGGCGGTCCCGTGCCGACCGGCCGCCGTCCAGCACCTGCAGGGCCGGGCGGAACGGGTCGTTCGTGCGCCCGGCCCGCGGGGACCGGGTGCGCTGGTCGCCGTCGCGCACCGTGCGTCCACGCGGCGTGTAGGCCCGCGCCTCGCCGATGCCCCCGAAGCCGCGCCCGCTCTCCCGGCCCTCGTCTGACGAAGCGCCGCGCCGGGGCTCCCGGCCCCGGCGCGGCGGCTCGTCGTCGCGCGGCGTCATCGCGTTACTCGCCCGCGGCCGGCGTCGCGGGCGCCTCGGACGGCGGCTGCTGCGCCGTCACGGCCGGCTCCCCGCTGCCCGGCTTCGGCATGCCGAAGACCTTGCCGTCCGGCAGCCGGATCCAGGCCGGCGAGTTCGCCTTGACCAGGCCCAGCCGGCGGGCGGCCGCGTCGAGGCTGCCCGGCATCTCGTTGGCCGCGATCTGGTTCTCCAGCGTCTGCTGCCGCGCGTCGAGCGCGTCCTGCTGCTTCTGCAGGGTGTCCAGCTTGAACGAGTTCTCGGCCGTCTTCGTGTTGATCAGCAGGATGCCCAGCACGCCGGCCACCACGACCGCCACCACCAGCGCGATGAACGGCGCCCGCGGCGCGTTGATCGGCACCGGCGGCGCCACCCGCAGGCGTGGTCCCGCGGCCGCCTCGCGCGGCTGCACCCCGGGCTTCAGTGCCGTGGCCCCCTGCACCGGGAAGTACTTGCTGCCCCTGCCCGGCTTGCGCCGGTCGTCCCCCTGGCTCGCGGTCCGGCCCCCCGACCGCGCTGCCTGCATACGCTCGCTCAACTACCCCTCCCCCTTCTTCCGTGCCCCCGGGCGTCGCCGCCCTTGTCCCCCCTGTGCCGACAGCCGGGCCCGCTCGCGTCCGGTCCCCGCTGCCGGGTCGTGCTCGTCCAGCCGTTCCGCCGCCCGCAGCTTCACCGAGGCCGCGCGCGGGTTCTCCGCCACTTCCTGCTCCGTCGGCGGCTCCGACCCCCTCGTCAGGAGCCGCACCGTCGGACCGGTGCCGGGCAGCTCGACCGGCAGGTCGATCGGCCCCGTGCTGCGCGCCCTCTCGGCCAGGGCACGCTTGACGATCCGGTCCTCCAAGGAGTGATACGACAGCACCGCAAGGCGCCCCTTCGGCGCCAGCAGTTCCAAAGCGGACGGCAGAACGTTCTCGAGGGCGGCGAGTTCGCCATTTACCTCAATACGTAGCGCCTGAAACGTTCTTTTCGCGGGATTTCCACCCGTTCGCCGCGCGGCGGCCGGGATCGCGTCCCGGACCAGGTCGGCGAGGCGTGCCGAGGAGACGATCCGGGCCTTCGCCCGCTCCCGCACGATCGCCGAGACGACCCGCTGCGCGAACTTCTCCTCGCCGTAGACCCGCAGGATCCGGACGAGCTCCCCCGGCTCGTAGCCGTTGACGACCTCCTCCGCGGTGATGCCGCGGGACTGGTCCATCCGCATGTCGAGCGGGGCGTCCTTCGCGTACGCGAAACCGCGGTCCGCCTCGTCGAGCTGCAACGAGGACACTCCGAGGTCGAGCAGTCCGCTGTGGAACGCCGGCAGCTCCAGCCGCTCGAGCACCTCGGGCAGCTCGTCGAAGACGGCGTGCACGAGATGGATCCGGTCGGCGAAGCGGGCGAGCCGGTGCCGCGCGTGGGCCAGCGCCTCGGTGTCGCGGTCCAGCCCCACGAGCGTCACGCCCGGGTGCCGCTCCAGCACCGCCTCGGCGTGCCCGCCCAGGCCCAGCGTGAAGTCGACGTGCACCGCGCCGCTGCGGTCGAGCGCCGGAGCCAGGATCTCCAGGCAACGCTCGAGCAGCACCGGCACGTGCGTGCCGCGCAGCTCCCCCATGTCGACCCCCATCGCACCGCTCTTCCTCGCGTGGTGCCACCCGTGCTCTGTCGAGCGTGCGCCGGCCGTCCTCCGTACCGCCAGATCCCCATCCGCTCATGCCCGGTGCCGTTCGGGCTGGACACGCGCCTGGCGCCGGGGAAGAGGCGCCAGGAGCGGGAGCGGCTGGAGATCTGGTGGTAGGGCAACGACGACCGGACTCTCCGCCGGCGGTGGCCACGCCTACAGTCCGCCGGGCAGCACCCCCTCCTCGATGTCGGCGAACTCGTCCTCGCTCGCCGAGAGGTACTGCTCCCAGGACTGCTTGTCCCAGATCTCCACCCGCGTGCTCGCCCCGATCACCACGAGCTCGCGGTCGAGTGCCGCGTAGTCCCGCAGGTGGACCGGAATCGTGACCCGGCCCTGCCGGTCCGGGATCTCGTCGTGCGCGCTGGCGAAGAACACCCGGCTGTAGGCCCGGGCGGCCTTGTTGGTGACCGGTGCCGTCTGCAACTGCTCCGCGATCCGCTGGAACTCGGCCATCGGGAACACGTAGAGACAGCGCTCCTGCCCTTTGGTGATCACGACACCTCCCGCCAGCTCGTCCCGGAACTTCGCCGGGAGGATCAGCCGGCCCTTGTCGTCCAGGCGCGGGGTGTGCGTGCCGAGGAACATCGGCAAACCCCCCTGCCCAGTGGCGGTATCGCGGTCCGCCGGTTCGCTCGGGCCGGCAGGTCCGAACCGGCCCTGCCACTGGGCACCACTTTACTCCACTTCCCTCCACCCGCAACCGGAAACGGCCCTTCCGCGAGCCGGATTCGCGGATGAAACAGCACGTCAGAAAGGGTGGGCCCGGGGTGGAGGGTTTTGGCCGTCCCCGCGTGGTCCGCTTTCCGACACGGGGCGGCCACCGAGGCCGAAACGCCCACAAAAGGGGTATATCGCGGGCACGGAAGGGCAGCCGGGGAGGGAAGTGGAGGAAAAAGCGAAGCCCGGGTGGAGCGAAGTGGTGGCCCCTTTGGCAACCCCGGGACGACGCAAGATCTCTCACATGGGAACCTCTTGCACCGCGCGCCCCGAGCCCCCCGCGCCGTGCGCCCTCCCGGCCGCGCGCTCCGCCACAGCGCGCCACACGACGGCGCGCTTCACCACGGCACGCCTCACGACGGCACGCTCTACCACGGCACGCCTCACGACGGCACGCTTCACCGCGGCACGAGGCTGCGGCAGCGCGGGTCCTCGCCGCGCGGGGTCCGCCGCCTTGCGAATTCCATCGCCGCGGGTCCGCCGCCGCGCGCAGTTCGCCACCCCGCGGAATTCGCCGCGCGCAGTCCACCGCCCCGCGCAGCCCATCGCCGCGCGAAGTCCACCGCCCCGCGCAGCCCATCGCCGCGCGAAGTCCACCGCCGCGCGAAGTCCATCGCCACGCGGGGTTCGCCGCCGCGCGGGGTTCGCCGGGGCGAGACGACAGTGAGGCGTGACCCGCGTCGGGTCACGCCTCACTGAACTGTCGTACTGCTTTACTGCACCACTGTCGTACAGCCTTGCCTCACCGCGTGCCGGTCGGCGCCGGCGGCGGTGGTGCCGGTCCTGCCGGGAGCTGCGTCAGGCCGCCAGGCGGCGTACGACGTAGTTGCTGCTCCAGATCTTGTGCTTGCCGACCCGGGCGCCCGAGTGGGGCGAGTCGTAGATGTAGCCGCCACCCGCGTAGATGCCCGCGTGGTAGCCGTACGACCCGGAGCGGAAGATGATCAGGTCGCCGACCTTCTTGTTCGACTTGCTGACCGCCTTGCCGTACTTCTGCTGCGAGTTCGCCTTGTGCGGCAGGCTCTTGCCGGCCGCCTTCTTGTAGACGTACTTGGTGAAGCCCGAGCAGTCGAAGCGCTTGGGGCCCGCGGCGCCGTACTTGTAGAGCGCGCCCTTGTGCTTCTTGGCCTCGGCGAGGATCTTCGCGCCGCTGGCCTTGACGGTGATCTTGGCCGACTTGGCCGCGACCGCGGTGTAGGAGCCGGTGCCCGTGTAGTAGGTGCGGTACCACCCGGTCTTGCCCGGCTTGGTGGTGAAAGTGACCGTGCCGGTCGTGGTGCGCTTGGTCTGCCAGGTCTTCCACTTGCCGTTGACCTTGGACTGCAGGCGCACCGAGCCCGACTGGACCTTCTTGCCGGTCTTCGGGTTGATCAGCTTGGCGGTCACCTTGACGGTCTTGCCCCAGGCCACGCTCTTCTTGCTGAACGAGTTGGTGATCTTGGGCTTGACCTTCGCCGCGGCGGCCGCCTTGACCACCGGAGCGGCGGTCACAGCGGTGGCGGCGGACGCTGCCTGCGGCGCGATCAGCTGACCGGCGCAGA
>NZ_JAUQWH010000056.1 GCF_030757795.1 Actinoplanes oryzae
CGCCGGTCACCGAGCAGCTGCCGCCGCCGGTCACGGTGGGCGTCCCGAGCGTGTAGCCGGCGGGCGGCACGGGGATGCGGATCGTGGTGTTCGGCGCGGCGACGTCCCCGGTGTTGGTCACGGTGACCCGCGGCGTCCCGGTCTCGCCCGGCGCCAGGTTGGCGGCGGCCAGGGTGACCGCCCCGAGCTTCACGATGCCCGAGCAGGTCGACTCGGCGACGATCACCGAGCCGCCGGCCACGACGGCCAGGCCGCCCAGCAGATCGAGATCCACCGCCCGGACGGTGTAGTCGAGCCGGCCGGTCGTGGTGTTGTAGGCGGCGATCCGGTGGTCGATCGTGCCGGTGAGCACGCCCGGCACGCTGATCGCGAGGTTGGCGTCGGGGTTGACGTTCGCCCCGGCGACGGTCAGGTTGGCGACGTCGGTCGTCGTGGTGATCCCGGCGGCCGTCATCTGGCAGGTCGTCTGGATCGCGCCGGTGGTCAGCGCCCCGAGCACGTTGAGCCCCGCGGTGCCCGCCTGCGCCCGCCCGCCGCCCGGCGCCGCCGTCCCGACCGCCGTGGTCACCGCCCCGACGTTGAGCAGCTGGGGCAGGAGCCCGCCGCCCAGCGTGGCGCCGGCGGTCGTCCCGGAGGAGTCGGCCTGCCCGGTCGTCCACGTGCGCGCCGGGCTGGGTAGCGCGAGCGTCAGCGGCAGCCCGCCGGAGAGCAGGCTGATGGTCGCCCTGACCCCCTGGGCCGTCGTGTTGATCGGCCCGGCAGCGGCGTACGCCGCGATGGGCGGCCCCACCAGGACCACCACCAGCAGGGTGGCCGTCGCCAGCGCCACCCGTTTCGTCATCTCAAGCGCCCACGTCGCCACGTGGCGAACACTAGGACCCCAGAAACGAACAGTCTTCGTTTTTCGTATTTTCCGGACGACCGGCCGGTCCGGCAACCGGTTGCCACGCGTTTCCGCAGGTCAGGGCGGTTTTTCCAGGGGGCTCGAAGCGGCTTCCGTTTCGGGCAGATCCGGGGGGCTTCGCGGGCATGAGCGTGTGTCCGGATTCCGCTCGGGGCGTCCGGGCGGTGGGATCTGCGGTATGGCTGTGACGACGCAAGAGCTGGATTTCGAGACGACCGTCTTCGACAAGGAGTACATCTCGCTGAACGGGACGCGGGAGGGGATCGTCGTCGGGGGGAGGGACCTCTTCGAGCGGCTGCCCCGGGCGTTCGAGGGGCTGAACCAGATCGCGGTGATCGGGTGGGGGCCGCAGGGGTCGGCGCAGGCGCAGAACCTGCGGGACTCGCTGGACGGCCGGGTGAAGGTCGTGGTCGGGCTGCGGGAGGGCTCCTCGTCGTTCGAGGCGGCGCGGGCCGCGGGCTTCGCCGAGGCCGACGGGACGCTGGGCGAGATGTTCGAGGTCATCCGGGCCTCGGACATGGTGCTGCTGCTGATCTCGGACGCCGCGCAGGTCGCGTTGCACGAGCAGGTGTTCGCGGCGCTGCGCCCGGGCGCCACGCTGGGGTTGTCGCACGGGTTCCTGCTCGGCTATCTCGAGCAGCGCGGCAGCGGCTTCCCCGAGGGCATCGACGTGGTCGCGGTGTGCCCGAAGGGGATGGGCGCCTCCGTGCGCGCGCTCTACCTGCAGGGTGCCGAGACGAACGGCGCCGGGATCAACGCGAGCTTCGCGGTGCAGCAGGACGTCAGCGGCAAGGCGGTCGAGCGGGCGCTGGGCTGGTCGGTCGGGCTCGGGGCGCCGTACACGTTCCGGACGACCCTGCGCTCGGAGTACCTGTCCGACCTGACCGGCGAGCGCTCGATCCTGCTCGGCGGGGTGCACGGGATCGTCGAGTCGCTCTACCGGCGGCTGCGCGAGCAGGGGCTGGACGAGACGGACGCCTACCGGCACTCGGTGGACTGCGTGACCGGGCCGATCTCGCGGATCGTGTC
Source organism: Actinoplanes oryzae (assembly GCF_030757795.1). Taxonomy (GTDB): domain Bacteria; phylum Actinomycetota; class Actinomycetes; order Mycobacteriales; family Micromonosporaceae; genus Actinoplanes. Next base: position 1,934 of record NZ_JAUQWH010000056.1, read on the forward strand.
CAAGGAGGGGCTGATCGGGCTCTACCGCGCGTTCGGCGGCGACGACAAGGAGACGTTCGCCAAGGCGTACGCGGCCGCCTATCCCGTGGGCCTGGAGCTGACCCACGAGATCTACGACGAGGTCGCGTCGGGCAACGAGATCCGCAGCGTGATCCTGGCCGGCGAGCGGCTCGGCCGGTTCCCGATGGGCAAGATCGACCAGGGCGACATGTGGCGGGCCGGCGCGGTGGCGCGGCAGAGCCGGGACGACGACCGGCTGCCGCTCGACCCGTTCACGGCCGGGACGTTCTGCGGCGTGATGATGGGCCAGATCGACACGTTCGTCGAGAAGGGACACCCGTACTCGGAGATCGCGAACGAGTCGGTGATCGAGGCGACGGACTCGCTCAACCCGTACATGCACGCCCGTGGCGTCTCGTTCATGGTGGACAACTGCTCGACGACCGCGCGGCTGGGCTCGCGCAAGTGGGCGCCGCGCTTCGACTACCTGCTGACACAGACGGCGTACCCGGCGGTGGATCACAAGACCGCGGTGCTGGACACGACGCTGATCGAGTCCTTCGAGGAGCACCCGATCCACGAGGTGCTGGCCATCTGCGCCCGGATGCGGCCCTCGGTCGACATCTTCGTGCAGTGACGCGCGACGCGGCCTTCGCGCAGCTCCTCGACCGCAGCTACACCGGGCTGCTCGGCAGGCCGCTGGTCCCGGCGGGGGCGGACAAGGCCACCTGGCTGTACGAGGCCCCCGCCGCCCTGCTCGCCCACGACACCTCCGAGGACCCGCTCTTCGTCTACGCCAACCGGGCGGCGCAGCGGCTCTTCGGATACGACTGGGACGAGTTCGTGGGCCTGCCGTCCCGGCTGAGCGCCGGCGACGAGGACCGGGGATCCCGCCAGGAGTTCCTGGACACGGTCGCGCGGCAGGGCTATGCCGAGCACTACCGGGGCCGGCGGGTCGCGAAGGACGGCCGGGTCTTCTGGATCGAGGACGTGACGCTCTGGAACCTCGCCCACGACGACGGCTCATCGGCCGGGCAGGCCGCCCTCATCCGGCGCTGGAGCTGACCGGCGGGTCGTCGCCCGGGCTGCGCGCGCCGGTCAGGTGCAGCAGCTCGTCGGCGCCGGCGGGCGCGGTGTCCTCGGCCCAGACCACCGCGAGCCCGTCGGCGCGCAGCCGGGACACCGTGTTGACGAGGATGTGGCCCTCGGCCGCGGTGAGCCCGCCGGCGATCCCGTCGAGCAGCAGGACCCGCGGCCGGGTGGCGAGGGCCCGGGCCAGCTCGAGGCGCCGGCGGTCCAGCGGCGGCAGCCGCCCGGCGGGCTCCCCGGCCCAGCGGCGGATGCCGGCCCGCTCCAGCGCGTCGGCGGCCGCGGTCTGCGCCCGGTGCCCGCGCAGGCCGCCCCCGGCCTCCGCGGCGGCCAGCACGTTGTCGAAGACGGCCGTCGCGCTGAGCGGGCGCGGCACCTGCGAGGTACGCCCGACGCCCCGCCGCCGCCGCTCGGCCGCCGCCAGCCGCGTCACGTCCTCCCCGGCCAGCCACACCGTCCCCGCGTCGGCGGCGGTCACCCCGCTGAGCAGGTCGAGCAGCGTGGACTTGCCCGCCCCGTCCGGTCCCAGCACGCCCAGGACGTGTCCCGCCTCGGCGCGCAGGGACACGTCTGCGGTCACCACGAGCGCCCCGTAGCTCTTCCGCAGTCCCTCCGCGCGGAGCACCGGCTCGGTCACCGGGCACGCACCCTCGTCCGGGCACCCGTCCGCGGCCCGGCGGCAGCTGCGCGGGCCCGTCGGCCGCCGGTCGGCAGGCACGGGCGGCTGAGCGCTCCATTCATGGCGGCGGCTCCCCCCGACGACGCCCCCTGGATAGCCCGTCGCCGATGATCGAAGCAAGACCGCTGTGGCCGTACGGAAAAACCGGCTTTTCGCGGAGGGACAGGGGTGCAACTACTCGGAGTCTCCTGTTTGACACTTTCCGTACCCTGAGGGCCCCTTCTCACCATCGGGACGGAACCGTGGACGGTCAAGCAATCGGCACCGCCATCGCAGGTCTGGGGCTCATGTTCGTCGCCGTGTCGACCTGGCTCCAATTCGGGGAAAGTCGCAAGGGCCGCCGTCTTGTCGAGTACCAGATCAGCGCCGAGCTCAACCAGCGCGTGGATCACCTGCTCCCCGAACTGTCTCGCGTGCTGGCGGTGCCGGAGGATCACGTGGAGCCGGACAAGAGATTCCTCTTCGTGCGCTTCTCCCTGACCTATGCCCAGGCGTGGAAGGCCGCGCGGCTCGGCCTGCACCGGGACGACGACTGGGACGGGCTGCGCAGCGAGTTCGCGTACTGGGCGGAACAGCCGGAAGCCGTCCGGGCCTGCGCCGAGCTACGCCGGACCCCGGAGGGTTGGCCGGCCGGCTTCTTCGCGTTCGTCGACGCCGAGGTGGCGTTGTTGCGGCGCAGGAGGGCGCTCAGGTCACCTGTCCCGGCGCGACCGGCGTGAGTGCCACGCCGGCCCGGAGGGTTCAGGCGCAGGCGATGCAGTGGCGGGCGAACGGGCGGACCTCGAGCCGCTCGGCGCCGATGGGGCGGCCACAGTGCTCGCAGGTGCCGTAGGTGCCGTCGGCCACCCGGCGCAGCGCGTCGTCGACCTCGGCGACCCGGGTGCGGGCGGCGGTCAGCAGCGCGGTCAGCTGCGCCCGCTCGTAGCCGATGGTCGCGCCCTCCGGGTCGTGCTCGTCGTCGGCGTTGGAGTCGCGCGACGCCGCGAAGAGCGCGCGCAGGTCACGGTCGAGCTCGGCCGCCTCCGCCTCGGCGGCCGCCCGCAGGCGCACCAACTCGTCCCCGGCCATGACCCCAGCCTAGCCGCCCCACCAGCACGAACCGGCCGCGAAGCCGGCCCGTGGCCAGACCGTCGGCCGCGAAACCGGCCATGGCCAGGCCGCCGGCTGCGAAACCGGCCCGAGGCCGCGCGGCCGGCTGCGAAACCGGCCCGGGGTCAGGCCGCCGGCTCGCGCAGCCGGTCGTGGGGCAGGCCCGCGGCGGTCAGCTGCCGGGCCAGCTCCGGCGTCGCCGCGTGCACGAAGACCGCGACCTGGTGGTCGTCGCCCAGGTGGCAGGCGGCGGCGAGGGTGCCCGCGTTGATGGGGTCGAGGGCGGCGACGTCGTGCAGGTCGAGGACCAGGCGCAGCGGCCGGATGGTGCGCACCGCGTGCACGAGCGTGGTGCGCAGATCGACCGCGTCGCCGGCGTCCAGGCAGCCGTGCGGCTGCACCACCAGGGTGCCGTCCGATGTGGTCTCGACGTCGACGGTGGACGTGGCCATCTGCTCTCCCGTTACCCGCTGTCGGCAGTGGGGCAAGCCTAGGGAAACCGCCCGGCAACGTCGAGCCGGTCCGGAAGAATTCACCTCGTCACGGCGCGGTAACGACTACGCGACGGTCTCCATGGCGGGGGAGTCGAGGCGCGGCGGCGGCGTGGTGCGCGACAGCCGCAGCCAGACGACGAAGCCCCAGATGACGAAGGCCGCGTAGACGGCGTACAGGACGGCGGACGGGTAGTAGCGGAAGTGCAGCAGCTCCGGCACCCCGACCAGGTCGACGGCGATCCAGCAGAGCCAGAACTCGACCCAGCCGCGGGCCATGGCGTAGGTGGCGAGGATCGAGCCGACGAAGATCCAGGAGTCGGCGAGGTAGTACCACCACGGCACCGGGAAGCCGGCGCCGATCTCGCGGAAGATCAGGAAGCAGGCCGCCACGGCGAGCAGGGCGGCGGAGCCGAGGATCACGCGCTGCCGGGTCGTCGCCCAGTGCGGGACGACCGCCGGGCCGCCGGACGCCTTGCGGTTGCGCCGCCAGGCCCACCAGCCGTACCCGCTGGTGATGATGAAGAAGACCTGGCGCGAGGCCTGGCCGTAGAGCGGGGTGCCCTGGTCGTTGCCGAGGGCCTGGCCCAGGAAGACGGTGAGGAGCAGCACGTTGCCGACGATGCCGACCGGCCAGGCCCAGGCGTTGCGGCGCAGGCCGAAGAGCGCGGAGCCGAGGCCGAAGGCGTTGCCGACGATCTCGCGCCAGTAGATCGCCTGGGTGTCCGTCACCTGCCACCGGGCGTCGTAGAACCAGGTGAGCAGGTCGTTGATCCAGGCCATCGGGGCCACCTCCGTGCGGACGAAGGTGCACGCCGGGGCGGACCGCGCACGGGGACGAGCAGCGTGTCGCCTCCCTTCCGGACTTTCACCGTCGGTCCCGGAATTCCACCGGGTCAACCGGCCGCCGGCTGCGGTCGGGTCGCGGACTGTCACCGCCGGTTCGGACTCGCACCGACCCCGGGACACGCGGCAAACTTTGTTGCCGGAGCAAATACTAGACCCATTTTCCCTGGTACGCGTCCTGAGCGACGAAGGACACAGGCTCAACGACCCGGCCGGACCAGGGTGACGGACCGGGTGACAGCCGTGCGCTGATCGGACAATCCGGCGCCCCGGCGTTGCCTCGCGGGCGGACAGCGGCGACCATCGGCGACGGCAGCCGTGCCGGGAGGGTCCCGGAGAGCGCGACAGGCCGGGAGGATCGCCGCTGTGCCGCACACCCCCGAACCTGGCGCCGCCGAGCTGAACGGCCGGCTGGTCGGCAGCTCGTACGTGCTCATCTGCCCGGTGGGCCGCGGCGCGACCGGCACGGTCTGGCGCGGGCTGGAGAGCGCCACCGGCGACCCGGTCGCCGTCAAGCTCATGCACGAGGGGCTGCTCGGGCAGCCCGGCATGGTCACCCGCTTCGTGCAGGAGCGCTCGATCCTCAAGCGGGTCCGCCACGAGCACGTGGTCGGCGTCCGCGACCTGTTCAGCGTGGGCGAGTCGCTCGGCCTGGCCATGGAGTACGCCGGCGGCGGCAGCCTGCGCGACAAGCTGCACCGCGACGGGCCGTTGCCGCCCGCCGAGGCCGCCCGGCTCCTGGCCCAGGCGGCGGCCGCGCTGCGCGTGGCGCACGAGCTCGGCGTCGTGCACCGCGACATCAAGCCGGACAACATCCTGCTGTCGGCCCGCGGCGACGTCCGGCTCTCCGACTTCGGCATCGCCCGGGTCCTCGACCAGCCCGGCGTGACCTCCGGGCACATTGTCGTCGGCACCCCGCACTACATGGCGCCGGAGGCGATCAGCGGCGGCGAGGCCGACCCGGCCGCCGACGTCTATGCCGTGGGGGTCGTCCTCTTCGAGCTGGTCACCGGGCGCACGCCGTTCACCGGAGAGCGCTTCGCGGTGCTGCAGGGCCACCTCGACCACCGGCCGCGGCGCCCGGTGGGCCTGGACGACGAGCTGTGGGCCGTGATCGCCCGCTGCCTGGAGAAGCAGCCGCGGCGCCGGCCGGACGCGCAGGCGCTGCACCACTCGCTGCTCCGGCTCGCCGCCCGGCTGGAGGGCGTTCCGGCGCTGCCGGCCCCCATGGCCCCGCCGTTGCGGGCGACGCCGCCGCCCGTGCCGAGGCAGAAGCCGCGGCGCCCGCCGAACCGCGCCCGGGACTGGGCGTGGGGCCGCAAGCCGCTCGCGCTGCTGATCCTGATGGCGCTCTCCGCCGCGGCGCTGCCCGCCGCCGTGGGCCCGGTCCGGGTGGACCGCGCCCAGGTGCGCCAAGCCGCATAATTCGACCGCGTTACCGGCACATTTCGGCCCGGCTATTGAGCAAGGCATCGCGCGCCATCTATGGTTGGCGCTCGTCCAGCCCTTTTCCGCCGCCTCCCTGCCCACCCCGTAGTCGAAGCGCTTCGACGGCTCCCACCAGCACCTCCGGAGCCCGCCCGGGCGCGAGCGAGGACGAAGGACCATGCGAAAAGTCGAATTCCGGCGCGCGCTCGCCGCCGCCGCCCTCCTGCTGCTCACGCTGGCCGCGGTGCCCGGCCGGGCGCTGGCCGCCGAGCCCGCCCCGCCGTTCCGCGACCCGTCGCTGCCCCTGCAGACCCGCGTCGCCGACCTGGTCGGCCGCCTGACGCTCGACGAGAAGATCTCGCTGCTGCACCAGTACCAGCCCGCGATCCCGCGGCTGGGCATCAAGCTCTTCAAGGCCGGCACCGAGGCCCTGCACGGCATCGCGTGGTCGAACGACGTCGACCACAACGGCGACGTCGTCACCGCGACCGGCACCGTCTTCCCGCAGCCGGTCGGCCTGGCCAGCACCTGGGACCCCGCGCTGCTCGAGCGCGTGGGCAACGCCGTGGGGGACGAGGCCCGCGGGTACAACAAGATCAACGACCGGGTGTGGGGGCTCAACCTCTGGGCGCCGGTCGTCAACCTGCTGCGCGACCCGCGGTGGGGACGCAACGAGGAGGGCTACTCCGAGGACCCGTTCCTGACCGGGGAGATCGCCACCGCGTACGGCACCGGCCTGACCGGCGGCGACCCCGACCACCTCAAGACCGCGCCGACGCTCAAGCACTACCTCGCGTACAACAACGAGGCCCGCCGCGACGTCAGCTCCTCGAACCTGCCGCAGCGCGTGCTCAACGAGTACGACCGCGCGGCGTTCGAGCCGGCCCTGCGAGCCGACGCCGCCACCGGCGTGATGGCCTCGTACAACCTGGTCAACGGCCGTCCCGCCACCGTGGACCCGGACCTGGCCGGGCTCGAGCGCGGCTGGAGTGACTACCCGCTGTTCAACGTCACCGACGCCTACGCGCCATACAACCTGACCGGCTCGCAGCAGTACTTCGCGACGCAGGCCGAGGCGAGCGCGGCGATCATCAAGGCCGGGCTGGACAGCTTCACCGTGGACAACACCGACGGCGGCCCCACGATCGCGTCGGTCAAGGCGGCGCTCGCCCAGGGCCTGCTGACCGAGGGCGACATCGACAAGGCGGTGGGCCACGCGCTGAGCATCCGGTTCCGGCTGGGCGAGTTCGACCCGGACGGCGGCCCGTACGCCGGGATCGGTCCCGAGGTCGTCGACAGCCCCGCGCACCGCGCGCTCGCCCGGGAGGCCGCCGCCGAGGCCGCGGTGCTCCTCAAGAACCAGAAGCAGGCGCTGCCGCTGAGGCAGGGCGGCAAGGTCGCGGTAGTCGGCCCGCTGTCCGGCACCCTCTACAACGACTGGTACGGCGGGAAGCTCCCGTACCAGGTCACGGTGACCGACGGCATCCGCGAGCGCGCCTCGGCCGTCACGCAGAGCGAGGGCTCCGACCGCATCGCCCTCAAGGACGTCGCCACCGGCCGGTACGTGACCGCGGCCGGCACCACCGACGCGACGCCCGTGACCGTGACCGGCACCGGCGCCACGGCGAACGCGCAGTTCGACGTGGTCGACTGGGGCCAGGGCGTCGTGACGCTGCGCAACGTCGGCACCGGGCGCTACCTGGGCTCGGGCGGCGGCGGCTTCGTCACCCGCGACGAGCAGCCCTCCGGCTGGTACGTCCAGCAGCAGTTCAAGCTCGAGGACCAGCCCGACGGCACGGTCGTCCTGCGCTACGCCGGCTACGAGACCAGCGAGAGCTGGTTCGGGTCCAACGTCTACCTGACCGTGGCCGCGGACGGCCGGCTGGTGCTCGGGTCGCCGGACGCCGCCGGGGCCGCCCACTTCACCCGCGAGGTGCTCGTGGACGGCATCGCCCAGGCGGTGGCCGCCGCCAAGGCGTCCGACACCGCCGTGGTCGTGGTCGGCAGCATGCCGTTCATCAACGGCCGCGAGATCAAGGACCGCAGCAGCACGGCCCTCGCGCCCCGGCAGAGCGACCTGGTGAAGGCCGTCCTGAGGGCGAATCCGAAGACGATCGTGGTGCTGCAGACCAGCTACCCCGACAGCATCACGTGGGAGCAGCAGCACGTGCCGGCGATCCTGTGGACCACGCACGCCGGCGCCGAGACCGGCCACGCGGTCGCGGACGTCCTCTACGGCAGGGTCAACCCGTCCGGGAAGCTGACCCAGACCTGGTACCGCTCCGACGACCAGCTGCAGCCCGACCTGTACGAGTACGACATCATCGGCAGCGGGCAGACGTACCTGTACTCAAAGGCGAAGCCGCTGTATCCCTTCGGGCACGGCTTGTCGTACGCGTCGTTCCAGTACTCGAACCTGAAGGTGCGCGGCACGACGGTCACCGTGGACGTCACCAACACCGGCAAGGTCACCGGCGACGAGGTCGTGCAGCTCTACACCCACCAGCGGACGTCCCGCGACGTGCAGCCGGTCAAGGAGCTGCGCGCCTTCGCGAAGGTGACCGTGGCCCCCGGGCGTACCCGGACGGTGTCCCTGCGCTTCGACCGCGACGACCTCGCGCACTGGGACGTCACCCGGCAGCGCTGGGTCGTCGAGACGGCCACGCACGACGTGCTGGTCGGGTCGTCCTCGGCCGACATCCGGGCGCGCGGCTCGCTGGCGGTGCGCGGTGAGACGATCCCGCCGCGCGACCTGACCCGGACCACGCGGGCCGAGGCTTTCGACACCTACTCCGGCGTCCGGCTCGTGGACGAGACCAAGGCACGGGGTACGGCCGTCGGGTCCACGGCCGACGGCCAGTGGGCCGGATACAAAGACGCCCGGTTCGGGCGCACGTTCACCGCTTCGGTGGCCAAGGAGTCGGCAGGTGCCGGATCGCTGGAGATCCGCCGGGGCTCCCCGAAGGGACCGCTGCTCGGCAAGGTCTCCGTGCCGAGCACCGGAAGTCGCTACACGTACACGACCGTCACCGCGCCGGTGTCCCGGGGCAGCGGCGACCTCTACCTCGTGCTGAGCAACGGCGTGCGCGTCGCCGACTTCCGGGTGGGCTGACCATGCGCCGGTTGCTCACCACACTGATCGTGGCCGTCCTGGGCGTCGCGGGGCTGTCCCTGCCCGCCCAGGCGGCCCCGGCCGCCCCCTCCCGGGTCGCCTACGACGCGCATTCGCTCACGGTGGACGGTGAGCGCGTGTTCGTCCGCGCAGCCGAGTTCCACTACTTCCGGCTGCCGAGCCCGGCCCTGTGGCGCGACATCCTGGAGAAGTACAAGGCGGCCGGCTTCAACACCGTCTCGCTCTACTTCAGCTGGGCGTACCACTCGCCGAAGCGCGGGGTGTACGACTTCACCGGCGTCCGCGACGTCGACAGGCTGCTTCGTACGGCGGAGGATCTGGGGTTGTGGGTCGTCGCCCGGCCCGGTCCCTACATCAACGCCGAGACCAGCGGCGGCGGCTTCCCCGCGTGGCTCAAGCGGGTCCCGGGGCGGGCGCGGAGCAGCGAGGCCGGCTACACGCGGGCCTACCAGGAGTGGCTCGCCCACATCAACCCGATCATCGCGAAGCACCAGGTGGACCGCGGCGGCAGCGTGCTGCTCTACAACGTCGAGAACGAGTACCAGGCGAACACCGACGCGCGGTACATGCAGGACCTGCAGGACACCGCGCGGGCGGACGGCATCACCGTGCCGATCACCACGAACGTGTGCTGCGACGCGGCGTCGTGGGCCTCGACGTGGGGGTCGGGGCTCGGTGCCGTGCAGATCCCGGGGGTGGACGACTATCCCCAGACGTTCGAGTGTCAATCCGCGTCGGCCGTCTGGGGCGACTGGGGTGAGGGCGTCACCGAGCGGATCCGCGCCGACGCGCCCGGATATGCCGCCGAGTATCAGGCCGGGGCGATCGACCTCAACAACGCCGGGTATGACAAATGCCGTGATCTGACCGGCGTGCCGTACATGAAGTACTTCCAGAAGAACAATCTGATCGCGTCGGGATCCACGCTGCTGAGCTACTACATGGGCTTCGGCGGCACCAACTGGGGCTGGCTCGGGCAGCCGAACGACGTCTACACCAGCTACGACTACGGCGCCGCGATCACCGAGACGCGGCAGCTGACGGACAAGTACGACGAGTTCAAGCGGCAGAACTACTTCCAGCGTGCCGTCACACCGCTCACCTCGACGGACGCGGCGGCGGGACCGGCGTCGAGCTCGCCCGCGCTGTCCACCGCGGCGCGGGTCAATACCGCGGAGGGTACGCAGATCGTCCTCCTGCGCCACACGGATCGTGCCGCCACGACCGACGACACCGCGACGCTGGACTGGTCCACGCCGGACGGCCGCTACCAGGTGCCCGTGCGGCTGATCGGCCGCGACGCGAAGCTGTTCCTCGCCGGCTACGACCTGGGCGGCCAGCGGCTCGTCTACTCCACCTCGGAGCTGCTGACCCACGAGCCGATCGGCGGTCGCGACGTCGCCGTGCTCTACGGCACCGACGGCACCGCGGGGGAGGCGGTGCTGCGCTACGCGAGCCGTCCGCGGGTGACCGTCCTCGACGGCGCCGTCTCGTCGTCCTTCGCGAACGGCGACCTGCGCCTGAGCTACACCCACCGCGGCCTCGCCCGGGTGCTGATCACCGGCGGTGGACGCCGGCCTCTGCTGCTCATGCTCGGTACCGACGCGACCGCCGCGACCTTCTGGCGGGCGGACACGGCGGCAGGGCCCGTCCTCGTCCGCGGCACCGACCTGCTCCGGTCCGCGTCCGCCGACCGGCACGGGCTGTCCCTGCGCGCCGACACCGCCGCGCCGCAGCCGATCGAGATCTGGGCGGACAGGCCGGGAGCGGTCACCGTCAACGGGTTGCGGATCAACACGAACGCCACGGCCGCCGGCTCGGTCACCGGCCGGCTGCCCGGCCCGGCGAAGGTCACGCTGCCGCGGCTCGACGGGTGGCGCGGGCAGGCCGAGGCGCCGGAGGCGCGGCCCGGCTTCGACGACAGCCGGTGGCGGATCGCCGATGCGGGACTGCCGTCGGACGACTACGGGTTCCACAGCGGCGCCGTCTGGTACCGGGGCAGGTTCACCGCCACGGGCGCCGAGACCGGCATCGACCTGAACGCGATCACCGGCCGCCGGGGCGTCTACCTGGTGTGGCTCGACGGGCGCTACCTCGGCTGGGCGGCGGGCGGCACCCAGGCCGACTCCGACGCGCCGATCAATCCTGATCCGGGGCCGGGGCATTTCGCCGTACCGGAAGGGGCCTTGAAGGCCGGGCAGCAGGCGGTCGTGTCGGTGCTCGTGCAGAACATGGGCAACAACGACGACTGGACCGCCGACGACAACCGCTTCCGGCAGCCGCGCGGGCTCGTGCGGGCGTCGGTCGCCGGCGGCGGCCCGGTCACCTGGCGCCTCCAGGGCGCCCGCGGCGGCGAGGACCTGCCCGACCCGGTGCGGGGGCCGCTCAACCTCGGCGGCCTCTACGGCGAGCGGGCCGGCTGGACGCTGCCGGGGCACTTCTCCTGGCCGCGAGCGGACTGGGCGGTGCCGGCCGGGGTGACCTGGTTCCGGACGACCTTCGCGCTCGACCTGCCGCGCGGTCAGGACACGTCGGTGGCGCTGCGGTTCCCGGGCACCCCGCCGGCCGGGCAGCGGGTGCAGCTGTTCCTCAACGGCTGGAACCTCGGGCACTACGGCGGGCAGATCGGGCCGCAGACCGGCTTCGTGCTGCCCGCCGGGGTGCTGAACGAGCACGGGCCCAACACCCTCGCGCTGAGCGTGGTCGCCACCACCGCCGGTACGGTCACGCCGCCCGTCCTGGTGACCGCGGGCACACAGCGTGGCGGGGCGGCGGGGAATCGTTAGGATCCCGATGAGTACTGACAGGCTCGGCGGGGGAGAGGCGATGCCGACGATCAGCGATGTCGCCCGGGCGGCCGGGGTCTCGATGAGCACGGTGTCGTACGTGCTCAGCGGCCGCCGCCGCATCTCCGCCGAGACCAGCGCCCGGGTCCGCGCCGCCATCGCCGACCTGGGCTACCACCCGCACGCCGGGGCGCGCGCCCTGGCGAGCAGCCGGACCAGCGTCCTGGCCCTCGTGGTGCCGCTGCGCGCCGACGTCAACGTGCCCGTGATCATGCAGTTCGTGACCGCGGTCGTGACGGCGGCGCGCGCGGTCAACCACGACGTGCTGCTGCTGACCAAGGACGAGGGCACCGCGGGCCTGGAGCGGGTCGCCGGGGCCACGATGGTCGACGCGCTGATCCTCATGGACGTCGAGGGCGACGACGTGCGCATCCCGGCGCTGGGCGGGCTCAAGCAGCCGTCCGTCCTGATCGGGCTGCCCGACGACGCGGCCGGGATCGCGTGCGTGGACCTGGACTTCGCGGCCACGGCTCGCGAGTGCCTGGCGCACCTGGCGGGTCACGGGCACCGCCGGGTCGCCCTGGTCGGGCCGTCGCCGGCGGTCTACGAGCGCGGGACGACGTACGCGGGGCGCTTTCTCGGGGGTTTCACCAAGGCCGCGGACGAGCTCGGCGTGCAGGCGGTGGCGCACTCGTGCGAGCCGGGCACCACCGGCGTCCGCGACTGCCTGGCCTGGATCGACACCGAGCAGCCGGGCACGACGGCCCTGGTCGTGCACAACGAGGAGGCCCTCGGGCCGCTGCTCGAGGAGCTGCGCGCCCGGGGCCGCCGCATCCCGCAGGACCTGTCGATCGTGGCGGTCTGCCCCCGCGACGTGGCGGTGGCCGGCCCGGTGGCGCTGACCTCGGCCGACATCCCGGCCCACGAGGTCGGCACGCTGGCCGTCCAGACCGCCATGGACCTGCTCGACGGGCGCCCGGCGCCGGGGGCCCGCCTGCTGCCCCCGATCCTGGTCGAGCGGGACAGCTGCGCGGCGCCCTCCCGAGCCTGAGCTGTTGCCCTTGCGGTCCACTGCCGGGGCAGACCCGTCGCCCGTGAAGGCACAGCTGCGTCCGGCGGCCCGGGCCGCGCGGCGCCCGGATCTAGGCTGGCCGGATGAGAGCCACCCGCCGGACCGACGAGCGCATCCCTTCGCAGCGGACCACGCCGGCGCGGGAGCCGGCCCGGGCCGCGGGCGTGCCGCTCGGCGCCCTGGAGCTGCAGCGCCTGATCGGCAACCGGGCGACCGGCGAGGTGCTGCGTGGCGGGCCCGCACCGGCCACGGCGGCGCCGGTCGTGCAGCGGGTGCTCGGGCCCGATGACGACCCGCAGCAGCTGATGACCGACAGATACTGGCGCGAGAAGCACAAGACCGAGCTGCTGAAGGCCGGCCCGTCGGGGAGCGGCAAGGCGAAGAAGGGCGCCAAGGCCGTGAGCCCGGAGAAGGCCGCCGACCAGACCCTGACCGACCTCAAGACGGACAGCAAGTTCTGGAACGACAAGGGCCGCAAGCCCAAGGGCGGCAACAAGCGCCGGGCGGAAGACGTGGCCGCCGAGGTCGGGCAGGCGCTGCTCGCCGAGATCGCCAAGCGCGCGGCCGACGGGGACACGGGCCGGCTCAAGGTCTTCCGGGCCATGACGCCGGAGGAGGCCACCGCGATCCTGGCCTGGGCCCCGATCCGGCCGGCGGTCGAGGCGAAGATCGCCGCCGGCACGACCATGGAGCAGCTGCGCGCCGACTACGGCGACGACTCCTTCGTGGTGCCGGTGAAGAACCACCTCGGCGACGTGGGACAGGTCGGCAACTACTTCGCGGACGCCGGGGCGGCCGCCGGCAACAAGATGCTGGAGTTCACCATCAAGCCGGGCGCGGCGGAGCTGCTGTTCAGCCCCGACTACATGGCGCCCGCAGCCTCGGGCAAGGGCGCGACGCGCAACCTCGTGGCGATGGGCGAGCGGTCCGGGCAGCCCTACAAGACGTCGTCGGGCAACGAGGGCGTCCTGCCCGGCTACATCGGGATGAAGCCGGAGCAGCACGGCGACTTCAGCCTGTCGCTCGGCGACAACAATGCCACGCAGCTGCTCTTCCAGCTGTTCCTGGAGGGCGTGCGCGACGTCAGCGCGGAGCACGGCGGCCAGTGACCGGGGCGGCCCGCCGCGGAAATGTCCTGGACACACTGTTGACATCGACGGTGGCGGAAACCTAGCGTCCTCCCCAGTGTCGAAGCGCTTCGACACCGCGATCGTCGAAGCGCTTCGACGACACCCCGGAAGCCACCCCCACGGGAGACCGGCATGGCTCATACCCGACTCAAGGCCGCCGCAGGCTCGCTGCTCCTTCTCGCGTCCCTCGGCCTCACCGCATGCGGATCCAACGGCGAGGGCGACGAGGGCGCCGACGCCAAGACCCTGACCCTCTGGCACTACGAGGGCCCGACCAGCGCCATGGGCATCGCCTGGAACAAGGCGATCGAGCTGTTCAAGAGCAGCCACCCCGGCGTCGAGGTGAAGTTCGAGGAGAAGAGCTTCGAGCAGATCCAGCAGAACGCCGGCATGATCCTCAACTCGGACAGCGCCCCCGACATCCTCGAGTACAACAAGGGCAACGCCACCGCCGGCCAGCTCTCCAAGCAGGGCCTGCTGGAGGACCTGAGCGGCGAGGCGACCTCGCGCGGCTGGGACAAGAAGCTGACCCCCAGCCTGCAGACCACCGCCAAGTACGACGCCGACGGCATCATGGGCAGCGGCAACTGGTACGGCGTGCCCAACTACGGCGAGTTCGTGATGGTCTACTACAACAAGGACCAGTTCGCGAAGTACAAGATCCCGGTGCCGACCACCTTCGCCGAGTTCACCGCGGCGATGGACACGTTCGTCAAGAACGGCGTCACCCCGCTGTCGGTCGGCGGCTCGGAGTACCAGGCGCAGCAGATCATGTACGAGCTGGCGCTGAGCAAGGCCGACCGCGCCTGGGTCGACGACTACCAGCTCTACAAGAACAAGGTGGACTTCCACGGCCCGCAGCTGACCTACGGGGCGCAGACCTTCGCCGACTGGGTCGCCAAGGGCTACATCCCCAAGAACTCCTCCGGCGTCACGGCCGAGGACATGGGCGTCGCGTTCACCCAGGGCAAGTTCCCGATCGTGATCTCCGGCAGCTGGTGGTACGGCCGCTTCGTCAACGAGATCAAGAACTTCCAGTGGGGCACGTTCCTGTTCCCGGGCAACACGCTGCACCCCGGCTCGAGCGGCAACCTGTGGGTCGTGCCGGCCAAGAGCAAGGCCAAGAAGCTGGCGTACGACTTCATCGACATCACCATGCAGCCGGAGGTCCAGAACCTGCTGGGCAACAACGGCGGCGTGCCCGTGGCGGCCGACACGGCGGCGATCAGCGACCCGAAGAACAAGGAGCTGCTCGACCTGTGGACCAAGGTGTCCACGGCCGACGGGCTCGCCTTCTACCCGGACTGGCCGGCGCCCGGCTACTACGACGTGCTCGTCGGCGGGGTGCAGGGGCTGATCAACGGCTCGAAGAAGCCGGACCAGATGCTCGACGAGATCGCCAAGCCGTACCAGGACAACCTGGCGGACCTCGGCAAATGAGCGCCAGACGGCAGGGAGGCTACGCGCCTTTTCTTCTCCCAGGGATCGTGGCCTCCCTGGCCGTGATCGTGGTGCCGCTGGTGATGACCGTCGGCATCAGCTTCACGAAATGGAACGGCGTCACCGATCCGCAGTGGATCGGCTTCGACAACTACACGCGGCTGTTCGCCGACGCGAACTTCTGGGGCTCGTTCGGGCACATCCTGCTGCTGATCGTGGCGATGGCCGTCGTGCCGACGCTGCTCGGGCTGGTGCTGGCGGCGATCCTGTTCGACTACGTCGCCAAGGTGGTGGGCGACCGGTGGGCGCGCCTGCTGCGCTCCGGCTTCTACCTGCCGCAGGTGCTGCCGGTCGCGGTGACGGGCATCGTGTGGATCTGGATCCTGCACCCCAGCTTCGGGGCGCTCAACCGGATCCTCGGCACGCTCGGGCTCGGCTCGCTGAGCCGCGACTGGCTGGGCGACCCGGACTGGGCGCTGCTGAGCGTCATGTTCGTGATGGTGTGGTTCCAGCTCGGCTATCCGGTCGTCATGTTCATGGCCGGCCTGCAGCGCATCGATCCCGAGCTCTACGAGGCGGCGGACCTCGACGGCGCGGGCTGGTGGGCCCGCTTCCGGCACATCACGGTCAGGCTCATCCGGCCCGAGATGTACGTCGTCCTGGTCACCACCACGATCGCCGCCCTCAAGATCTTCGGCCAGGTGTACGTGCTGACCCGGGGCGGCCCGAGCAACGCGACGATCGTCCCCTCGTACTTCGCGTGGCAGAACTACTTCCAGAAGGCGCAGGTCGGCTACGGCTCGGCGATCTCCACGGTCCTCACCGTGATCATCGTGATCCTCGCCTTCGTGTTCCTCCGCCTGCAGAACCGGGAGAGCGCGAAGTGACCGCCACCATCGCGCCGCCGGCGCCGGACACCTCGGACGCGCCGGTGCGGACGCGCCGGCGGCCCGCCCGGTGGATCGTGCTCGCCGTGCTGCTCGTGCTCTGCCTGCTGGTCGTGGCGCCGATCCTCGTCGTGGTGCTCAACGCCTTCAAGACGCCGGCCGACTACGCGGCGAACGGCCCGCTGTCGATCCCCGAGCAGATCAGCTTCCAGGGCATCGTGGACTTCTGGGAACGCGTCAACTTCACCCGCAAGCTGCTCAACAGCCTCGTCACGGCGCTGTCCGTGGCGGTGCTGGGCGTGCTGCTGTCGGTGCTCAACGCGTACGCGCTGGGGATCGGGCGGGTCCGCGGCCGGCTCTGGTTCCTGATCTTCTTCCTCGTGGCGAACCTGCTGCCGCAGGAAGTCCTCGTGTACCCCCTGTACTACATCTCCAAGGCCCTCTACCTGTACGACAGCCCGGTCGCGATCATCATCATCTTCACGGTCATCCAGTCCGCGTTCGGCACCTACCTGCTCTCGAGCGTCTACGACGAGTTCCCCCGCGAGCTGCTCGACGCGGCCGCGGTCGACGGGGCCGGCAGGTGGCGCACCCTGTGGCGGGTCGTGGTGCCGGTCAGCGGGCCGACCCTCGGCGTGCTCTTCACGTTCTTCTTCATCTGGACCTGGAACGAGTTCTTCCTGCCGCTGATCTTCCTGGTCAGCGCCGACAACCAGACCGTGCCCGTGGCGCTCGCCGTGCTGCAGGGCGACCGGCTCATGGACGCGACCGCGACCAGCGCCTCGGCGCTCGTCGGCATCCTCCCCGCCGTGCTCTTCTTCCTGATCTTCCAGCGCACCCTCACCCGCGGCATCGCCGCCGGCGCCATCAAGTAAGGACGCTCATGAAGTTCACCGACGGCTACTGGCGCAAGCGCGACGGCCTGACCGTGCTGCACCCCGCCCAGCTGCAGGACAGCACGTCCGACGACCGCTCGCTGACCGTCTTCGCGACCACGCGCAAGGTCCGCGGCCGCGGCGACACCCTCGACGCGCCGATCATCACGGTGCGGCTGTCCACCCCCATGCCCGGCGTCATCCGGGTCACGCTCAGCCACTTCCTCGGGGCCAGGCCCGCCGCGCCGAACTTCGAGCTCTTCCCCGCCGACGTGACACCGGTCATCGACGGCACGTCCTTCACCTCGGGCGACCTGACCGCGCGGTTCCGCGACGGCGACGAGTGGGGGCTGGACTTCTTCGCCGACGGCCGGCGCCTGACCGGCTCGGGGTGGAAGGGCATGGGCGTCGTCGACACCGCCGCCGGCGAGCACTACGTCCATGAGCAGCTCGACCTGGGCGTCGGCGAGGCCGTCTACGGGCTCGGCGAGCGCTTCGGCCCGCTGGTCAAGAACGGCCAGAGCGTCGACATCTGGAACGAGGACGGCGGCACGAGCAGCGAGCAGGCGTACAAGAACGTGCCGTTCTACCTCACCAACCGGGGGTACGGCGTCCTGGTCGACCACCCCGGCAAGGTGTCCTTCGAGGTCGCCTCCGAGGTGGTGTCGCGCACCCAGTTCAGCGTCCCCGGGCAGTCGCTGTCCTACCTCGTCATCGCCGGTCCCACCCCGGCCGACGTGCTGCGCCGCTACACCGCGCTGACCGGGCGCCCCGCGCTGCCCCCGCAGTGGTCCTTCGGGCTGTGGCTGACCACGTCCTTCACGACCTCGTACGACGAGGAGACCGTCACCTCGTTCGTCGACGGCATGGCGTCGCGGGGCCTGCCGCTGAGCGTCTTCCACTTCGACACGTTCTGGATGCGCGAGTTCAGCTGGTGCGACTTCGAGTGGGACCCGCGCGTGTTCCCCGACCCGCCGGGCATGCTCAAGCGGCTCAAGGACCGCGGGCTGCGCACGTGCGTGTGGATCAACCCGTACATTGCGCAGCGGTCCGCGCTGTTCGCCGAGGGCCTGGAGCACGGCTACCTTGTCAAGCGCGCCGACGGCGACGTGTGGCAGTGGGACCGCTGGCAGGCCGGCATGGCGCTGGTCGACTTCACCAACCCCGACGCCGCCGCCTGGTACGCGGGCAAGCTGCGCGCGCTGGTGGACATGGGCGTGGACGCGTTCAAGTCCGACTTCGGCGAGCGCATCCCGACCGACGTCGTGTGGCACGACGGCTCCGACCCCGAGCGCATGCACAACTGGTACACCCAGCTGTACAACAGAACGGTCTTCGACGTGCTGCGCGAGGCCAAGGGCGAGGGCGAGGCCGTGCTCTACGCGCGCAGCGCCACCGTCGGCGGCCAGCAGTTCCCCGTGCACTGGGGCGGGGACAACTCCGCGACGTACGAGTCCATGGCCGAGACCTTGCGCGGCGGGCTGTCCCTGGCGGCCTCCGGCTTCGGGTTCTGGAGCCACGACATCGGCGGCTTCGAGGGGTTGCCGGACCCCGCCGTGTTCAAGCGGTGGATCGCGTTCGGGCTGCTGTCGTCGCACTCGCGGCTGCACGGCAACCAGACGTACCGGGTGCCGTGGCAGTTCGACGAGGAGGCCGTCGACGTGCTGCGCACGTTCACCGGGCTCAAGCACACGCTCATGCCGTACCTGTGGAACGCCGCGCAAGAGGCGCACGAGACCGGGCTGCCGGTCATGCGCCCGATGGTCGTCGCCTTCCCCGACGACCCGGCCGCCGTGCACCTCGACCGCCAGTACCTGCTCGGCGACGACCTGCTCGTCGCGCCGGTCCTCAGCGAGTCCGGCGACGTCAGCTACTACGTGCCGGCCGGGCGCTGGACCCACTACCTGACCGGCCAGGTCGTCGAGGGCCCGCGCTGGGTGCACGAGACGCACGGCTTCGACAGCGTGCCGCTGCTGGTGCGGCCGGGCGCGGTGCTGGCGATCGGCAACCGGACCGACCGGCCCGACTACGACCACCGGGACGGGGTGACGCTGCGGCTCTTCGAACCGTCCCCGGGCACGACCACCCTGCGCGTGGGGGAGACGACCTTCACCGTGACCGTCTCGTCCGCCGGAGTCGAGATCTCCCGTACGGGTGCTTCGCTGCCCTGGCGCGTGGCCGTCGGCTCCGCGGATCCGGTCGACATCCCCGCCGAGGAGTCGCACTTCAGCGGGTGACCTGCGTCACGAATTCGCGTAGCATCGGCCACTGTGGACGGCTCGCGGGCGGCGCCTCCGGACGATGACGATGTCACCCGGGCGCCGGTGCTCGACGTCGGGTTCGACGATCGGGTGCCGGCGCCCCGGCTGCTGCTGTTCGCCCTCCAGCACCTCGTCACCCTCTCGGCGATCTGGGTCTTCCCGGTCCTCGTCGGGCTGACGCTCGGCCTGGGCCGGGGCGACGTCACCCACCTGATCCAGGCCTCGTTCCTGCTGACCGGGCTGGTGACGATCCTGCAGTCCAGCCGGGTGCTGCGCCTGCCGATCGTGCAGGGGCCGACGGCGGCGTTCTTCGCGGCGCTGCTGGCGGCCGGGGCCACGTACGGGCTGGGGGCGGCCTTCGGCTCGATGATCGTCGCCGGGCTGATCTTCCTGGCGCTCACCGTGCCGATCGGCCGGTTCGGCGTGCTGATCCACGTCGTCCGCTTCGCCACCGAGCCGCTCGTCTTCGGCACCCTGTGCATCATCATCGGCGCCCAGCTGGCGACGCTCGGGCTGCCGTACTGGTTCGGCACCGAGGGCGCGCCCGGCTACGGCTGGGACTTCTTCCGGGTCGCGCTGGCCACCCTGCTCGTGGTGGTCGCCTGCCTGCTCTTCGGCGGCGGCACGATCGTGCGCCGGGCAGCCGTGCTGATCGGCATGCTGGTGGGCACCCTGCTCGCCCTCGCCCTCGGCCTCTGGCAGACCCCGGACCTGTCCGGCGTCGCCGTCCTCGGCCCGCCGGCGTTCCTGCCCTTCGGCTTCGAGATCCGCTGGCCGGCCGTCGTGCTGATGCTCCTGGCGTTCCTCGAGTCCAGCGCCGAGGCCGTCGGCATGTACACCCTGATCTCCCGCTGGGGCGCGGTCTCCCTCTCCCGCGCCCGCATCACCCGCGGCCTGTTCACCGAGTACGCCGGCTCGGTCGCGGGCGCCCTGTTCGGCGGCATCGGAACGGCAACCTACCCCGAGAACGCGGGCCTGGTCCGCGTCACCCGCATCGGCAGCCGCTACGTGACCATGACCGCCGGCCTGATCGCCGTGGCCCTGGCCTTCGTGCCCGTGCTGGCCTCCTTCGTGTCCGGCCTGCCCGGCGCCGTGCTCGCCGCCGCGTCGACGGTCCTCTTCGGCATCATCGCCATGAGCGGCGTCCAGATGATGCGCGACGTCGCCTGGGACGACCTCAACATCACGGTGGCCGCGACCGCCTTCATCCTCGCCCTGGGCGGCCAATGGATCCCCGGCCCGATCGTCGCGACCATGCCGGACTGGCTCCGGCCGGTGGTCACCACCCCGATGCTGGCGGGCGCCGTCCTCCTGATCCTCCTCAACGCCGCGGTGAACCACGGCCTCCGCCCCGCCCTGGAGCGCTCCCGTGGCCGCCCTGCGGATCAATGACCAGCAGCGGGAGTTCCTGGCCTTCGTCATCGCCCGGGACCCCGCCCTCACCTCCCTCACCGCCCTGGTGACCGAAGCCCTCACCCAAGCCCCCCACCCCGCCCGCGCCGCCCACGTCCGCACCGATCCACTCACCGCCGCCCACGACCGCGCCGATCCGCCCGGCGCCGCCCACGACCGCGCCAATCCGCCCGGCGCCCGCCTCCGCGACGATCCGCTAGCCGCCCGCCTCCGCGCCGATCCGCCCGGCGCCCACATCCGCGCCGATCCCGCCGCCATCGCCCATGCCGATGACAATCCCGACCGTGCCGAGCCCGCTCACGGCGACGCTCCCCACCCCAACCCCCTCCCCGACGCCCATGTTCGCGACGAACCTGTTCGTGGGGAACGTGTTCGTGCGGAACACGTTCTCGCGCCGGGCACCGGAAAGGCGGTCGAGGTGCGCGCCGGGGAGGTGCTCACGGTCACCCAGATTCTTGGTCATCAGTGCGTCGATCTGAATGTGTTCACGCTCGCCGATCGGCATGAGCGGCTGCATGTCGGGCGTACGCGGGGGATTGCCGGGACGCATCCCGGGGCGGGGGACGTGCTCTGGTCGAACACGCCGTGGGAGCGGCCGATCGCGGTGATTCTCCGGAGCACCGCCCGGACCGACACGACGTTCCCGTTCTGCAGCCGCCTGATCTACAGCGCCTTCTTCGGGATGCACGGCCGGACCAACTGTGAGCAGATCCAGCAGGAGGCCCAGCGCGAGTACGGCCTGCTGCCGTGGGAGATGCACGAGTCGCTGAACCTGTTCATGTCCACGGAGAACGGTGTCATCCAGCGCAACACGGCCCGTCCGGGCGACCACATCGCGTTCCTCGCGCTGCACGATCTCCTCATGATCCCGAACGTCTGCGGCGACGACCTCACCAACTGCAGCAACTTCGGGCTGCGCCCGGTCCGGGTCACCGTCATGGCGGCGACCGCCGACGACCACGAGACAGGACGCCGGGCCGTCGCGCGCGCCGCCGGACTCGGCCTGCCGTCCCCCGCGCCCTTTCGCCGTGGAGGCGCGATGGCGCAGCGGTCGCCCTGCTCGGGCAGCCCGGCGGATCCGGCCCGGAGCCCGGCGGATCCGGGGCGGAGTCCGGCCAACTCGGCCCGGAGTCCCGCGGATCCGGCCCGGAGTCCGGCGGATCCGGCCCGAAGTCCGGCGGATCCGGCCCGGAGCCCGGGGGACCCGGGGCGGAGTCCGGCGGATCCGGCCCGGCAGGGCGCCTCCGGCCGGCTGGACCCTCCCGCTTCGCTCCCCGCCGCGGCGCGCTTGCAGCGGGATCCCGCTTACGTGCCGGCGTATCCGTACCTGGCCCGGCTGGCCACCATCGATGTCCCGGTCGCGCTCGACGCCGCCCGCTTCGCCGAGGTTCGTGACTTCGCCCGCTACGGCGACGACGATGCGTCCGCGCTGCGCGACATCGTGCTCTCCCACGCCATCGACCGCCTCGGCGCATTTCCCGGCAACGCTTGAGACAGTCGGGCTGAGGACAATGTCAGGCGTGTGACTGTGCGGGACGGCGGCGCCGCAATCATCGGGTGATGAGCGCAATGTCCGTGGCCACCGTCGGCCTGTTCGCCGTGGCCTTCGCCGCGGTCGTCACCTGGAGCCCGTTGGCCCGCGGCCTCGTCCGGGAGTCTGTCGTCCGCCCCAACGAGCCATGCACCTTCACGCCGACCTCCGACGGGAAGTTCGAGGTGCATCGCAAGGTCATGCCGGAGGACCTGCCACCCGGGGACCAGCCCGCGGCCCCGGAGCAGGAGGTGATCGGGTCGAGCTCCCACTTCAAGTACGTTCTGGGCGCGACCGTCATCCTCACTCTGCTGGCCCTCGTCGCCTTTGTGGCCCTCGTCTTCGCGCCGGGTGACCGGGCCGCGAGCGCCGGCAGCACCTGCGAGAAGGCCTTCATCTTCGGCTTCTCCGCGTTGATCGGCTTGATCGGCGGCAAGGCCATCAAGTGACGCATGGCCTGCTGGTCGCGGAGGTCCAGCTCGACCAGCCGCGCGCCGTCCAGCCGGCGGGGCGCTGGCGGCCACGTCGACGAGGCCTCCGCCTTTGCCGGCCGTGACAGTGCGCCGAGTGTGGGGTTGCCTGCCTCCGGCACCGGCGCGCTGTGCGGTGTCACGCGTGCCCGGCCAGCGGCGCGCCGTGCGGTGTCGCGCGTGCCCGGCCAGCGGTGCGCCGTGCGGTGTGACGCGTGCCCGGCCACCGGCGCGCCGTGCGGTCTCACGCGTGCCCGGCCGCCGTCGGGCGATGCCGTGGCGGGCGGAAAGGCATAGGCTGGCTTGTATGGCTGAGCCCCTCTGGACCGGGCCCGCGGTGGCACTGGTCACGCTTTTCACCGCCGACGGCAGTGTCGACGCGGAGGCCACCGGCGCGCATGCGGCGCGGATGGTCGGCGCCGGGCTGCGGGCCGTGCTGGTCAATGGCAGCACGGGCGAGGCCGCCGCGCTGGAGGATCATGAGCGGGTCGCGCTCGTGTCGGCGGTGCGGGAGGCCTGTCCCGGCGTGCCGGTCGTCGCCGGCGCCTCGGGGGAGTGGTGGGGGCAGGCCGCGAAGCGGGTCCGCGACGCCGCCGGGGCGGGTGCCGACGCCGTGCTCGTGGCGCCGCCGCGGCTGGGCACGGACCTGGGCGGCTATTACGAGGAGGTGGCCGCGGCGGCCGGGGACGTGCCCGTGCTGGCCTATCATTATCCGCCGGTCGCGGGCGGGCCCGTGCCGGTGGAGGCGCTGCCGGGGCTGCCGGTGAGCGGGACCAAGGACTCGAGCGGCGACCCGGTGCGGCTGGGCCGGCAGCTCGACCTCGACTGGCCCGGTCACGTCTACGTCGGCTCCTCCGCGCTGCTCGGCCACGCCCACTGGCTGGGCGCGACCGGGGCGATCGTGGCCGCCGCGAACCTCGTACCCTCGGAATGTCTTGCCGCCTGGGAGCGGGACCCGAAGGCGCAGCTCGCCGTGCTGCGGGCCGAGCGCGAGGCCAAGGCGGCGCCCGGCGGGCTCAAGGGTGCCGTCGCCGCCCGCTTCGGCACCAGCCCCTGTCGCCGGACGAGCTGACCACGAGCGCCGGTCACGCCGGCGTGCGCGCCCGCTCGATGCGGTCCGCGGTCGCGTGCGGGTCGTCCGCCTCGATGACCAGGCGCGTGTACTCCTCGTCGGCGAGCTCGATCACCACCGCCTTGGCGGCATCGCGCACGTTCCAGAAGACCCGCCCCTCGCCGGTGCGGAACGTGCCCGCGACGATGAGCCCGGGCACGAAAGTGCCCTTGGTGCGCACCCCCTTGAAGCCCCGCACGATGCCGGGATCGGCCGTCGCCCCGCGCACGTGCGCCAGCGGAACCGTGACGCTGCTCTTCAGCGCCCACAGCCGGTCGAGACCCTCGATCGTGACCACGAGAGCGTCGCCGGTGATGTCGATGCGTGCCATGTCGTCCTCCGCCTAATGGGGGGTGAGCAGGGTGGCGCCGGTGGCCCGGCCGGGCTGGGCGCGGGCGCGCAGCAGCAGGCCGAGCAG
Organism: Actinoplanes oryzae; assembly: GCF_030757795.1. GTDB lineage: Bacteria > Actinomycetota > Actinomycetes > Mycobacteriales > Micromonosporaceae > Actinoplanes. The sequence goes on from NZ_JAUQWH010000056.1 coordinate 26,083, forward strand.
GGCGGCGGTCAGGTCGGCGGCCCGGTCCGGGTCGCTGCCGGCGGGGCGCAGCGCGGCGTCGAGCAGGTCGAGCGCGCGCCCGACCTCGGCGGCGACCTCGTCGTCCACGGCGGCGCGCTCGGCCGCCGCGAGCAGCAGGAAGCCCAGCTCGGTGCCGCCGGAGGCGAGCAGGGCCCGGGCCGGGTCGCTCGATCCGGCGATGCGCGTCACGTCCTGGTCGACGTGGTGGCGCAGGGCGGCGAGATAAAGGCCACGTTTGCTGCCGAACGTCTTGTAGAGGCTGCCGCGGTGCACGCCCGTGCGGCTGACGAGGTCGTCGACGGACGTGCCGTCGTAGCTGCGCCCCGCGAACAGCTCGGCCGCCGCGGCCACCGCCTGCTGCTCGTCGAACCCTCTCGGCCTGCCCATGCCACGACCGTACGCGTTGGAGAACGACCAGTCAAGAACGAGCGTTCTCAAACGGCACGTGGCAGGGTGATCGCATGCGACTCTCCCTCTGGCCGCGGGCGACCCAGCCGTACGCGGACATCCTCGACGCCGCCCGTCACGCCGAACAGACCGGATGGGACGGCGTCTGGATCGCCGACCACTTCATGCCCAACGCCGGCACCTCGTTCCCCGGGACGGCGCCGCTGCTGGAGGCCGGCTCGCTGGTGGCGGCGCTCGCGGCGGCCGTGCCCCGGGTGCGGATCGGCACCCTGGTCTACGGGATGACCTACCGGCACCCGGCCGTCCTGGCCAACATGGCCGCGACCGTCGATCACATCAGCGGCGGCCGCTTCACGCTCGGCGTCGGCGCCGGGTGGCAGATCAACGAGCACGAGCAGTACGGCATCGAGCTCCCGCCGATCAAGCAGCGCATCGACCGGTTCGTCGAGGGCCTCGACGTGATCCAGGGGCTGCTCCGCGACCCGCGCACCACCGTCGACGGCACGTATTACCAGCTCACCGACGCCGTCTGTGAGCCCAAGCCGATCCAGAGCCCGCTGCCCGTCATGATCGGCGCCAAGGGCGAGCAGCGGATGCTCCGGGTCGTCGCCGAGCGTGCCGACCTCTGGAACACCTGGGGCCTGCCCGACGTCATCGCCCACAAGTCACACGTGCTCGACGAGTGGTGCGCCAAGGTCGGGCGCGACCCCCGGGCCATCGCGCGGACGGCGCAGGCGCTCACCGTCGTGGACGGCCCGCTCCCCGATACGGGCATGCCGGCCATCGGAGGCTCGCCGGCGCTGCTGGCCGAGGCCGTCGCGACGTACCGGGAGATCGGCCTGGACGAGCTGATCGTGCCGGATGCCCATCTGGGCTCGGGCGACGAGCGGCGCCGCGCGATGGATCTCCTGCTGAAGATCGTTCAGGAGGTGGGCTGAAGCCTCACACGGTGAGGACGACCTTGCCGCGCAGGTGACCACCCTCGAGCAGCCGGTGCGCGTCGGCGACCCGCTCGAAGGGGAAGGTCTCCTGCACGTGGACCCGCAGCGGCGAGCCGGCGCAGGGCGAGCGGGTCCGGGTCGACCGCGACGCCGCTGAAGCGCCGCCCGGCCGCCTCGAGGCGGGCGATGAGCTCACCCCGCTCGGCGCCACGCTCATCGAGCCGATCCACGTGCTGACCGAGTGGGCGCGCGACAACGGCGAGGCGGTTCTGGACGCGCTCGACGCCGGGTCAGCGGAGGTCTGACGGCGTGCCGAGGTCGCGCAGGGCGCGCACGTAGCGGTCCGTGACGAGCTGCTGGACGGCGCGGGTCACCGGGCCGCCCAGCCGGGCCGGCAGCGTCGCGGGGCGGGAGAAGGCGCGGATCCGGGCGCGGACGGCGCCGCCGGGCAGCAGGTGCACGAGGAACGCCTCCTCGCCCTGCTCGGGATGGCCGGGCAGGGTGCCGTAGGCGAAGCCCCGGCAGGTGTCCGTCTCGACCGTGTAGACGACGCGGCAGGGGATCCGGAGCACGAGAGCACGCAGCACCACGACGACGTCCGGGGCCGCCCGGTCCGCGCCGGCCGGCACGCGCAGCCCGGCGCGGCGGTGCATCTGCCACGTGAACAGGCCCTCGGCGGCGCGCGCGAAGACGCCGGACCCGTGGCCTATGACGGTGTCGCGGACCATGTGGCCGTACCCGGGTGGGAGGGTCTCCGCGCGCGTGGCGCCCACCTCGTCGTAGGTCAGGCCGGCGGTCATCGGGCGGGCCTCGTCAGCAGCGGCAGCAGGATCTCGTCGACCACGGCGGCCACCTCGCCGGCGTCCGCCTCGCCGGTCGCCCAGGCCTCGAGCAGGAGCATGCGGGGACCCACCGCGGCGGCGCGGGGAGTCACCCGGGCGGGGTCGGCCTCGCCCCGGGCGGCGGCCGCGGCCAGGACGGCGAGCAGCGTCTCCTGGGCGGGCTGGATCACCGCGGCCCACACCTCGGCGAACAGGGCCGGATGCTGGTGCCGGTAGGCGATCAGCGGCCGCAGGGCCCGCCCGCGGGGCTGGCCGAGAATGTCGGTGAACCGGGTGAGCAGCGTCATCAGATCGGCGCGCAGGGAGCCCGTACCCGGTGGGGTCAGGGGGTCGCCGAAGCCGGTGGCCGGGTCGGTCAGCGCGGCCAGCACCAAAGTCTCCGGGTTCGGCCAGCGGCGGTAGAGCGCGGCCTTGCCGGTGCCGGCGGCCGCGGCGATCTTGTCGAAGGACAGCTCGGCGAAGCTGGTGCGGGCGAGTTCCTCCAGCGTGGCGAGGTGGATCGCCTCGGTCAGGGCTCGGCCGCGGCGGCGGGTGGCGGGCTGCGTGCTCACCCCGCCATTCTGCTGGTACGGTCGTTAGTGAACAAATCTGTTCACTAACCGGAAGGAGGCCGCCCGTGCTGATCGCTGATGTCGCCGTCGTGGATCCCCGGGACGGGGTGGTCACGGCGCACCAGGACGTGCGGGTCGAGGGCGACTGCATCGCGCAGGTGACGGCCACGGCCGGTGGCCCGGGCGACGTCGACGGGCGGGGCCGGTTCGTGGTGCCCGGCTTCGCCGACATGCACGCGCACCCGCTCAACCGCGCCGATCCGCGCCGCGAGCTGGGGCTGATGCTCGCCCACGGCATCACCGGCTTCCGGCAGATGAGCGGCGGTCGCGGCACGGCCCGGGGCGACCGGGCGCCCGCCCTGCTCGCCACCAGCGGCGCCGTGCTCACGCCGATCAACGCCGGCACGCCCGCCGCGGCCGTCGCGGAGGTGCGACGGCAGGCGCGAGCCGGGGTGGACTTCGTCAAGGCGGCGATCATCACGCCGGAGGTCTACTTCGCGGTGCAGGCCGAGGCGGACCGGCACGGGCTGCCGGTGGTGGGGCACCTGCCGGCGGGCATCGACGTACGCGCCGCGGCCCGCGCCGGCTTCCGCTCGATCGAGCACCTCGGGCCGGGCCTGGGCGTGCTGGCCGACTGCTCGTGCCACGGGACGCCGGCGCCCCGTCCGATCAAGGCGCCTCCGTTCCGGATCCCGTTCGCGGACCGCGTGGCCGCGAAGCTGCTCGACCGCATCGTCGTCAACCCGGCGCAGCTCACCACCCCGGCGACGCTGGCCGCCACGCGGGACGTGATCGCGAGCTTCGACGAGCAGCGGGCCCGGGAGCTGGCGCAGGAGTTCGCCGCCCGCGACACGTGGAACTGCCCGACCCTGATCCGCGTGAAGGCCCAGCAGTTGTGCGACGCCCCGGAGTTCGCCGCCGATCCCGACCTGCGCCATGTGACGGCGAAGGAGCGCAAGGCGTGGACTGCGGCGGCCGCCCGTTTCCGCAAGAAGTTCGACGCGGCGCAGCGGGAGATCTTCGCCGGCCAGTTCGCGCTGCAGCTGCGCCTGGTGAAGATCCTCGCCGAGGAGGGCGCGCCGCTGCTGGCCGGCACCGACGCGGTCGGCGCCGCCTGGGTGGTGCCCGGTGCGTCGCTGCACGACGAGTTCGACCTGCTGGCGCAGGCGGGGCTCAGCCCGCTGCGGATCCTGCGGGCGGCGACCGTGGACCCGGCGCGCTTCCTGCGCCGTGAGCGGGACGCCGGCGTGGTCGAGGCCGGCAAGGAGGCGGATCTCGTGCTGCTCGACGCGGATCCCACCACGGCCGTCGCGCATCTGCACGCGGTGAGCGGTGTCATCCGGCAGGGGCGGCACCACGACAGCGCGGCGCTGGCCGGGCTGAAGGGCTGAGCGGCGACTGGACCGCGGCGGCGCGGGTATGGCGATCGGTGACAGACGATTGCGATGAGGTGAGACCTGTGCCGATAGCCACCACCAACCCCGTCACCGGCGAGGTGCTGAAGACGTTCGAGGCGCTGACGGACGAGCAGATCGACGCCGCGATCGGGCGGTCCGCCGAGGCCTTCCGGGAGTTGCGCGGCACGACGTTCGAGCAACGGGCGCAGTGGCTGCGGGCCGCCGCCGACCTGCTCGAGGCGGAGCAGGACGAGGTGGGCGCCCTGATGACCCTCGAGATGGGCAAGACGCTGACGGCGGCCAAGGCCGAGGTGGTCAAGTGCGCGACGGCGTGCCGTTACTACGCCGACAACGCCGGGACCTTCCTCGCCGACGAGCCGGCCGACGCCGAGGCGGTCGGGGCGCTGCGGGCGTACGCGCGGTATCAGCCGCTCGGGCCCGTCCTGGCGGTCATGCCGTGGAACTTCCCGCTCTGGCAGGCGATGCGCTTCGCGGCGCCGGCGCTGATGGCGGGCAACACCGGCCTGCTCAAGCACGCCTCCAACGTGCCGCAGACCGCGCTCTACCTCGGCGAGCTCTTCGCCCGGGCGGGCTTTCCGGCCGGCGCGTTCCAGACGCTGCTGGTCGGCTCGGACGCCGTCGAGAAGATCCTGACCGATCCCCGCGTACGGGCGGCGACCCTGACCGGCAGCGAGGGCGCCGGCCGCTCGATCGCCGCGATCGCCGGGCGCGAGCTGAAGAAGACGGTCCTGGAGCTGGGCGGCAGCGACCCGTTCATCGTGCTGCCCAGCGCCGACGTGGCGGAGGCCGCCCGGGTGGCCACGACCGCGCGCTGCCAGAACAACGGCCAGTCGTGCATCGCCGCCAAGCGGTTCATCGTGCACACCGACGTGTACGACGAGTTCGTGAACGCGTTCGTCAAGAACATGTCCGCGCTGACGGTCGGGGATCCGATGCAGGACGGCACGGATGTCGGGCCGCTGGCCACCGAGCAGGGGCGGGCGGACGTGGAGGAGCAGGTCGCCGACGCCGTGGCCAAGGGCGCCACCGTACGCTGCGGCGGCGCACGTCCCGACGGCGACGGCTGGTGGTATCCGCCGACCGTCGTCACGGATCTCACGCCGGACATGCGGATGTACGCCGAGGAGGTGTTCGGGCCGGTCGCCGGCGTCTACCGGGCCGGCTCGCTGGAGGAGGCGCTCGAGCTGGCCAACGCCGTCCCGTACGGGCTGGGGTCGAACGCCTGGACCGACGACTCGCTCGAGGCGGAGCGCCTGATCGACGGGCTCGAGGCCGGCGCGGTGTTCGTCAACGGCATGGTGACGTCCTATCCGCAGCTGCCCTTCGGGGGCGTGAAGGACTCCGGGTACGGCCGGGAGCTGTCCGCCGCGGGCATCCGCGAGTTCTGCAACCTCAAGGCGGTCTGGGTCGGCGCGGGCGGCGACACCGGTACGGAGTCGAAGGCCGAGTGACGAGCGTCCATGCCTGACCACGAATGGTAATGGGGCTGTAACGGTTCGTTTCTAGGTTGGCCGCATCCGAGACGACGGAGGCGGCCCATGACGACTGAGATCCCCGCTGCGGATGCCGATGTCCGCGCCGCGACCCACGAGACCCTCGAGGACTACACGCTCCGGTTCGCCCCGCGCAGCTACCGGCGCTGGTCGACCGGGGTCGTGGCGGTGTCTGCACTCGGTGGCATCGCCTACCTGGCGGACTTCGCGATCGGCGCGAACATCGGCATCTCGTACGGCACGACGAACGCACTCTGGGGCATCGGCGTCTTCGCCGTGGTCATCTTCCTGACCGGCTTCCCGCTGGCCTACTACGCCGCGCGGTACAACCTGGACCTCGACCTGATCACCCGGGGCAGCGGCTTCGGCTACTACGGCTCGGTGGTCACCAACGTCATCTTCGCCACCTTCACCTTCATCTTCTTCGCCCTCGAGGGCTCGATCATGGCCCAGGGGCTGCAGCTGGGACTGCACGTCCCGCTGTGGCTCGGTTACGCCGTCAGCACGCTCGTCATCTTCCCGCTGGTGATCTACGGCATGAAGGTGCTGTCGACGCTGCAGGTGTGGACCACGCCGCTGTGGCTCGTGCTCATGGTGCTGCCCTTCGCGTACCTGCTGATCAGTCACCCCGACTCGATCGACAGCTTCTTCGCCTACCAGGGCGAGGACGGCGCCGGCGGGACGAACCTCGGCTCGATCATGCTGGCCGCGGGCGTGTGCCTGTCGCTGATCGCGCAGATCGCCGAGCAGATCGACTACCTGCGCTTCATGCCCCCGCGTACGCCGGAGAACTCCCGCAAGTGGTGGACCGCGGTCGTCCTCGCCGGCCCCGGCTGGGTCATCTTCGGCGCGATCAAGCAGATCATCGGCCTGTTCCTCGCCGTCTACATCATCGCCAGCGTGACCGACGGCGCCGCCGTGGCCAACCAGCCGGTGCACCAGTTCCTGGAGATCTACCGCGACATCATGCCCGGCTGGCTCGCCCTGACCCTCGCCGTCGTGCTCGTGGTGATCAGCCAGATCAAGATCAATGTCACCAACGCCTACTCCGGCTCGCTGGCCTGGACCAACTCGTACACCCGCGTCACCAAGCACTACCCGGGCCGCATCGTCTTCCTCGGCGTCAACCTGGCCATCGCGCTGGTGCTGATGGAAGCGAACATGTTCGACTTCCTCAACACGATCCTCGGCTTCTACGCCAACTGCGGCATGGCCTGGGTCGTGGTCGTCGCATCCGACATCGCCATCAACAAGTACGTCCTCAAGCTGTCGCCCAAGGAGCCCGAGTTCCGCCGCGGCATGCTCTACGCCGTCAACCCGGTCGGCTTCGGCTCGATGCTGCTCGCCGCGGGCCTGTCGATCCTGGCCTTCTTCGGCGCGCTGGGCGACACCCTCAAGCCGTACTCCCCGCTGGTCGCGATCGTGCTGGGCGTCGTGCTGCCGCCGATCATCGCGCTCGCCACGCGGGGCAGGTATTACCTGCGCCGCGCCGACGACGGGATCCCGCTGCCGATGTACGACGAGTTCGGCAACCCGTCGGGGGAGCAGCTGACCTGCCACGTCTGCCGGCAGCAGTACGAGCGGCCGGACATGGCGGCCTGCCGGACGCACGACGCGTACGTGTGCTCGCTGTGCCTGTCCACCGACAAGATCGCCGACCATGTGCTGCCCGCTGCCTCGTGATGCCCCTGGGGCCGGCGTGATCGGTGGGTACCGCCGTCAACCCGATTGCAACCGTCCTGCACTTCTCGGAATCCTTCAGGGCCCGAACAGGAGGGCATGACGGACACGCAGATCGTGGAGCTCGGGCTGCAGGCGATGACCATCGCGGCGAAGCTGTCCGCACCGACGCTGCTCACCGCGCTGGCCATCGGGTTCGCCATCTCGCTGTTCCAGTCCGTGACGCAGATCCAGGAGGCCACGCTGTCGTTCGTGCCGAAGGCGGCCGCGGTCGGCGCGGCCATCCTGTTCAGCGGCAACTGGATGCTGGCGGAGATGGTGAAGTTCACGACGCAGCTGTTCGAGCGGATCCCGACGCTGATCGGCTGAGGCCGCCCCGCTTCGGCGGGGCGGCCCTTCCGCATGCTGCCTTGCCCGGTGCCCGATGCCCGGCGGGGCCGTCGTTTCTGGTTGCGCTTCCCGGGTCAGGAGTGGCTGGGGTTGCCGTAGTAGGCGCCCGGGCCGTGCTTGCGCTTGAAGTGCCGCTCCTGCAGGTGCGGCGGCACCGCGGCGGCCGCGTTCAGCGACAGCGTCTTGAGGGCCATCTCGGCGACCTTCTCGAGGATGATCGCGTACTCGACGGACTTCTGCGCGGTGGCGGCCCACGTGAACGGGCCGTGATGGGCGGCCAGGGCGACCGGCATGCCCTGCGCCTCCTCGTCGCCGCCGACCGTGTCGATGATGGCGTGCCCGGTGTTGAGCTCGTAGTCGACCGCGCACTCCTCGGGCGTCAGGTGCCGGGCGACCGGGACGGGCCCGCTGAACGAATCCGCGTGCGTGGTGCCCAGCACCGGGATGTCCCGGTCGGCCTGCGCGAAGGCGACCGCGTTGGCCGAATGCGTGTGCGTGATCCCGCCGACCGACGGCCACGCCAGGTAGAAGGCCCGGTGCGTCTCACTGTCCACGGAAGGCCGCAGGTCCCCGTCCAGCACCTTGCCCGTCTCCAGGCTCACCGGCACCAGCTTCTCCGGGGTCAGGTCCTCGTACGCGACGCCGGACGGCTTGATCACGTAGAGCCCGGCCTCGCGGTCGACGCCGCTGACGTTGCCCCACGTGAGCGCGGCCAGCCCGGTCGCCGGGATCATCTGGTTGGCGCGCAGGACAGCCTCGCGCAAGGCGGCGGAACCGTAGGTCATGGCCCGGATGTTAACGCTCACATGAGTCGGAAACAACCGCGCGGCTCCGGCCCGCACCGCGCGGCTCCGGCCGCACCCCGCGCCGCCGGCGCACCGCGCGGCGCCGGCCCTCGCGGCGCGCGGTGCTGGCCTCCGCCCCGCGGCCCCGGTCCCCGTGCCGTGCGGCGTCGGTCTCCGTGGCGCGCGGCGCTGCTCGCAGAGCGGGCCCCCGGCCGGGGCGGTGGCGCGCGCCACGCGGCACTCCACGGTTGCCCATGGCGCGGTGGCCCGGCGCCTCAGCCGACCCTGTCGCGGACCCATGCGTGGAAGGCGCCGATGTGGTGCTCGCTCGGGACCAGAACACCCCCTTGCGCGTACGCGCGGGAGCTCATCCCCGGCTGACAGCGCTCGCACGCCTCGAAGTCCTGCCGGTTGACGCGGTCGAACAGCTCCACCGAGCGGGACAGGTCGGCGCCCGACGCGACGACCGACGGCAGGTACAGCCAGTCGCACTCGACGATCGTCCGATCGGCCGAGAGCGGATACATGCGGTGCAGGATCACGTGGTCGGGCACCAGGTTGACGAACACCTGCGGCTTGATCGTGACGGCGAAGTAGCGGCGGTCCTGCGCGGCGTCGATGCCGTCGATGGTGGTGACCCCGGCCGAGCCGTCGACCGTGAAGCCCTCGACGCCGGGGGCGAAGGCGGCGCCGTGCCCGACGTAGTACTGGGCCGCGTAGCCGCCCGCGAACTCGGGGAGCACGTGCACCAGCTCGGGGTGGATCGTCGAGCAGTGATAGCACTCCATGAAGTTCTCGACGATGAGCTTCCAGTTGGCGCGGACGTCGTACGTGATGCGCCGGCCGACCGCCAGGTCTTCGATGCCGTAGCGGTCGATGGCGGCCAGGTCGCCGAGGCGCTCGACCACCGCGCCCTGGACGGTGGACTCGAACGACGGCGGATCGTCGGCGAGGCACACCCAGACGTATCCCAGCCATTCGCGGACGGCGAGCGGTCGCAGGCCGTACTCGGTGCGGTCGATGTCCGGCATCTTGACCAGGTTGGGCGCGGCGACCAGCGTGCCGTCGAGGTCGTAGGCCCAGGCGTGGTACGTGCACCGGAACGTCCGTTTCACCGTGCCCGACTCGGTGGTGCACAGCTGCGCCCCGCGATGGCGGCACACGTTGAGGAAGGCGCGCACCCCGCCCGCGGACCGGGTGATCAGCACGGACTCGCGCCCGATCCGGACCGTCCGGAAGGCGCCCGGGGCCGGCAGGTCCGAGCCCCGGATCGCGCAGAACCACATCGCTTCGAAGATCCGCGCCTGCTCCACGGCGAACAGCGCGGGATCGGTGTAGTAGTGGCCGGGCAGCGTGGGGTGCAGGCTCGCCGTCACGGAACCTCCTGTGCGGTGAAGCGCGCCGGGTCGAACAGCGCGATCGGGTGCCGGGTGGATCCCGCGACCGCCAGATCCGCGACGATCTCGCCGACCACGGGTACGAACTTGAAGCCGTGCCCGGAGAACCCGCACGCCACGGTCACCGCGGCGTGCGCCGGATGCGTGGCGATGACGAAGTGCTCGTCCGGCGTGTTGCTGTAGAGGCACGTCTTGGCGCGCAGGAACGTCCCGGGCAGTTGCGGGAAGTGCTGCCCGGCCCGGGTCGCCATGGCCGCGATCTCGTCGTCGTGCACCTCGCGGTCGATCGTCTCCGGCGTGGTGACCTCCCCGCGGCGGAAGAACGCGATCTTCGCGCCCTCGCCGGCGTCGGGAAAGCCGTACACCTGGCTGCCGGCCGCATCCTCCCAGATGTAGATGGGCAGGCTCGCGAAGTCGCCGCCCGACGGCCGGAACCAGTACTGCACCTGCCGCTCGATCGTGAACGCGATGCCCAGGTCGGCCAGCAGCTGCGGCGCCCACGGGCCCGGTGTGACCACGAGCTTGCCCGCGGTGTACGACCCGGCGGGCGTGTCGACCCGGACGCCGCCCCCGGCCGTCTCCTCCCACCGGGTCATCGGCTCGTGGAAGCGCAGCTCGGCGCCGGCCCGCGCGGCCAGGTCGAGGTGGGCGAGCACGGTCTCCTCGGGGCGTACGTATCCCGCCTTGGCCTCGAAGAGCGCCACCTCGTCCGGCTCGGGATCCATCTCGGGGAAGCGCCGGCGCAGCTCGGCCGCGTCGAGCATCTCGTGCTTCAGCCCCCACCGCCGCGCGCTGGCCAGGCTGCCCGACACGGTCCGGCTCTCCGGCCGCCCGACCATGACCCCGCCGGTCAGCCTGATCACGTCCCGGCCGGAGTCGTGCGCCAGCCGCTCCCACAGCTCGTACGCCCGGAGCAGCAGCGGCACGTAGTCGGCCCCCTCGAAGTACGACTGCCGCGTGATGCGCGAGCCGCCGTGACTGGCGCCCCGGTCGTGCGCCGGGCCGAACTTCTCGAGCCCGAGCACGCGCAGCCCCCGGGACGCCAGGTGGTAGGCCGTCGCACTGCCCATGCCGCCCAGCCCGGCCACGATCACGTCGTACGTCGTCATTGCTTTCCTCTCGCCCCTGTCGCCTCGACGAGCGGCTCCGCGGCCACCGTGGCCGGAACCCGCCGGTCGAACCAGCCGACGTGCACGGCGGTCCCGGGCACGGCCAGCGCGGCGGGCAGCCACGCGTACGCGATCGCCGCCCCCACGATGTGACCGTAGGCGCCGCTGGTCACATAGCCGACGGCGGTCCCGCCGACGTACACAGGTTCCCCGCCCACCGGCACCACCGTCGCCGCGCCCCGCGCTGACACCGTCACCTCCCTGCCCGTTGACGTCGTCATCTCGGTCGCGGCTGACGGTGTCATCTCGGTCGTGGCGGCCAAGGCGGGTGCGGCGGCGGCAGGGGTAGGTGCCCCCGCGGTGGCGGAGGCGGGTGCCAGGGCTGCGGCGGCGGGTGCTGCGGCGCCGGCCGGGGCGGGTGCAGCCGCGGCGGCTGGGGCGGGTGCCGGGGCGCAGGGCGTGGGGTGTGCGAGGACCAGGGGGACGAGGCGACGGGTGGGCGGGGGCTTGGCGAGCAGGGCGGCCCGGCCGGGGAAGTCGCCCTTGTCCGGGTGGACGGCGAAGCCGAGACCGGCCTCGTACGGGTCGTGCTCGGTCGTCATGTCAATACCCCAGGCGCGATAGCCCTTCTCCAGCCTGAGGCTCTGGAACGCCGCCCGCCCGGCGGCCACGAGACCGTGCTCCGCCCCGGCCGCCCACAGCGTGTCCCAGAGCCGGCGGCCCAGGTCGGCGCTGGTGTAGATCTCCCAGCCCAGCTCGCCCACGTACGACACGCGCAGCATCGTCACGGGCACGTCGCCCAGGTGCCCCTGCCGGCAGCGGAAGTATCCGAAGCCCTCGTGCGTGACGTCCAGATCGGTGAGCGGCGTGACCAGGTCCCGGGCCTTCGGACCCCAGAGGCCCACCCCGCACGTCCCGCCCGTGACGTCGCGCACGCTCACCCCGGGCGGCGCGAGCGACTCCAGGTACGCGGTGTCGAGCGGCCCGTTCACGCCCACCTGGAACAGCTCGGGCCCCAGCCGGGCCACCGTGATGTCGCTGCGGATCCCGCCCGCGTCGTCGAGCAGCAGCGTGTACGTGACCGACCCGACCGGCCGATCGACGTTGCTGCTGGTCAGCCGTTGCAGGAACGACACCGGCCCGGTCACCTCGAGCCGGGTCAGCGGGCTCATGTCGTAGAGAGCGACGTGCTCGGTCGTCGCCCGGGCCTCCGCGCCCGCGATCGGCGACCAGTGCCGCGCCGACCACTCGTCCAGCCGGAAGCCGGCCCCGAGGCCGTCGAGAAGGTCACTCCGAGGGTCAGCCCCTGCGGGGTCCGGCAGGCCAGCCCCGGGGAGGGAGGCGTTGGACTCGTACCAGAGGGGTCGCTCCCACCCGGCGGCCTCGCCGAAGACCGCGCCCAGGGCGGCCTGGCGTTCGTGGAAGGGGCTCACCCGCAGACCGCGCACCGACGGCGGATCCTGCGGGTGCACGATGTCGTACACCTCGATGAAGCTGCGGATCGAGCGTTCGCGCACGTACGACGGGGACGTCCGCGCGTCCGCGAACCGGTTGAGGTCCCCCTCGTGCACGTCCAGCCCCGGCCGCCCGTCGACGATCCACCGGGCGACGGCCCGGGCGGCGCCCGCGGAGTGGGTGACCCAGACGGCCTCGGCGGTCCAGAAGCCGCGCAGCGTCCGGGACTCGCCCAGCAGCGGGAAGCCGTCGGGCGTGAACGAGAACACGCCGTTGAAGCCGTGCGCGATCGCCGCGTCGCGCAGGCCCGGCAGCAGCGCCCGGGCGGCGTCCCACGACTCGGCGAAGTCGTCCGGGGTGAACGGCAGGATCGACCCGCGCAGCGCCGTGGGGTCCACGGGCATCGGGCGGTGCAGGTAGGAGCCGATGCCGAGGTGGTCGCCGTGCGAGCGGAAGTACAGGTCGCGGTCCTGGTGGCGCAGGATCGGGGCCGGTGGGGCGGCGACGGGGCCCGTCCGGACGTACTGGTGGGCCATGGGCAGCAGTGGGACCGGGACGCCCGCCAGGCGCCCGACGACCGGCCCCCAGAAGCCGGCGCAGCTCACGACCACGTCGGCCGGGTACGTGGTGTCGTCGGTGCGCACACCGGTGACGCGCCCGCCGGCCCGGTCGATCGCGACGACCCGCTGGTGGCCGAGGAACGTCGCGCCGCGCTCGATCGCCAGGCCGGCCTGCACCTGGCACGCGGCCGCCGCCCGGGCCAGCCCGTCGCCGGGAACGAGCAGCCCGCCCAGCACCGCGCCCTCCGCCGGAAGGAGCCCGCCCAGCACCGCGCCCTCCGCCGGAGAGAGCCCGCCCGCGCCGACGGCCAGCAGCGGATACCGCTCGGCGCACTCCTCGGGCCCGATCACCCGCGACGGGATCCCCCACGACTGCGCGAACCCGTGCCGGCGGTGCAGCTCCCGCAGCCGCTCCGGCGTCGTCGCCACCTCCAGGCTGCCGACCGGGTCGAAGCAGCCGAGCTCCTGATACCTCGCCACCGTGTCCTTCGCGAGGGACGCCATCATCCGTGACGGGTTGGTGCGGAAGACGAGTCCCGGGGCGTGGAAGCTGGATCCGCCGGTGTCGGCCAGGTCGCCCTGGTCGAGCACGGTCACGTCCGTCGCGCCCCGGCGGGTCAGCTCGTCGGCCAGGGCGCATCCCACGATGCCCGCGCCGATGACCACGATCCTCACGACGGGATCCAGGGCTTCCAGGTGGCCTCGTGCTCCTTGACCCATTTCTCGGCGGCCTGCTCGTGGTCCATGCCCTGGTTGGTGAGATAGTCCGCGACGAGGTTCTGGTCGTCGTTGGTCCACGTGAAGTTCTTGATCAGCTGATAGGCCGGGCCGCCCGTGTCCGCGAACTTCTTGCTCGCGATCTTGTCGAGGACGTAATCGGGATAGTCGCAGGCGACCTTCTTGGGATCCGCGTCGCAGCCGGCGGTGTAGGCGGGCAGCTTCACCCGGACGTACTTCTCCTTGGCGAACAGCCATTGCGGCTCGTAGAAGTAGAACAGCAGCGGCTTCTGCTGCGCCGTGGCCTGCTGGGCGGCCTTGATGAGGGCGGCCTCGGAGCCGGAGTAGACGACCTTGTAGTTCAGCTTCAGGTTGGACACCAGGGCGGCGTCATTGGTCACGAAGGACGGGTCGCCGTCGAGCAGCTGACCCTTGCCGCCGGATTCCGAGGTCTTGAAGAGCCCGGCGTACTTGTTCAGGTTCGTGTGGTCGGTGATGTCCGGGTACTTGTCGGCCATCCACTGGGGGACGTACCAGCCGATGATGCCCTTGTTGCCGGTCGGGCCCGCGTCGACGGCGACCTTCTTCTCGTCGATGTAGGTCTTCTTGAGGTCGTCGTGACCCCAGTTCTCGACGATGACGTCGACCTCTCCGGTCTCGAACCCCTGCCACGAGACCTCCTCCTTGAGGTTCTTCTCCTCGACGGTGTAGCCGAGCTCGTGCTCGAGGAGGTATCCCAGGACGGCCGCGTTGGCCTCGTACCCGACCCAGGGGTTGATCGCGATCTTGACTGTGCCCTTCGCGGCGGGGGCGTCGGTGCCGGCGGTGGAGGAGGCGCCGCCGCAGCCCGCGACGGCCAGCAGCAGCGTGGTGGAGGTGATCAGGGCCCATCTCATGAGGCGCGCTCCTTCGCGAAACCTTGGGTGAGGCGGTCGAGGACGATGCCGAGCAGGACGATCGCGAAGCCGGCGGCCAGGCCCTTGCCGAAGTCCTCGCGCTGGGCGAAGCCGGCGACCACGTCGTAGCCCAGGGCGCCCGCGCCGACCAGCCCGCCGACCACGACCATGGCGAGGACCATGACGATGCCCTGGTTGGCGGCGAGCAGCAGGCCCCGGCGGGCCAGCGGCAGCTGCACCTTCCAGAGCAGCTGGGCGGGGGTCGAGCCGGCCGCCCGGGCGGCCTCGACGGCCTCGGCGGGCACGTCGCGCACGCCGCGTTCGACCAGGCGCACCACCGGGGGTACGGCGTAGATGACCGCGGCGGCGATCGCGGTGAACCGGCTCGCCCCGAAGAGCGCGACGGCCGGCAGCAGGTAGACGAACGACGGCATGGTCTGCGCCGCGTCCAGGATCGGCCGCAGTGCCGCCGCGAACCGGTCGTGCCGGGCACACAGGACGCCGGACAGGATCCCGAGCACCATCGTCACCAGCGTCGCGACCAGCACGGTGGCCAGGGTCTGCATGGCGTGCAGCCACAGCCCCAGCCCGGCGATCCCGGCGGCGGCGAGCGCGGCGACCAGCGCGGAGCGCCAGCCCCCGCCGAGCGTGCCGAACACCGCGACGACCAGGACGAAGAACCACCAGGGCGTGGTCGTGAGCAGCGACTCCAAGGGGTTGAGAAGCACGGCGCTGACGGCGTTGCGGAGCGCGTCGGTGGCGTCGTACCAGTGCAGCTCCACCCAGCCGGTGAGGTCGTTGACCACCGGCGCGAACGAGTACCCGGGATGGCCGGACCCCCACGGGATCAGGCTCACCGCGAGGACCGCGGCGGCTGCCAGACCGGTTCTGATCAGTCGGGTACGCGTCGAGCGGTGCACCGTGGCCCGCCGGGCGGCGCCCGTGGTGATCCGGTCGAGGACGACGGCGAGCAGCACGATCGCGAGGCCCGCGTCGAAGGCCGCGCCGACGTTGACGCGTTCCAGGGCGCGCACGATGTCCTGCCCCAGCCCGGGCGCGTCGATCAGGGCGGTCACCACGACCATCGACAGCGCCATCATGATCGTCTGGTTGACGGCCAGGGCGAGGCTCGCCCGGGCCATCGGCAGCCGCACCTTGGCCAGCACCTGCC
Source organism: Actinoplanes oryzae (assembly GCF_030757795.1). GTDB lineage: Bacteria > Actinomycetota > Actinomycetes > Mycobacteriales > Micromonosporaceae > Actinoplanes. The sequence goes on from NZ_JAUQWH010000056.1 coordinate 41,917, forward strand.
CGCGCGTGGATCCGAGGGCCGTGGCGGCCTCCACGGCGACGGGGGAGACCCCGCGGATGCCGAGCTCGGTGATGCGGACGGTGACCGGCACCGCGTAGATCAGGGTCGCGATCACCGCGGCCGGCTCGCCGATCGAGAACAGCAGGGTCATGGGCGCGAGGTACGCGAACGTCGGCAGGATCTGCATCACGTCCAGCACCGGCCGCAGCGCCGCGCCGACCGGGGACACGTGCGCCGCGAGCACCCCGAGCGGCATCCCGATCAGCACGGCGAGCACGACCGCGGCCAGGGTCAGCGCGAGCGTGTCGATGCTCGCCTCCCACAGGCCGAGCAGCCCGAGCCCGAGGAACCCGGCGACGGCCAGGACCGCGGTGCGGATCCCCGCCGCCAGGAACGCGACCGCGCCCACGGCGGCGATCGTGCCCGGACCGCTCAGCAGGTGCAGGAGCGTCTGCACGAACCCGACCACCTCGACGACGGCGAGCCGGAGATAGTTGACGCCGTAGCGGAAGAGCGGGTGCGTGTCCCGATGGGCGTCCACCCAGTCCCGCACGTCGTCGAAGAACCGGAAGGCGGCCGCGTCGTCGCTGTCCGCGGCCCCCGTCGTGCGCACGCCCAGCCAGGCGCCCACGGCCGCGACGGCGAGTCCCGCGACGAGGGTACGGCGTCCCGGCCGCGGCCATCGGGACACGGTGGCGGCGGGCCGGGATCCCTCCTCAGCGGCGGCCGTGCCGGCGCTCATGCGGGTATCCGATCGGGGTGACCGGCCAGGACGGGCAGCAGCTCGTCGACGCCGACGACCCCGATGACCCGGCCGTCGTCGACGACCGGGACAGGCTCGTGGGCCCGCAGGATCCGGGGCACGGCGTCGCGGATGAGCATGGTGGCCGGCAGGGCGGCCGGCGCAGGCGTCGCGCTTGCCGGGTCATCGGGCGTCCGGCGGACGATCCAGCGCAGCGACAGGACGTCGGCCCGGGGCACGTCGCGGACGAAGTCGCGCACGTAGTCGTCGGCGGGGGATCCCACGAGCTGCTCCGGCGTACCCACCTGGACGAGGGCGCCGTCGCGGAGGACCGCGACGCGATCGCCCAGGGTGAGGGCCTCCGCGAGGTCGTGGGTGATGAACAGCATGGTCTTGCCGACCTCGGCGTGCAGCCGGCGCACCTCGGCCTGCATGTCGCGGCGGATCAACGGGTCCAGCGCGCTGAACGGCTCGTCGAAGAGCAGCACCTCCGGATCCCGGCGAGCGCCCGCGCGAGCCCCACGCGCTGCTGCATGCCGCCGGAGAGCTGGTCGGGATACTGCTGCTCGTGCCCGGCCAGGCCGACCAGCTCCAGCACCTCGGCGGCGCGGCGGTGGCGGGCCGTCCGGCTCGTCCCCTGGATCTCCAGGCCGTACGCGACGTTGTCGAGCACGCGCCGGTGCGGCAGCAGCCCGAAGTGCTGGAACACCATGGCCACCCGGTGGCGGCGCAGCTCGCGCAGGTGCTTCGGGCTCATGGCGCGCACCGGGTCGCCGCCGATGGCGATGTCGCCGGCGGTGGGCTCGATCAGCCGGGTCAGGCAGCGGACCAGGGTCGACTTGCCGCTGCCGGACAGGCCCATGACCACGAACACCTCCCCGGCGGCCACCTCGAAGCTCACGTCGCGGACCGCGGCGACGCAGCCGGTGCGCCGGTGCAGCTCGGCGCGGGGCAGCGCGGCCAGCTCCGAGCCGGGAACCCGCTCCGGGCGGGGACCGAACACTTTCCACAGACGGTCGACGGTGATCATCGGTCCCCTCCTCGGTCAGCCGCTGAACGAGCCCTCCGCCAGGTCCGCCGTGCCTGGAGCGCCACCGTCCGCGGCCAGGGGACCCCGCACCAGCTCGGCCGCCTTCTCGCCGATCATGAGGACGGCGACGACCGGGTTGACCGAGGTCATGAGCGGAAAGACCGAGGCGTCGGCGATGCGTACGTTGGTGAAGCCACGCAACCGCAGGTCGGGCCCAGTCACGGCCGCCGCGTCCGAGCCGGCGCCCATGCGGCAGGTTCCGGCGGGGTGGTAGACCGTGTGGTGGACTGCCCGGCCGTACGCGGAAAGCTCCTCATCGGTCCGCACCCGCGGCCCGGGCGCGATCTCCCGGGCGATCCACGACGCGAACGGCTCCGTGGCGGCCACCTCGCGGGCCAGGCGCAGGCCGTCCACGATGGTCCGCTCGTCGTGGCCCCCGGGATCCGTGAAGTAGCGGAAGTCCAGCGCGGGCGGCACCCCGGGATCCCGCGACGTCAGCCACAGCCGGCCCCGGCTGCGCGGGCGGGGAACGTTCGGGGTCATGCCGAAGCCGTGCTCCGGCACGTCGTAGCCGAGGCGCTCGGTGTGCAGCGTGAACGGGATCTGGTAGAGGTGGAACATCAGGTCGGGGCGGCTGCCGGCCGGGTCGCGGCGCACGAAGAGGCCGGCGTCCGCGTCCATCGCCGACTCGGGCGGCACCGGGCGGGCCGCCTCCCAGAGGATCAGCGACTCCGGGTGGTCGAGGAGGTTCTCGCCCACGCCGGGCAGATCCGCGGCGACCGGGATGCCCAGGCGTTCCAGATCGGCGGCGGGCCCGATGCCGGAGAGCAGCAGCAGCCGCGGGGTGTCGATGGCTCCGGCGCTCAGGACGTACTCGTCGGCGCGGACGGTGTCGGTCCGGCCCTGGCTGCGGACCCGCACGCCGGTCACGCGGTCGCCGGCCGTCTCCAGCGCGAAGGCCCACGTGCCGGTGCGGATCGTGAGGTTGGGACGCCCGAGGTGGGGGTGCAGGTAGGCGACCGAGGAGCTCTGCCGGTGCCCGGTGGCCGGGTCGTAGGCGACCGGGAAGAATCCGGCGCCCTCGGCGAACGGACCGGCGTTGAAGTCCGCAATCATCGGGACATCGAGCGCGCGGCTCGCGGCCTCGACGAAGTCGACGGCTGATTGCGTTCGACAACTGGCTGCATCCGCGTGGCGAGGCGACCCCAAAAGGGGAGCATATCGGCGTACGACCAGCCTGTCGCGCCGGCGGCGACCCAGTCGGCGAAGTCGGCGGGCGGGGGGAGCAAGCTGATCATGGTGTTGTGCGAGGAGCAGCCGCCGAGCATCTTGCCCCGCGAGTGCACGATGTGGTCGTTGCCACGTGGCTGGGGCACCGTGCGGTAGGCGTAGTCGAACTCGGTCTCGAGCAGGTTGATCCAGTTGCGCAGCCGCAGGATGCGGTCGTCGCCCACGTCGGACGGGCCGCCCTCGATCAGGCACACCCGGACGTCCGGATCCTCCGACAGCCGCGAGGCGACCACCGCGCCGGCGGTGCCGCCGCCCACGATGACCACGTCGTACCCGGATTCTTCCACCGTGCACCACCTCGGAGAACAGCTTCCGGTGATCCATATGCGACGGTCAACGCCCGGCGACGACTTTTACCTCAGCGCAACAATGAGCTTACGGACGGCTTCGTTGTGTCTAGGATGCCATTCATGCTGGCCGTTTCGTGGCGCGACATCCTGCTGGCGGTCATGCCGTCCGCTCAGCTCAGTGCGGGTGTGCCCGCCCCGGACCTGGCCGCGGCGGCCGACCGCCTCGGCCCGCTGCCCGAGGACCTGGCCACCCTGCTGGCCGAGACCGACGGCGTGCGCAGCCCGGACGGCGTGGAGCTGATCTGGTCGGTGGACCGGGTCGTCCGCGAGAACGCCGACGCCAAGACCGACGACCTCCTGCTCTTCGGCGACGACGACGCCGGGGGCGGCGACCGGATAGCCTTCGGGCCGCCGGGGCCGGTCCGCATCTGGCTCTGGACCCCCGGCACCGGCGAACGCCAGCCCCTCGCCACCAACCTCGCCGACTACTTCACCCGCGTCCTCGTCGTCGACGGCGACGCCGGCTGACCTCCGGGCGCTCCGCGGGAAGGCGGGCACCCGGGACGGTGACGTGGGGCTCAGACGGCAGCCAAACGGTTAACCTGCTGTCAAGCTGGACGTCATGCTCATGGACCATCGCGGCGACGTCCCGGTCACCGATGTCGGCGCCGCCGCGCTCAGCCGGGTCACCGACCTCGTCACCGAGCGTGGCGCGAGCGCTCAGCTCGTCGTGCTGCACCGCGGCGAGGTGGTCCTCGACCGCACGTGGGGCGTGCCGCCCGAGGTGCCGTTCCTGCTCTTCTCGGCGGGCAAGCCGTTCATCGCCGTGCTCACCCACCGCCTGGCCGCCGCGGGCGCGCTCCACCTCGACGACCCGATCGCCCGGCACTGGCCCGAGTTCGCGGCGCACGGCAAGGACGGCATCACGGTCCGGCAGGTCCTGCAGCACCGCTCCGGTCTCCCGTGGGCCCGCAGCCTGGTCCGCGACGCCCTGGCCTGCCCGAGCTGGGAGCGCTCGACCCGCGCCCTCGCCGCCGCGAGGCCGCACCACGCGCCCGGGGCGGCGCCGGCCTACCACGTGATCAGCTACGGCTTCCTGCTCGGCGAGGTGCTGCAGCGCGCGACCGGCGAGCCGCTGCGCGAGCTGATGCGCCGCGAGCTGATCGAGCCGCTCGGCCTGCACCACACTCACCTGGGCACGCCCCGCCACCAGTGGCGCCACCGGGTCCCGCTGCGCGGCGCGGCCGGGCCCCGCCAGCTGCTCTTCAACCGCCGGCTGCTGCGCGAGGCGGTCGTCCCGGCCGCCACCATGGCGGGCCCGGCCCGCGACCTGGCCCGCTTCTACCAGGCCGTGCTCGAGGGCGACGTGCTGCCGCCGGCCGCGACGGCCGAGCTGCTCACGCCGTCGAGCGAGGGGGAGACCGACCGGTACTTCGGCCGGTCGGTCCGCTGGTCGCAGGGCTTCCAGCTGGGCGGCCCGGACGACGACCCCACCCGGATCCGGGCCCTGGGCCGCCGCACGAGCCCGCGCACCTTCGGCCACAACGGCTCCAACGCCTGCCTGGCCTGGGCCGACCCCGACCGCGACCTGGTCCTGGCCTACGTCACCAACCGCCTGCACCCCAGCGGCGAGGCGTCCGAGCACTTCTGCGACCTCAGCGACGCCGTCGTCGCCGCCTGCTCCTGATCCTGACCTTGAGGCCGATAACCGCAGGTGGCGGCCGTCCCCTACCCTGATGGCGCCGGTCGGTGACCGGGACGGGGCGGAAAGAGGCAACAGGGGTGGCTACGGCGACCGTGGTTTTCCTGGTGATCGGCGGCGCGGGTGTGGCCGTGCTGGCGATCGCCTTGCTCAGCGGGTTCGAGTTCCCGGCGTTCGACGCGCTGGTGCCGCTCGAGGTGGTCGCGGGGTTCGCCGGCGCGCTCGGCTTCGCCGGGGCGATCGCCGTGGAGCTCGGGGCGCCGGTCGCCCTGGCGGGCGTGATCGCGGTGCTCGCCGCGGTGCCGGCGGCCTGGCTGGCGTGGCGCCTGTCGCGGGCCGCGCGCAGCATGCCCACCGACGCCACCCCGGCCCGGCACCATCTCGTGGGCACCCAGGGCGTGGTCGTCACGCCGGTGCCCGCGGGATCCGGGTACGGCGAGGTCCGGCTGCGGCTCGGCGGGCAACCCGTCAAGGTGTACGCCCGGTCCGACCGTCCCCTCCCGGCCGGCGCGCGGGTCTTCGTGGTCGAGGCACCGTCGGAGACCAGCGTCGTGGTCGAGGAAACTCCCGGGGTCGCCGAGACCCCCCGCTCTGAGAGGCCCTGATGTCCCCCGTGGTGATCGCCGTGATCGGCGTTGTCGTCCTTGCCGTCCTGGTCGTGTTATTCGTGCTGTCCCGGATCAAGGTGGCCGGCTCGAACGAGGCGTTCATCATCACCGGGCGCAAGGGCCGGGTGACCCAGTCCGCCGACGGCACCAGCTCCACCGACCTGTCCGGGCAGAAGGTCGTCATGGGCGCGTCGGTGTTCGTGATGCCGGTCGTGCAGAAGCTGCAGTCGCTCGACCTGTCCAGCCGCCGCATCGACGTCAGCATCAAGGGCGCCGTGTCGAAGCAGGGTATCCGCGCCGAGCTGCACGGTGTCGCCATCGTCAAGGTCGGCGGCACCGAGGACGCCATCCGCGCCGCCGGGCAGCGCTTCCTCAACCAGCAGAGCGAGATCGAGGACTTCACCCGCGAGGTGCTGGCCGGCGCGCTGCGCTCGATCGTCGGCCGGCTCACCGTCGAGGAGATCATCCGGGACCGGGCGGCCTTCGCCAGCGCGGTCGCCGAGGAGGCCGAGCACTCGATGACCAACCAGGGCCTGGTGCTCGACACGTTCCAGCTGCAGGACATCGTCGCCGAGGGCTCGTACCTGCAGGACCTGGGCCGTCCCGAGGCCGCCCGCGTGCTCAAGGACGCCGCCATCGCCGAGGCCCGCGCCCGCCAGGCCGCCGAGCAGGAGCGCCTGCTCGCCGAGGAGGCCATCGCCGAGGCCCAGCGCAACCTGTCGCTCAAGCAGGCCGCCATCCAGGCCGAGATCGACGCCGCCAAGGCCAAGTCCGCCGCCGCCGGCCCGCTCGCCCAGGCCGAGCGCGACCAGGCCATCCTCGCCGAGCAGCAGAAGGTCGCCGAGCGCAACGCCGAGCTCAAGCAGCGCCAGCTCGACACCGAGGTCCGCAAGCCCGCCGACGCCGCCCGCTACAAGCTCGAGCAGGAGGCCGAGGCCAACCGCACCGCCACCATCGCCGCCGCCCAGGCGTCCGCCGAGGCTGCGCCGCGATGTCGGCGCGGGTGATGCCCACGCCGGTGTG
>NZ_JAUQWH010000057.1 GCF_030757795.1 Actinoplanes oryzae
AACGCCCTGCTGCCCAAGCTGGGCGTCCGCGACCGCGTGCAGGCCACGATCGTCGCCTACGACCTCGGGCTGGTCCGGCCGCGTCCTTGATCGACTGTCAAACTCCTGAGAGTACCGGGCAGTAACACGCTATGTAACAGTCTGTTCACCGAGCCTGGTTAAGGTGACCGAATTATCCCACTTGTGGGGTACCGCTGTCCACCTAGCAACGGCTCGAAAGGGACCATCATGCCCACGCCGGACAAGCCCGACGTAGATGCGCCCCACCGCAGGCAGGCCCTGCTCCGCCACGATCTGCCCGCATCGATCGTCGTCTTCCTGATCGCCATCCCGTTGTCGCTCGGCATCGCCGCGGCCTCGGGCGCCCCGCTCATGGCGGGGCTCATCGCCGCCGTCGTCGGCGGCGTCGTCGCGGGCGCCCTCAGCGGCGCCCCGCTGCAGGTCAGCGGTCCCGCCGCCGGCCTCACCGTCATCGTCGCCGGGACCATCGCCGACTTCGGCTGGGCCGCCACGACCGCCATCGTCGCGATGGCCGGACTGGTGCAGCTCGGGCTCGGCGTCTCCCGGCTCGGCCGGGCCGCGCTCGCCCTGTCGCCCGCCGTCGTGCACGGCATGCTCGCCGGCATCGGCGTCGTCATCGCGCTCAGCCAGGTGCACGTGCTGCTCGGCGGCGCGCCGCAGAGCTCCGCCTGGGCCAACCTGCGGGACCTGCCGAAACAGGTCCTCGCCAACCACACGCAGGCCGTCTTCATCGGCCTGCTGACCATCGCGATCCTGCTGATCTGGCCGCGCTTCGTGAAGACCTCCCTGCTGCCGGCCGCGCTGATCGCCGTCGTGGTCGCCACCGTCACCGCGAGCCTGGGCGGCTTCGACGTCGCCCGGGTCGACCTGCCGCCGAACCCGCTCGCGGAGCTCTCCCTGCCACAGTGGCCGGACGGCAGCGCCTGGCAGATCGCGGTCGCCGTCCTCACGATCGCTCTGGTCGCCAGCGTGGAATCGCTGCTGTCCGCGGTGGCCGTCGACCGGATGCACGACGGCAAGCGCGCCAACCTCAACAAGGAACTGCTCGCCCAGGGCGCCGCGAACACGGTCTCCGGCGCGCTCGGCGGCCTGCCCGTCACGGGCGTCATCGTGCGCAGTTCCACGAACGTCGCGGCGGGGGCGCGTACCCGGATGTCGGCGATCCTGCACGGCGTCTGGGTCGGCGTGTTCGTCCTGCTCTGCGCCGCGCTGCTGGAGCAGATCCCGCTGGCCGCGCTGGCCGCCGTGCTCGTCGTGGTGGGGCTCCGGCTGGTCAGCCTCGCGCAGATCAAGGCGTACACACGGCACCGCGAGCTGCCCACCTACCTGGTGACCGCGCTCGGGGTGGTCTTCACCGACCTGCTGACGGGCGTGGCGCTGGGCATGGCCACGGCGGTGCTGTTCATGCTCGCGCGGCTCGCGCGGTGCGAGATCACGCGCACGTCCCCGGCCGAGGGCCGCTGGACCGTCGTGATCACCGGGACGCTCGCCTTCATCGGCTCCGGCCGCCTGGCCCGCGAGCTGTCCGCGATCCCCGAGGGCGAGCACGTCGACCTCGAACTGCACCTCGACTATCTCGACCACGGCGCCTTCGAGACCGTGCAGGACTGGCGCGAGGCGTACGAGCGCGGCGGCGGCCACGTCACCATCCGCGAGATCCACGACAGCTGGTTCCACCGTGCCGTGTCCGGCCGGCTCGGCGGCGCCCGGTCGCAGAGCCGCGTGCCTCGCTTCCTGGGATCGTGGGCGCAGTGGGCCTCGATCGACCAGCAGCGCCAGGACGCGATGCAGGCCGGCATCGACGAGTTCGAGCGCAGCGTGGCGCCGCTCGTCCGGCCTCACCTCGCCGACCTGGCCCGCGACGGGCAGAAGCCCGAGCAGCTCTTCATCACCTGCGCCGACTCGCGCCTGGTGCCCAACCTCATCACCACGAGCGGCCCGGGCGACCTGTTCACGATCCGCAACGTCGGCAACATCGTCCCGGCGTACGGCTCCGGCGACTCGTCGGTCGGCGCGGGCATCGAGTACGCCGTCGACGTCCTGGGCGTCTCCACGATCACCGTCTGCGGCCACTCCGGCTGCGGCGCCGTGCGGGCGATGATGGGCGGCGCGGCGGGTCAGCCGTCGGCACTGGGCTCCTGGCTCGCCGAGGCGGACTTCACCGTCGAGGAGGCGTCCGAGGAGGACTGCATCACCGCGAACGTCGCCCAGCAGCTGCGCAATCTGAGCAGCTACCCGAGCGTACGGCGGGCGGTCGACGAGGGCCGGCTCACGCTCACCGGGTTGTATTTCGACCTGGCCGAGGCGCGCATGTACTCCGTGTCGGGCGGTGAGCGCCGCCCCGTCACCGTGGCGTGACGACACCGGGCCGCGGCGGTGCTCCCATGGGGCGCCGCCGCGGTTCCGCGTGAAAGCCACATGAATCTGCAATCTTCGTGCCAAATTCCGCCGTGACGATTGAGTCACGCGCCCGGACGGCCCAAGGTGAATGCTGGCCGGAGGAGGAATTCCCCGGTCCACCCGGCCGTGGGCACGATCAGCTCCGTAGGGCCGGACGAGGCGAACATGTCGCCCGGGCGGAGGTGACGAGGTGGCTACGGCCGAACGCACGGTGCGGGCCGGCGACGTGGTGCTCGTCGGCCGGGCGGCCAGCGTCCAGTTCGCCGGCCCCGCCGGGTTCGCCTTCCGCGTCGTCGACGTCGATCTGCGCCCGACCTACGAGGGCTGGGTCTGGCTGGACGGTTATCAGCTCGACCGCCGGGGCCGCCCGGTGCTCCGCCGTCGGATATTCGTCCGAGAGGCTGGTTTACGCCGGCCGCCGCCCAAGCAACCATAAGACATGGCCGAACGTGAATCTTCGCTGACACCGGGTGATGTCGTCATCGTCGGACGCGCGGCGAGCGTCCAATTCACCGGCCGCTCAGGATTCCCGTTCCGCATCATCGCCGTCGACTCCCGCCCCACCTACGACGGCTGGATCTGGCTCGACGGCTACCAGCTCGACCGCCGCGGCCACGCCGTCGCCCGCCGCCGCATCTTCGTCCGCGAGGCCGGCCTCACCCGCGGCGGCGTCCCCGAGTCCGCCAAGGATCCCGCCTGACCGCCGGCTTCGACCGGGCGTGCTCACCGATCGTCCGACGCTCGGAAGAGCCGGTTCGGCGGCGGTGCGGTCGAGATCGGCCGGGCGATCGCAAAGGCATGGTGGCCGACTCGTCCTGACAGGCGGCTGCCCGCCCGCGATCGGTGTTGGGCCCGGAAGAGAGCCGGCTTGCCGCCGATCGCGGGCCGCCATCGAGCGCTACGACAGCTTGGCCACGATCGTCGACCTGGCCGAGACCGCCCCGGCGCGACAGGAGAACGGCACGAGCCGGGGCGGCTGCGGCGAGCAACCGGTCGGGTCACTCGAGGGCGGCGCGGCCGGCTTCGAGGCGAGCGACCGGGACGCGGAACGGGGAGCACGACACGTAGTCGAGACCCACCTCGTGGAAGAAGTGCACGGACTCCGGGTCGCCGCCGTGCTCGCCGCAGACGCCCAGTTTCAGGCCGGGTTTCTCGGCGCGGCCGGCCTCGGTGGCGATGCGGACCAGGCGGCCCACCCCGTCGCGGTCCAGGGACTCGAACGGGGAGATGCCGAAGATGCCCAGCTCCAGGTAGCGCCAGAAGAAGGCGCCCTCCACGTCGTCGCGGGAGAAGCCCCAGGCCATCTGGGTGAGGTCGTTGGTGCCGAAGGAGAAGAAGTCGGCGGCCTCCGCGATCTGGCCGGCGGTCAGGGCCGCGCGCGGGACCTCGATCATGGTGCCGATCAGGATGGGGACGCTGGTGACCTCGGCGACGATCTGCTCGCACTCGCCGCGGACCATCTCGAGCTCCTGGACCGCGCCGACGAGCGGGACCATGATCTCGGGGCGGGGGTCGAGCCCCTCGGCGGCGAGCTGGGCCGCGGCCTCGGCGATCGCGCGGACCTGCATGGCGAACAGGCCGGGGATCACCAGGCCGAGGCGGACGCCGCGCAGGCCGAGCATCGGGTTCTGCTCGTGCATGCGGCGCACGGCGTCGAGCAGGCGCTCCTGTTCGGCGTGGTCCTCGCCGCGCTCGCGGGCCACGGCGACGGTCACCGCCAGTTCCTCCAGCGACGGCAGGAACTCGTGCAGCGGCGGGTCGATCAGCCGTACGGTCACCGGCAGCCCGTCCATCGCCCGGAACAGGTCCACGAAGTCCGCCCGTTGCAGCGGCAGCAGCGCGTCGAGCGCGGCGGAGCGGTCGTCGTCGGTGTGCGCGAGGATCAGCTTCTCGACCAGTTCCTTGCGGTCGCCGAGGAACATGTGCTCGGTGCGGCACAGGCCGATGCCCTCCGCGCCGAAGCGCCGGGCCCGCGCCGCGTCCTCCCCGGTGTCCGCGTTGGTACGCACAGCCAGCCGCCGCCGGTCGTCGGCGTGCGCCATGACCATGTCCACGGCCTGCACGAGCTCGTCCGAAGACGTGGCGGAGCCCTCGAAGTACTGCACGACCTCCGACGGTTGCACCGGCACGGCGCCCTGGTAGACCCGGCCGGTCGTCCCGTCGATCGACAGCACGTCCCCCTCGGTGATGCGCACCTGACCGACGACGAGAGACTCGCCCGAGATGTCCAAGGCATCCGCGCCGCACACACACGCCCGGCCCATCCCCCGCGCCACCACGGCCGCGTGCGAGGTCTTGCCGCCCCGCGCGGTGAGGATGCCCCGGGCCGCGATCATGCCGGCCAGGTCCTCGGGGTTGGTCTCCCGCCGGACGAGAATGACGTCCTCGCCCGCCGCGGCCAGCGCCGCCGCCCGGGCGGCGGTGAAGACGGCCTTGCCGACCGCGGCGCCCGGCGAGGCTCCGACCCCCGTGGCGAGCACGTCCGGCGACGAGGACAGGTCGAAGCGCGGGAACATGAGCTGCCCGAGCTGGGCCCCCGAGACCCGGCGCAGCGCCTCGTCCCGGTCGATCATGCCCTCCTCGACCAGCTGGGCGGCGATCCGGAACGCGGCCGCCGCCGTCCGCTTGCCGACCCGGGTCTGCAGCATCCACAGCTTGCCGCGCTCGACGGTGAACTCGATGTCGCACAGGTCCCGGTAGTGCCCCTCCAGCGTCGCCATGATGTCGAGCAGCTGGTCGTACGAGCGGCGGTCCAGCTCGCGCAGCTGCTCCAGCGGCACGGTGTTGCGGATGCCGGCGACGACGTCCTCACCCTGGGCGTTCTGCAGGTAGTCGCCGTAGATGCCCTGGGCGCCCGAGGCGGGGTCGCGGGTGAAGGCGACGCCGGTGCCCGAGTCGGGGCCGAGGTTGCCGAAGACCATCGCGACGACGCTGACGGCCGTGCCCAGGTCGCCCGGGATGCGCTCCTGCCTGCGGTAGAGCACGGCCCGCTCGGCGTTCCACGAGCGGAAGACCGCGGCGATCGCGAGCCGCAGCTGCTCGCGGGGATCCTGCGGGAAGTCGTGGCCGGTGTGCTTGGCGAAAATGCGCTTGAAGGTGGCCGTGAGGGCCGCGAGATCGGCCGCGCCGAGATCGACGTCATTGCGCACGCCCCGGGCCCGCTTGAGGTCGTCGAGCGCGTCGGAGAATGCGTCGCCGGGAACGTCGCAGACAGTTTTGCCGAACATCTGCACGAGCCGCCTGTACGAGTCCCAGGCGAACCGCTCGTCGCCGCCCGCCTGCGCCGCCAGCCCCGCGACGCTGTCGTCGTTGAGCCCGACGTTGAGCACCGTCTCCATCATGCCGGGCATCGAGAACGCCGCCCCGGACCGCACCGAGACCAGCAGCGGATCGTCGTGATCGCCCAGCTCACGGCCCATCGACCGCTCCAGCCGGGCCAGGTGCTCGTCGATCTCGGGCGCCAGCGACGGCGGCTCGGAGCCGGTCGCCAGGAAGGCCCGGCAGGCCGACGTCGTGATGGTGAACCCGGCCGGCACGGGAAGGCCGAGCCGGGTCATCTCGGCCAGGTTCGCGCCCTTGCCGCCGAGCAGATCTTTGAGGTCCTTGTTGCCTTCGGAAAAATCGTAGACGTACTTTTCTCCGGCCATGCCGCACCTCCAGGGGATTAACGGAGGTTAATTGCCCGGCGGCAATGCCACGCAACCTTCGTGAAAAATTGCACAAGCGGCTGCGCGATCAAGCTCGTGGGCACGCTCACATGAGCACCCGCGCGCACACAGCAACCGGGGGCATGCTTGGCGACGACCAGAAATGGGCACGTCACGAGTTCGCCACACGAGCTGACAAGGCTCCGGGGCGAGGCGTACGGAGCGAGCAGAGGACGTGGCTATCTGATGTCGGAGTCAGTGAAGGTCAGCGAGAGCGGCGAGAACAGCGCCGTCGGTGCGGAGCTCTCCCTCGGCGTCGAGGAGGAGTTGCACGTCGTCGATCTGAAGACCCGGGAGCTGGTCCCGCGGGCACCCGAGGTGCTCGCCCAGCTGGACGAGGCGAACTTCTCGGCGGAGCTGCACCGCTCGGTCGTCGAGACGAACACCCCGGTGGCCGGGACCCTGGACGAGCTGCGCGAGGGCATCGTGTCGCTGCGGCGCAGGGCCATCGGCGTCGCGGAGTCGCTCGGGCTCGGCCTGGTCGCCGCGGGCACCGTGCCGCTGGTGGACCTCGACTCGCTGCCGGTCACGCCGACCTCGCGCTACAAGCGCATGGTCGACGAGTACCAGATGCTCGCGCGGGAGCAGCTCATCTGCGGCGCGCAGGTGCACGTGGGCATCACGGACCGGGACGAGGCCGTGGCGGTCTCCCAGCGGGTCGCCTCGTCGCTGCCGGTCCTGCTCGCCCTGTCGGCCAGCTCGCCGTACTGGATGGGTGAGGACAGTGGGTACGCCAGCGTGCGCTCGCTGGTCTGGATGCGCTGGCCGACCGCCGGCGACCCCGGCGTGGTGAGCAGCGCCGCGGAGTTCGACGCGCTGGTCGAGCAGCTGATCGCGTCCGGCACGATCAGCGACCCCAAGATGGTCTACTTCGACGTACGCCCCTCGGCGCATCTGCCCACCGTCGAGCTGCGCGTCACCGACTCCAGCCCCGACGCGGACACCGTCGTGCTGCTGGCCGGGCTGTTCCGGGCGCTGGCGCTGCGCGCGCGGCAGGAGTACCGGGCCGGCAAGCCCGCCCGGGTCACTCCCCCGCCGCTGCACCGGGCCGCGATGTGGCGTGCCGCGCGCTCGGGGCTCGAGGGCGACCTGCTCGACCTGCCGCGCTCGCCCGTGCCCGTGCCGGCCGCCGTGGCCGTCGAGCGGCTCGTCGGCGACCTGCGCCCGGAGCTGGAGGAGCTGGGCGACTGGGAGCAGGTGTTCGACCTGTCCGTGCAGACGCTCAGCCGGGGCAGCTCGGCCGCCCGTCAGCGCCGGGCCATGTCCCGCCGCGGGCGCATCTCCGACGTGGTCGACCTCATCGTCGCGGACACCCGCGGCGGGGCCACCGGCATCGGGCCGAGCGGGCAGAGCGTTCCGGCCGGGCTGACCCCGTACGCGGCCGTCGGCGACGAGGCCTTCCCGAACGGTGACGTCGTGCCCGCGTACGAGGGAATCGTGAATGTCCTGAGCGCGCTCGGACCGGCGGGCCTGCGCCGCCGCGAGGACGCCCGGGACGACGAGCAGCGCGCCCGCGGTGTCACGTTCAGCGTGGCCGGGGAGGCGGCGACGCGGCTGTTCCCGTTCGACCTGGTGCCGCGGATCGTCCCGGCGCAGGACTGGCAGCAGCTGCAGCTCGGCCTGGTGCAGCGGGTGCGCGCGCTCGACGCCTTCATCAACGACGTGTACGGCGACCGCACGGTGGTCCGGGACGGCGTGATCCCCGAGTGGGTCATCGACGGCTCGCCCGAGCTGCGGCCCAGCGGCGCCCTCGTGAGTCACGCCGGCGTGCGCGCCCAGGTGGCCGGCGTCGACCTCGTGCGCGACGCCGACGGCGACTGGTGCGTGCTGGAGGACAACCTGCGCGTGCCGTCCGGGATCGCGTACGCCATGCAGAACCGCCGCCTCACCGAGACGATCCTCACCGAGCTGCCCCGCCCCGAGTCGCTGCTGAGCACCGAGCGCACGCCGCAGCTGCTCAAGCGGGCGCTGCTCGACGCGGCGGGACCGGCGGCCGGCGACGACCCGAAGCTCGTCGTGCTGAGCCAGGGCCCGGACGACTCGGCGTGGTTCGAGCACCGGATGCTCGCCGAGGAGATGGGCGTGCCGCTCGTCCGCAGCACCGACCTGCTCGTCGACGGCGGGATCGTGCACCGCCTCGAGAACGGCCGCAAGCACCGCGTCGACGTCGTCTATCTGCGCATGGGCGAGGACAGCCTGGTGCACTCGCCGGGCGCCGACGGCATGCCGCTGGGCCCGAGCCTGGTCACGGCGCTGCACGCGGACACGGTCCGGCTGGCGAACGCGCTCGGCAACGGCATCGGCGACGACAAGGCCGTGTACGCCTACGTGCCCAAGCTCGTCGAGTACTACCTGGGCGAGAAGCCGCTGCTCGCGGACGTGCCGACCTACCTGTGCGGCATCCCGGAGCAGCGTGAGGCCGTGCTGGAACGGCTGTCGGAGCTGGTGCTCAAGCCGGTGGACGGCTACGGCGGCGACCGCATCGTGATCGGCCCGCACGCGAGCGAGGAGGACCTGGCAGCCGTACGCCGCCAGATCCGCACCGCCCCGCACCGGTGGGTCGCGCAGGAGGTCGTCCAGCTGTCGACGCACCCGGTCTTCGACGGTCACCAGCTCGCACCGCGCCACGTCGACCTGCGCGCGTTCGTGTTCACCGGCACCGAGTCCGTGGTGGCGCCCGCCGCCCTGACCCGGGTCGCCCCGGCGGGCAGCATGATCGTGAACTCGTCCCGCGGCGGCGGCTCCAAGGACACCTGGCTGATGGGCTAATCACGCCTTTCACGCCTGCGAAATCCCCCCGAAACGGAACCCGTGGAGGTTGAGAAGTCATGTGCGGAATCGGTGGCGAACTGCGGTTCGACGGCCGGGCGGCCGACCCGGAGGCCGTCCGCCGCATGCTGCCCTGCCTGGAGCACCGCGGCCCGGACAGCGAGGGCCTGTGGCAGCGCGGCCCGGTCGCACTCGGCCACCGGCGGCTGAAGATCATCGATCTGTCCGAGGCCGGCGGCCAGCCGATGACGGACGAGCAGCTGGGCCTGTCGCTGGTCTTCAACGGGTGCATCTACAACTACCGCCAGCTGCGTGAGGAGCTGCGCGGGTACGGCTACATGTTCGCCTCGACGTCCGACACCGAGGTGATCATCAAGGCATACCACCGGTGGGGCGCCGACTGCGTGCAGCACTTCCTCGGCATGTTCGCCTTCGCGATCGTGGAGCACGCGAGCGGCACCGTGATGCTCGCCCGCGACCGGCTGGGCATCAAGCCGATGTACCTGGCCGAGACGCCGGGGCGGCTGCGCTTCGCCTCGACGCTGCCGGCGCTGCTGGCGGCCGGCGAGGTCGACACGTCGATCGACAAGGTCGCGCTGCAGCACTACATGACGTTCCACTCGGTGGTGCCCGCGCCGCGGACGATCCTCGCCGGGGTGCGCAAGCTGCCGCCGGCGACCGTCCGGGTGATCCGGCCGGACGGCACCTCGAAGGAGACCGTCTACTGGGAGGCCTCCCACACCCGCAGGGACGATGTCGACAACTGGCCGGAGGCCGTCCACGAGGCGCTGAGGACGGCGGTCGAGCGGCGGATGGTCGCCGACGTGCCGGTCGGGGTGCTGCTGTCGGGCGGGCTCGACTCGTCGTACATCGTCGCGCTCCTGGCCGAGCAGGGGCAGAAGGGGCTGACGACCTTCTCGATCGGGTTCGAGTCGGCGGCCGGGGAGAGCGGCGACGAGTTCGCGTACTCGGACATCATCGCCAAGCAGTTCGACACCCGGCACCACCAGATCCGCATCGGCCGGGACCGGTTCCTGCCCGCCGTCGCGCGGACCGTCGCGGCGATGAGCGAGCCGATGGTCAGCCACGACGCCATCGCCTTCAACCTGCTCAGCGAGGACGTCGTCAAGCAGATCAAGGTGGTGCAGTCGGGGCAGGGCGCGGACGAGATCCTCGCCGGCTACAGCTGGTACCCGCCGCTGCGGGACGTGCCGCGCGAGCGCGCCGTGGACGCGTACGCCCGGGAGTTCTTCGATCGTCCGCACCGCGAGCTGCGCACCCAGCTGAACCCGGAGTGGTTCCTGGAGGAGGACGTCAGCCGGGAGTTCGTCGCCGCGCACTTCGCCCGGCCGGGTGCCGAGACGGCGGTCGACGCGGCGTTGCGGCTCGACACCCAGGTGATGCTCGTCGACGATCCGGTCAAGCGGGTCGACAACATGACGATGGACTGGGGTCTGGAGGCGCGCGTCCCGTTCCTGGACCACGAGCTGGTCGAGCTCGCGGCGGCCTGCCCGCCGGAGCTCAAGCTCGCCCAGGGCGGCAAGGGCGTGCTCAAGGACGCGGCCCGCGGGGTCGTGCCCGACGAGGTGATCGACCGGACGAAGGGCTACTTCCCGGTTCCGGGCATCCGGCACCTCGAGGGGCCGATGCTGGAGATGGTCCGGGAGGCGTTGCACGCACCGGCGGCCCGGGAGCGTGCACTCTTCCGGACGGACTATGTTGACCGTTTGCTCGCCGACCCCAACACTCCTCGTACCACCCTCGGAGCCAACCAGCTGTGGCAGCTCGCGCTGCTGGAGATGTGGCTGCAGGACAACGGCGTTTGATCGAACCGAAGGAGGACCCCGTATGACCGGTCAGCTCACCCGTGTCGACGTCACTGTGCTGCCCGCCGGATGGCTGACCAAGGGGTCCTATCCCTCGGAAGTGTCGGGCAGCTGGTCGCCGGCGTTGTCGCCGGACGGCCGGCACGCCGCGTACGTGTCCGACCGCAGCGGCTCCCCCAAGGTGTGGGTGCAGCCGGTCGGCAGCGACCTGACGTTCCTGGTCGACACCGGTGAGGAGCCGGTCGTGTCCGTGCACTGGTCGCACGGCGGGGGGTGGCTGGCCTGCGTGATCGCGCCCGGCGGGGCTCCGCGTACGGAGGTCTGGCTGGTCCGCCCGGACGGCTCGGCGCTGCACCAGGTGGCGGGCTTCGGGGCGGACAGCGCGGAGAACGTCCGCTGGCTGCCCGGCCGCCCGCTGCTCGCCGTCACCGAGAACCTCACGACGACGCTGCTCATCGACGCGTCCCTGGGGTCTCGTTCCGTCGTCGCCACGGGCGAGCTGGTCTCGCTGTTCGACGTGTCCCGGGACGGTTCGCGGGCGCTGCTGCGGCGCGGGCCGCGTGGCGGGCGGTACGTGGTGCTGCGGGACCTGGCTTCCGGCACCGAGGAGTACGTGACCAGCGGCGAGCAGGCCTGTTTCGCTCCCGACGGGAGCATTTGGGCGCGGAGTGACGCCGGGGAGTATCCGGTTGTCGTGCACGGCTCGGATGTTCTGGACTTCTCGGGCGAGGCGGAGTGTTTCGCGCTGAGCTCGGACGGGGCACGGGTCGCGGTGCTGTGGAATGTCGACGGCGGGCGCTCGGCGCTCACGGTGCACTCCGGGTCCGCTCGTGAGGTGGTCGACCTGCCCGGCTGGGTGGTGTCGCAGCCGGTGTGGAGCGCCGACGGGAGCACGCTGGCGTTCACCGCCGAGGGGCCGGGGCAGCCGCACGGGGTCTGGACGTGGGACGGGTCGCTGCACCCGGTCTCCGTCGAGGAGGTCTCCGGCAATGCCGTGCGGCCCACGCTGCGGCGCTTCGCCTCGCACGACGGGCTCGAGATCAGCGGCTGGCTGTTCGAGCCCGCGACGCCGGGGCCGCACCCGACCGTGCTCTGGCTGCACGGCGGCCCCGAGGCGCAGGAGCGGCCGGGACACGGCCCGCTGTTCCAGTCGCTCGTCGACCGCGGCATCGCCGTGTTCGCCGCGAACGTGCGGGGGTCCTCCGGGTTCGGCCGGACCTTCGTCAACGCGGACAACGGCGCTCTGCGGTACGCGGCCATCGCCGACGTGGCGGCCTGCGTCGACCACCTCGTCGCGACCGGCGTGGCGGACCCGGCCCGGATCGGGTGCATGGGCCGCTCGTACGGCGGCTATCTCACCCTGGCGGCGCTGACCACCTACCCGGACCTGTTCGCGGTGGGCATCGACGTGTGCGGCATGTCCAACTTCGCGACGTTCTACGAGCACACCGAGCCGTGGATCGCGGCCGCCGCGGTCAGCAAGTACGGCGACCCGGTGCGCGACGCGGACCTGTTGCGCGACCTCTCCCCGATCACGCGCATCGACCGGCTGCGCGCGCCCCTGCTCGTGGTGCACGGGGAGAACGACAGCAACGTCCCGGTCATCGAGGCCGAGCAGGTCGTGGCGGCGCTGGCCGAGCGCGGGATCGAGCACAAGTACCTGCTCTTCCCGGGCGAGGGTCACGAGCTGCTGCACCGCTCGAACCGCGCCGAATACCTGCGCGAGACGGTCGGGTGGCTCACGCAGCACCTCGGTGATCCCCGCATGGCGGTGACGCCTTTTTGAGGTGACCGGGCACACGCCCGCTTTGTGACGGAACTCGTTGCCGCTCGGGCGCTCGCGGGGAAACCTGGGTGAGGCAGGTGTTCTCTGCGAGCGGACGGAGTCGGTGACATGCGAGGCGGTGCGCGGGCCTGGATCGTCTGGGCCGTGGGGCTCGCCGCCTACACGGTGGCGGTGCTCCAGCGGACCTCCCTCGGCGTCGCCGGCCTCGACGCGCAGCAGCGGTTCGACATCGGCGCGAGCGCGCTCGCCTCGTTCGCGGTGCTGCAGCTGCTCGTCTATGCGGCGCTGCAGGTGCCCGTCGGCGTGCTGCTCGACCGGTTCGGCTCGATGCGGCTCGTGGTGGCCGGCGCGGTGCTGATGTCGGCCGGCCAGGCGCTCATGGCGTTCTCCGGCGACCTCAGCGGCGCGATCGTCGCGCGGGTGCTGGTCGGTGCGGGCGACGCGATGACCTTCATCAGCGTGCTGCGCCTGGTGCCGCAGTGGTTCCCCGGCAGGCGGGTGCCGGTCGTCAGCCAGTTCACCGGCATCATCGGGCAGCTCGGCCAGGTGCTCAGCGCCGTCCCGCTGGCCGCGCTGCTGGCCGGGCCGGGCTGGACCACGGCGTTCCTGTCGGCGGCGGCGACCGGGGTGTTCCTCGCGATCGTGGCGCTGGTCGCCCTGCACGACTCGCCCGACCGCCGGGTCGTCTCCGGCGAGGCGACGTCCGCCCGGCAGCTCGGTGGCGACCTCGCCACCGCTTTGCGGCACCCGGGCACGCGGCTCGGGCTGTGGACGCACTTCAGCACCCAGTTCCCCGGCACGGTCTTCGCGCTGATGTGGGGCTATCCGTTCCTGCTCGCGGGCGAGGGGCTCTCCCGGGGCACGGCCGGGGCCCTGCTCACCCTCTTCGTGCTGGTCGGCATGGTGGCCGCGCCGGTGCTCGGCGTGCTCGTGCAGCGGCACCCGATGCGCCGCTCGTGGCTGGTCCTCGGCATCGTCGCGGTCAACGCCGCGGGCTGGGGGCTGGTGCTCGCGTGGCCCGGGCGGGCGCCGCTGCCCGTGCTCGTGGCCCTCGTCGTGGCGCTCGGGCTGGGCGGGCCGGGGTCGATGATCGGCTTCGAGTTCGCCCGCACGTTCAACCCGCCCAACCGCCTCGGCACCGCGACCGGCATCGTCAACGTCGGCGGCTTCACCGCGTCGCTGACCGCGATCCTGCTCGTCGGGCTGATCCTCGACGCGCGCACGGGCGGCAGCGCCGGCTATGACATCGCCGACTTCAAGGTCGCCATGGCCGTGCAATACGCGCTGATGGCGCTGGGGGTGCTGGGCATCCTGCGCACGCGGCGCCTCGTGCGGCGGCGGCTGGCGGAGTCGTCCGCGCCCGTTCCCGAGGCCGCCGGTGGGTTTAGCGCCGCGCACACCGGCAAAGCCTGAACACTTCGGTGTGGACTCGGGGCGCCGCGGACCGGTCGTCCGATCTCCCCTGAACTTTCCGGGAGAAGTTCACGTAAGACCACGGGTGGGCACATTCGGTCCATTCGCCCGGTGGGTCCTTCGCGGCCCATGAGACACAGCGTGAAGCTGATGTGAGGAGGACATGAGCCAGGCTCAACCGGACAAGCTCTGGTCCGGTATCCAGATCAGCAAGGTCATCGCCGGCACGCTCGCCGCCGTGGCCGCCGCGGTGCTCGGCTCCTTCCTGGGAGTCGCCGGCACCCTGGCGGGCGCCGCGCTGGCCAGTGTGGTCGGCTCCGTCGGGACGGAGATCTTCAACAACTCCCTGAAGCGCGGCACCAGGACTCTGCAGTCGGTGGCCCCGACGTTCGTGCGGGCGCCGGCGGCGATCGGCACCCCGCCGGTCGCGGCCGCGGACGAGGCGGACAACCCCGCCCACACCGTGCCCGCCGCCGACACGACGCCCGCCGCGGCGAGTGCGGCGTACGGCGGCAGCCCGCGGCGCAGCGTCCGCTGGAAGACGGTGGTCATCGGGGCGGCAGCGGCGTTCATCGTCGCCATGGGCGGCATCTTCGCCGTCGAGGCGATGGCGGGTGAGTCGCTCACCACGATCACCACCGGCAAGCAGACCAGCGGCAGCTCGACGCTGACCAGCACCTTCAAGGGCAGCTCGGACAGCACGGACGAGGAGCAGGACCCGGCGCCCGCCGAGTCGGCCACGCCGGACTCGACGGACACCCCCGACCCGGATGCGACCTCGTCGCCGGACCCGGACGAGAGCACCTCGCCGGGCTCGGACGAGGGCTCGTCGCCGGCGGAGGAGGAGCCGACGGACACCCCGACGACGGACGCGCCGACGACCCCGGACGACACCCAGCAGGACGGGACGGACTCCGGCTCGACCCAGCAGGGCACGAGCGAGAACGGCACCGGCACGGACGGCTCGGGCCAGCAGGACGTGCAGCAGCAGGAGGCTCCGGCGACGGAGTGAGCAGCAGGCACACCGGACGGCCGGGGTTCGCACTGCGGACCCCGGCCGTTGGCGTTTCCCGGGCACCGCGTGGGTAAGACGCTCGTCGGATCGTGCCGCACCACCGGGAGGAGTCACCCGTCATGAAGGTGAGCGAACTGCTGATCGAGGCCTTCGGCCGCCTCCCCGACCTGGTCGAGGGCGCCGTCGACGGGCTCAGCGCGGACCAGCTCGCCGCCCGGCCCGAGCCCGGCGCCAACACCGTCGGCTGGCTGGTGTGGCACCTGACCCGCGTGCAGGACCACCACGTGTCCGAGCTGCTCGGCCGGGACCAGGTCTACGTCTCCGGCGACTGGGCGGAGAGCTTCGGCCGCAAGCCCGACGCCGACGACACCGGGTACGGCCACGACGCCGCCAAGGTCGCCGCCGTGCGCCCCCGCGACGGACAGGCGCTCGTCGCCTACTACCGGGCCGTGCACGACCGGACGATCGCCTACCTGCGCGGGATCTCGGAGGCCGACCTGGACCGGGTCGTCGACGAGCGCTGGGACCCGCCGGTCACGCTCGGGGTGCGGCTGGTCAGCGTGCTCGACGACGACACGCAGCACGTGGGCCAGGCGGCGTACGTGCGTGGGCTGCTGGTCCGGTAGGCCGCCGGGGTGCTGGTTCAGTCCACGGTCAGGCGGCCCAGCAGGTCGCCGGCGCGGACGGTCTGCCACGGCTGCGGGGCGTTGCCCGTCACGAGCAGGGCGACAGAGCCCTCGGCCGCCCCGCCGGGCGGCACCGCGTCCACGGCTGCGGCGAACACGCGACGACCCGCCTGCTCGGGTGCCTCGACCCGGCTATCCGCCTGCTCGGGTGCCTCGACCCGGCTATCCGCCTGCTCCGGCGCCTCGGACCGGGGACCCGCCGCGCGGCGGATGTCGTCCACCGAGGAGGCCTCCGTGTACGTGCCGTCGGCGTGCCGCACCACGACCCGGTCGGCGCGGGCGGCGGCGTGCCAGGCGGCCACGTCGAGCAGGGTGGCACGGGAGCCGGACGTGAAGTGGTGCCACAGGTCGGCGGCCGCGCGGGCGAGGCGGTCGCCGTGGGTGGCGACGCTGTGGGCGTACCCGTGGCTGGGCAGGCTGAGGTCCGCCCAGAGCAGGCGGCGGTCCCGGAGATCGACCACCATCGGCAGCTGGGCCTTGCTGTCGCCGCGCAGGTCGAAGCGCTGCACGACGCGGGCCGGCTCGAAGCGGGCACCCGGGCCGGCGGGGGCGGTGAAGCCCGCGAACGCCTCGCCGAGCAGCTCGAACGGCACGTCGTTGTAGCTGAGGATCGTCGGCACCACCCAGCGCACGCCGGCGTCCGCGAGCCGGGGCAGCGACAGGTCGAGGAACTCGGTCGCTCCGAGCGGAGCCGGCGCGGACGTGAAGTCGCCCGAGTGCACGGCGGCCGACTCGGCGAACCGCAGGCGCGTGTAGTCGCAGTGCCCGGCCCGCCGCCACGCCGCGTCGAAGAACACGGCGGACAGGTCGAGGTCGACCCGGGTGCTCCCGGCGTCCTCCCAGTGCAGGAAGAGTCGCAGCACCTCGTCGCCGGGCAGGTCCCGCACGCTGCCGCGGGGCCAGCCGGCCAGCTGCGCCGAGCCGGCCCGCTCGCGCATGGGCGCCGGCACCCCGGCCAGCTCGGCGTCGAGCACCGCGAGGTCGAAGCGCTCCCCGGCGCCGGCGCGGCGGCACAGCTCGTCGTCGGCGATCCCCCGCACGGTACGGGTGACCGCGGCGGGCAGGGGCGTGCGGCGCTCGGGCTCGGTCCAGCTGCGGACGGCGTTGCCGCGCGGGAAGAAGACGCGGCGTGGCGTGCCCTCCTCCGGCCGCCCGATCCCGTCCACGCCCGCCGCGCCGGCCGTTTCCGCGACCGGGGTGCCGGCTGCTTCCGCGGCCCGGGTGCCAGCTGCTTCCGCGGCCCGGGTGCCAGCTGCTTCCGCGGCCTGGGTGCCGGCTGCTTCCGCGGCCCGGGTGCCGGGGCTCAGGCGGTTGCGGAGGTCGGTCAGGGCTCGGGAGAGCAGGCCGACCGGCTCGCTCAGCGGCGGGACCGCGTCCCCGGCGGAGCGGGCGTCCCCGGCGGAGCGGGCGTTCCCGGCGGAGCGGGTGAGGCGCGCGGACCGGGCGGCGCGGCGCCGGGCGGTTGCGGCGGCCCGGGCCTGCTCGACGGCGGCGAGCTGCTCGGCGGCGGCGGGCACGGTGACGTCCCGGACGGCGATCTCCGCGGCGGCCGTGGCGAGCACGACCGGCGACACCCGGGTCGCCGCCGCGCGGGCCGCATCGGTGACCGCGGTGAGCACGCCGTCGTCCGTGCCGGTGGCGCGGCGCAGCAGGTGGTCGAGGGCGCGCCAGAGGTCGCCCGGGCGCTCGGCGAGCAGGCTCAGCGCCGCCGCCGGGTCGCCGCCGGCCAGCGCTTCCTCGACCAGGGCGGCGTGGGTGCGTACCCGGATGGTGATCGTCCCGTCGGCGGCGGTGACCGCGACGAGGCGCTCGGGATGCCGCCGGCCGGCCGCCGAGAGCACCCGGCCCAGCGCGCTGTCCGCCGTCGCCCGGGTGCCCCGCAGCGCGGCGAAGGCGACGGCCGCGCCGGGGTGGGCGGCCGGACGCTCGTACGGGTGCAGGCGCTCGCCGAGACGCTTCCACACGACCGGATGCCGCCGCAGATCCTCCGCGGCCGCGACCGGCCCGCACGAGTCGAGGTGGGCGAGCACCGCCCGGCGCAGCGCACGAGGGATCGCGCGCACCCGCGTGCCGGCCGCGGTGACCGCGGGCTCGTCGGCGGGCCGCCAGTGCTCGCGCGGTCCGGTGGTCGCCGGCCGGGCGGGCAGAATCAGTCCCGGATCGCCGCCGGACCAGGCCCACAGGGTGCGCGCGGCGTCGGTCGCCGTCGTCCAGCGCGCCGAAGCCTGCTCGACCACGCGCGCGAAGTCCGGGCCCGGCGCTGCCGATCGCAGCGCCCACGCGACGACGGACGCCAGCGTCTCCCGCGCGGGCACGGTGTCCGGGAGCCAGTCGAGGGTGCCGGGCGCGGTGGCGCGAACCAGGGTCGCGAGGTCGGCGAGGTCGCCCTCGCCCAGCGCGGACGGGCGGGCCACCAGCTCGTCCCGCACCGCGGCGGCCGCTGCGGCCGGGGCGACGGTGAGCACGACCAGCCGCACCGGAGTGACGTCGCGCAGCTCCTCGACGGCGGTGGGACCGGGCAGGTAGGGCTGACCGGCGGTGAGGCGGCGGCCGCAGATCGGGCACGCGCTGTACTCCGCCGGCGGGAAGCAGTCGCGGCAGACCACGTGACCACACGGGTCGAGGACGGCCGCGTTCTCCCGGCCGCACAGGACGCACGGGAGGTCCGGGGTGGCGAGGAGGTGGACGACCAGGCGCTGGACGTACAGCGCGTCGGGGTCGGCCGGGGTGTCGGGGAAGAGCCGGAACAGCGGGGTCAGGTCGCGGTCGGCGCCCACCTCGGCGTCCAGCGTGGCGAGCAGCCAGTCGGCCCAGGCCGTGCGGACGGCGGGCGGGAGGGCGGCGGCCGCCGTGCGCAGAGCGGCGCCGAGCAGCCGGCCCCGGCGAGCCAGGTCGGCCTCGAGCGCCGACACCCAGGCCGGCCCGTCGGCGGGTGCCGGGTCCGGGTGCTCGGGGAGGGTGACCTGGGCGGTGCGGCGTACGAGCACAGCGGCGACAGCGTCCATGGTCCGGTCCTCCCCCGAAGAAAGCGCGGTGGGCGGGGAGTGGCGACGCTGCTGGTCATCCAGAGTGAGGTGTGAGAAGGAAGCGCCGCGGGGAGCCGCCCACCGCTGAGGACGGACTATACGGAGCGGTGGGCGGCGGAACGATTGAATTTCAGGCGCGGCGCCACTTCTGGTTGGCGGTTCCGGCGCAGTCCCAGAGCTGGAGCTGAGCGCCGTCGCCGGCGTTGTTGTCCTTGATGTCCACGCACTTGTTGGCCTGCGGGTTGACCAGGTCGCCCGCGGCGGAGAGCACGAACTGCTGGGCCGGGTTGCCGCTGCAGCCGACGATCTGGATCGCGGCGCCGTTGGCCGTGGAGCCCCAGGCGACGTCGAGGCACTTGTTGTTCTGGGTCTGCAGGGTGCCGTTGACGAAGGTCCAACGCTGCGCGTTGGTCTGGTTGCACCCCCACATCTGGACGAGTACGCCGTCGGAGAAGTTCGAGTTGGGGACGTCGATGCACTTGCTGTTGAGGTTGCTGACCACGGCGCTCGTGCTGCTGCCGCCGCCGGAGGTGGTGAGGCTCAGCCCGTAGACGCCCAGGATCTCGTTGACGGGCTGGAACCACGTCGTGCCGCCGGAGGTGCAGTTGCCCGTGACGCCGGACGTGACGCCCTGCGCCTGGTTGCCGGAGATGACCGAGCCGCCCGAGTCACCCGGCTCGGCGCACGCGCTCATCCGGCTCAGTCCCTGCACGGCGCCCTGCGCGTAGTTGACCGTTTCGTCGCGGCCCTGCAGCGTGCCGCAGCGCCAGCCGGTCGTACGCCCGGAGCGGCAGATGGAGCTCCCGATCGCGGCGTCCTGCGAGCCGGCGACCAGGACGTTGCCGCCCGCGTAGTTGTTGACCCAGGGCTGGGGTGTCCAGTTGGCGTTCGTACGGATGAAGGAATAGTCGTTGCCCGGGAACGACGAGCCGGCGAACGTGCCCTGCGCGACGTTGTTGTTGCCGAGGGTCGGGCTGTTGACGCCGCCGCAGTGGCCCGCGCTGACGAAGCCGCCCGCGACGGAGAAGCCGACCGAGCAGAGCGTGTTGCCGTTGATGACGTACTGGTCGCCGCCCCGGATGTCGTAGACGGTGCGCGGGGCCTCGGCAGAGGCCACGACGGTCACGTCCGGGACGCCTGCGGCGGCCGCGAAGGTACGGGCGGCGGGCTCGGCGCCCGGGGCCACGGTGATGACAACGCTGTCGCGCGTGCTGTCCGCGTACCAGCTGTGGATCGTGGAGTCCGCTCGGGTCCGGTCCAGGGCCTCCTTCGCCCTCGCCAGGTCCTTGGCGCTGTGCTCGGCGAGCTTCGGGACGGCTCCCTCGGCGCGGATCCGCGCGACACGGGACGGGTCGGTAGTGGCGACGGTGAGGCGATCGGCGCCGGGGGCGATCCAGGCCCCGGCGTACGTGTCGCCGAGCACCGCGGCGAGCCGGCGTTGCACCACGGGGGCCGCCGCCTCGGTGGCCAGCCGCGCGGCGAGCCGGTCGTCGTCGAGCCCGAGATCGCGCTGCAGGGCGGCGACCATGCCGGGGTCCAGGTCGAAGGGGCGGGCGGGCGCCGCCTGGCTCACGCCGGGGACGACGCCGATCAAGGTGAGCGCCGTCACGGCGACGCCCACTGTCCTGCGGATGTGGAGCATGGGGGATCCCTCCGCTGATCAGGGAAGACGGGGACGGAGAGCGCTCTCGCTATCGGAGTTTGTCGATTTGTAAAGGTTATGTCAAGAAGCGTTGTCCCCAGGCGCGACGACGCACCCTCGCCGTTGCCCCGCCGACGTGCAAGGCTGAACGACGAGATTCCGACGAGCAGGGGTGTGACGCATGGGCATGGTCAAGGTTGTGGGGCTCGTCCTGCACCCGCGGCGCGACTGCGGGTCGGCCATCGAAGCCATCGTGCGCTGGGCGGCCTCGCGTCACGTGACCGTGCTCGGGCTGCACGACGAGATCAACCGGATCGACTGCGAGGCCGAGGCCGTCTCGGCCGAGGAGATGGTCGAGCGGGCCGGGCTGCTGGTCAGCCTGGGCGGCGACGGCACGATGCTGCGCACGATGCGGCTGGTCGAGGGGCGCAAGACGCCGGTGCTCGGGGTCAACGTCGGCCGGCTGGGCTTCCTCGCCGAGGTCGACCTGCCCGACCTGGCCGGCGCCCTGTCCTCGATCGACGAGCACGACTTCACCATCGAGGCGCGCACGGCGGTCCGCACGGTGCTGCCCGACGGCAAGGAGGTGTCGGCGTTCAACGACATCGCCATGGTCCGGGTGCCCGGCGACGGCCTCGCGCACATCGGCATCAACGTCGAGGGCAGCAATTTCGTGCGCTATGCCGCCGACGCGGTGATCGTGGCGACCCCGACCGGCTCCACCGCCTACAGCTTCTCGGCCGGCGGCCCGATCGTCTCGCCCAACGTCGAGGGCATCCTGGTCAGCGCCTCGGCCGCGCACTCGTCGTTCAACCGCTCGCTGATGCTGTCGCCCGACGAGCAGCTCGAGCTCGACGTGGCGGCGACCAGCGGCCGGCTCGCCATCGAGGTCGACGGCATCATCCAGGGCTATGCCGAGGCCGGCGACAAGCTGCGCATCCAGCCCGTGCCGGGCGCCGCGCAGGTGATCCGGTTCGGGCGCACCTCGTTCTACGAGCGGGCCCGGCGCAAGCTGCGGGTCGAGGGCAGCGCCCAGGTCAGCGCGGGCGACCCGGAGGACGCGGTCGTGGTGGACAGCTTCGAGCGGTCCCGCTATGAGGTGCTGCTCGGCGGCGAGCCGGCCGGCGCGCTGCACTATCGCCGGCACGGCGCCGGCGTCGAGCTGGCGCACACCGAGATCGACCAGGCCTTCGAGGGGCGCGGGCTGGGCGGCCGGCTGGCCGCCGCCGCGCTGCTCGACGCCCGCCGCCGGGGCACCCCGGTGACCGTCACCTGTCCCTTCGTCACGAGCTGGCTCGACCGCCACCCCGAATACTCCGACGTGCTCGCGGCCCCGCCGCAGCCCCGCGTCGAGAACACCATCGAAGTCTGACCGCGATCCCCCCAGGCTGAGGACTGCTCATGGGCCATCCCGCGATCCTGACCGTCGACGACGACCCCTCGGTGTCCCGTGCCATCGCCCGGGACCTGCGCCGCCGCTACGGCGAGCACCACCGGATCATCCGGGCCTCCTCGGCCGCCGACGCCCTCGAGGCGCTGCGCGACATCAAGCTGCGCGGCGGCCGGGTCGCCGTGATGCTCGCCGACTACCGGATGCCCCAGATGAACGGCATCGAGTTCCTCGAGCAGGCGATGGACCTCTTCCCCAACGCCCGCCGGGCGCTGCTCACCGCCTATGCGGACACCGACGCCGCGATCCAGGCGATCAACGTGGTGGACGTCGACCACTACCTGCTCAAGCCGTGGGACCCGCCGGAGGAGAAGCTCTACCCCGTCATCGACGCGCTGCTCGACGCCTGGCAGGCCACCGGCGACCGCGAGGTGGAGGACATCCGCGTCGTCGGGCACCGGTGGAGCGAGCCGTCCTACCAGATCCGCGACTTCCTGGCGCGCAACCTGGTGCCCTACAAGTGGTTCTCGGCGGACGAGCCCGAGGGGCGCCGCCTGCTGGAGGCCGCCTCGGTCGGCCCCGAGGCGATCCCGCTGGTCGTGACCGCGGACGGCCGGGCCCTGCGCCAGCCGAGCACGTCGGAGGTCGCCGAGGTGGCCGGGCTCTCGACCAGCCCGACCCGCGAGTTCTACGACCTCGTCATCGTCGGCGGCGGCCCGGCCGGGCTGGGCGCCGCGGTCTACGGCGCGTCCGAGGGCCTCAAGACGCTGCTGGTCGAGCGCCAGGCGGTGGGCGGGCAGGCCGGGCAGAGCTCCCGCATCGAGAATTACCTGGGCTTCCCCGACGGCATCTCCGGCGCGCAGCTCACCGACCGGGCGCGGCGGCAGGCCGGCAAGTTCGAGGCCGAGGTGCTCAACACGCGCGAGGTCACCGGGCTGCGGGCGGACGGCTCCGCGCGCACCCTGACCTTCGCCGACGGCGGCGAGATCTCGGCGCACTCGATCGTGCTGGCCACCGGGGTCGCGTACCGGCCGCTGGCCGCCGACGGCATCGCGCAGCTCACCGGCTCCGGCGTCTACTACGGCTCGGCGTCGACCGAGGGGCCCTCCTGCGCGGGCAGCGACGTCTACATCGTGGGCGGGGCGAATTCCGCCGGCCAGGCGGCGCTCTTCTTCTCCCGCTATGCGCGGAGCGTCACGCTGCTCGTGCGCGGCGACTCGCTCGAGGCCTCGATGTCCTACTACCTGATCCAGCAGCTCGCCCAGGTGGAGAACATCCACGTGCGCACCCGGTGCGAGGTCGTCGCGGCCGAGGGCGACGGGCACCTGCAGGCGATCACGATCTGCGACAGCAAGAACGGCTCGCAGGCCAGCGTCGAGTGCGGCTACCTGTTCATCTTCATCGGGGCGGAGCCGCGCACCGACTGGCTCGGCACGGCCGTGGCACGCGACGAGCGGGGCTTCGTCTACACGGGTCCCGATCTGCTCTCGAACGGCACCCGTCCGGCGGGATGGGATCGGGACCGCGATCCGTTCTACCTGGAGTGCAGTGTTCCCGGCATCTTCGCCGCCGGCGACGTCCGGGCCAACTCGGTCAAACGGGTGGCCTCGGCGGTCGGCGAGGGCGCGATGGCCGTCACGCTGGTCCATCGCTATCTGGAGGCACAGTGAGATGAGCGACGTCGCCGAATCCGTCGTCCTGGCGCCCTGCGAGCCCGGGCGGCTCTCCCCCGCCGAGCTCAGGACGCTCTTTCTCTTCGAGAAGCTGACCGACGACCAGCTCGCCTGGCTCGCCGAGCACGGCTGCACCATGCACGCGCCGGCCGGCTCCCTCGTGCTCCGCGAGGGCGACCCGGCCGAGCTCTTCCTGGTCCTGCTCAGCGGCACCATCGCGCTCAGCCGCCGGATCGGCGAGGACGACGTGCGCACTAGCCGCACCGAGCAGCGCGGCGTCTACATGGGCGCCACCCAGGCGTACATCAGGGACGAGGGCGTCGAGCGCAAGTACCCGGCCTCGACCCGCGCCCTCGACGACGCCGACTTCTTCGTGCTCAGCGCCGAGGACTTCGGCTTCATGATGCGCGAGTGGTTCCCGATGGCGATCCACCTGCTCGAGGGGCTGGCCCTCGGCTGGCAGAACCAGCAGGCCCGGATCAACGAGCGGCAGCGCCTCGTCGCGCTCGGCGCCCTGTCCGCGGGCCTGATGCACGAGCTGAACAACCCGGCCGCGGCCGCCTCCCGGGCCACCGGCGCCCTGCGGCAGCGGGTCGCCGGCATGCGTCACAAGCTGGGCATGCTCGCCGCGGGCAAGGTCGCCCCCGACCGCCTCGACGCCCTGGTCGAGCTGCAGGAGGACGTCATCGAGCGGGCCGCCAAGGCGCCCGCGCTGACCGCGATCCAGGCCGCCGACCGCGAGGACGAGCTGGGCGACTGGATGGACGAGCGCAACGTCACCGGCGCCTGGGACCTCGCGCCGGTCTTCGCCCAGGGCGGCCTCGACATCGACTGCCTCGACGACATCGAGGCCCGCGTCGGCACGCCGGAGCTGCTCGACCAGGCGATCCACTGGATCGGCTACGCGCTGGAGACCGAGCAGCTGATGAGCGACATCGAGGACGCCACCGGCCGGGTGTCGTCGCTGGTCACCGCGGCGAAGCAGTACTCCCAGCTGGACCGGGCCGCCCACCAGTGGATCGACGTGCACACCGGCATCGACAGCACGCTGGTCATGCTCGGGCACAAGATCGGCGACGGGGTCAAGGTCGTCAAGGACTACGACCGGTCGCTGCCCCAGGTCCCCGCCCACCCCGCCGAGCTCAACCAGGTCTGGACCAACATCATCGACAACGCCGTCCAGGCCATGCACGGCGCCGGCACGCTCACCGTCAAGACCTTCCGGACCGACGACCACGTCATCGTCTCGATCGGCGACACCGGGCCGGGCATCGACGAGGCGCTGCGCAAGCGGGTCTTCGAGCCCTTCTTCACCACCAAGCCGGTGGGCGAGGGCACGGGGCTCGGGCTGGACATCTCCTACCGGATCGTCGTCAACGGCCACGGCGGGGACATCGTGGTGAAGTCGCAGCCGGGTGACACGCGGTTCCTGGTGAAGCTGCCGATCGCCGAGCCGCCGTCGCGCTGAGGGGCGGCTCCACCCCGGCTTGCCGGCATCCCGCCTCCGCGCCGCCGATCGCCCCAGCGCCCCGACCCACTCAGCCCCGGCCGCCCCAGTCCGGCTCGGCCCCACCGCCCCGGTCCGACTCAGCCCCGGTCCGCTTCGGTCCGCCGGCCCGGTCCGCTTCAGCCTCCCGTGCCTGGCCGGCGCTGTCCGGCGGGCGGGTCGTCCGCGCGGGGCGGGCGTTGTGGGGCAGCGGATTCGCGTCGACTCGTCGCCGCGCCCTCGTTGCGGCGACGGGCGGGGTCAGCGGGCCAGGCAGGCCACGGCGACGAGGGCGCTGAGGACGCCCAGCAGGTGCACGCGTGGCAGGTGCTCGCGGAGCAGCGTGACGTTGAGCGCCACGGTCACCGCGGGATAGAGCGAGGCCAGGATCGCCGCCGTGCCCAGGGCGCCGCCCGTCGCGGAGAGGGCGAACGCGCCGTCGGCCAGCGTGTCGGACACGCCGACGGCGGCCGGGAGCAGCCAGATCGTCCAGCGCCGATCGGCGGGGACGGGTCTGGCAGGCGCCGGGCGGAGCAGCACGAAGAGCAGGATCACCAGGCCGCCGGTGATGCGGGCGCAGGCCGTCGCACCGTACGGGTCCTGCGGGGCGGCCTCGTGCAGCAGAACGAAGTACGCGCCGAAGCCGAGCGCCGCCCCCGCCGCGCAGAGGGTCGCCCGGAAGGTGGCCGCCGCCCGGGGCCGTGTGCTCGTCGCCGGCAGGCTGGCCAGGGTGATGCCGGCGAGCGCGGTCACCGCGCCGGCCACACCCAGGGCGTCGAGATGCTCGCCGTGGCCGAAGCCCCATGCGACGGGGACCAGGGCCGCACCGGCCGCCACGGGCGTCACGATCGCCAAGGGCCCGTCCCGCATCGCCAGGTAGAAGAGGGCCATCGCCGGGACGCCGACGAGGCCGGCCGCCGCGGCGACCAGGATCGTGCGGGCGTCGTGCGGCAGCGGGCCGGGGCGGGCCAGGAGATAGAGGACCGCCAGGACGGCACCCGTCGCCTTCGATCCGATCAGTACGGTACGGACGCTGACGCGGCGCGCCCCGAGGCCGGCCAGGAAGTCCGATCCACCCCACGCCAGCGCCGCCAGTCCGGCCACTCCCAGCTCCCACGTCACAGGGAAAGTAACGACGGGCATCATGGACAGGGGATCGACATACGGACAACGTCCAGCTCCCGGGGTCGCCGATACGGCCCGGGGGACCTTAACGAGGCCGTCGCGGATATTCCGGCATTTCACCGCAAGACCGGGCGAAGTGGCTTTGCCGAACTTTAATGATGATCTTTACGAACGCCTGGTCGGCACGGGGACCTCAATAATTCGATCCGGCCGTGACCGTCCCCCGTCATCCCCGGAGTTCCCCTGATGCGTCGCAAGCGAACACTGATCCTCTCCGCAGCCGCCGTGGTGGCCGCCGCGGGGACCGCCTGGATCGCCCTGCCGGCGTCCGCGGCCGCCACGACCGCGGTCTTCACCAAGACGTCCGACTGGGGCACCGGGTGGCAGGGTGACGTGACGATCACCAACGGCGCCTCGTCCGCGATGTCCTCCTGGAAGGTCGAGTTCGACCTGCCCGCGGGTGCGACGATCGGCAGCTACTGGGAGGCCGACATGGTCGCCAGCGGCCAGCACCGGACGTTCACGAACCGGGCCTGGAACGGGAACGTCCCGGGCGACGGCAAGGTCTCGTTCGGCTTCGTCGGCTCGGGCGCCACGCCGATCAACTGCCTGATCAACGGGCAGCCGTGCGCGGGCTCGGGCGGTGGCGGCAGCACGACCGCGCCGACCGTCGCCCCCACCAAGCCGGCCACGACCGCGCCGACCGTGGCGCCGACGACGAAGGCGCCGACCGCGGCGCCCACCTCGAAGACGCCCACCACCGCACCGGCGACCAAGCCGGCCGAGGACACCAGCGTGCCGCCGGCCTCCAGCCTGCTGCCGGTCAAGGTCACCAACGACACCGGCCGCTCCGACGCCGTCTACCTGTACGTGCTCGGCACCAACCTGACGACCGGCAAGCTCGGCTACGTCAACGCCGACGGGGCGTTCACGCAGTGGACGGGCGGCGGTTCCGTGCCGGTGCCCGCGCCGGACGTGTCGATCGCCGGCCCCGGCAACGGGTCGAGCAAGACCATCAAGATGCCGAAGAACCTGTCCGGCCGGCTCTACATGTCGTTCGGCAAGAAGCTGGACTTCCGGCTCACCACCGACGGCCTGGTGCAGCCGGCGCCGTGGGCGTCGGGCGACCCGAACCACGACATCCTCTTCGACTGGAGCGAGTTCACGCTCAACGACTCCGGCCTCTGGCTCAACAGCTCGCAGGTCGACATGTTCGCGGTGCCGCACGTGGTCAGCGTGCAGGGCGGCGACGGGGTCACCCTGAAGACCGGCGAGGTCAAGGACGGCGGGCGGCAGAAGGTCATCGACCAGATCAAGGCCCAGCCCGACTTCGCCAAGAGCGTGGTCACCCGCGCCGACGGTACGGTGCTGCGCGTGCTCGCCCCCGGCAAGGCGGCCGACGCCGGGCTGATGAGCGCCACCTACCTCGACCCGTACATCACCAGGGCGTGGAACGCGTACACGTCGAAGACGCTGACCGTGGTGCCCTTCGGCGACCAGCCGAACACCAAGTTCTTCGGCAAGACCAGCGGCAACGTCATGAACTTCACCGACGGCTCGGGCAAGACCGTCGCCTCCTTCACCAAGCCGTCGACCGCGAACGTGTGGGGCTGCGACGGCGCGCTCGGCGCCCCGAACGACCTGGTCGTGGGTCCGATCGCCCGCACGCTCTGCGCCGCGATGCAGCGCACGACGCTCGGCACGCTCGACACCCAGCCCAGCGGCGGGGCGGCCGACTTCTACCAGGGCGAGCCGGCCAACCACTACGCCAAGGTCATCCACGAGCAGATGAAGGACGGCAAGGCGTACGCGTTCGCCTTCGACGACGTGCAGAACCAGGAGTCGCTCGTGCACTCGGGCGACCCGCGCCAGGCCGGGATCGTGCTGAGCCCGTTCTGATCGGTCCCGCAGCCGCCGCCGTCTGGCGGCGGCTGCGCCGCCCGCCGAAGACGAGCCGGCGCGCCTGCCCACGGGGGACAGGCGCGCCGGCTGCTTTTGTCCAGTCATTTACCGGGACGTGGAACGGTTTTACGCGTACGTAATAAATGCTTTTCCTGATTTGTGACGGCGCCCACGAAAAGCGCAAACGCGGGAATGCAGCCTGCAGGTCTGGTCTTGTCGACGTGGTGAGGGGTTGTGTGCCTCATGCATACGCATGCCCTCGGCACAGTACCGACGACGGATGGATGTTTCATGACCCAGGCGCCCGACCGTGAGGCCGTGGTTGTCCCGCAGGCCGGCCAGACTCCCGGGGAGCTGATGTCGACGGGTGCGCGGGTGCGGCTCGTGCTGGTGCTCGGCTTCCTCATCGCCATCGGCCCGCTCACCATCGACATGTATCTGCCGGCCCTGCCGACGATCGTGACCGACCTGCAGACGACCGACGCGGCCATCCAGCTCACGCTGACCGGCACGCTGGCGGGTCTCGCGCTCGGCCAGCTGCTGATGGGCCCGCTCTCCGACGCGGTCGGCCGCCGCGGCCCGCTGCTCGCCGGCGTCGCCGTGCACATCCTGGCCTCGGTCCTGTGCGTGATCGCGCCCAACCTGGCCGTGCTCGGCTCGCTGCGCATCCTCCAGGGCCTCGGCGCCGCCTCCGCCGCCGTCATCGCCATGGCGGTCGTGCGCGACCTGTTCACCGGCCTGCCCGCCGCGAAGCTGCTCTCCCGCCTGATGCTCGTCATGGGCGCCGCCCCGATCCTGGCCCCGACCCTGGGCGGCATCGTCCTCGGCTGGACCTCGTGGCGCGGCGTCTTCGTGGTCCTCGCCCTCTTCGGCGTCGCCATCCTGACCGTCACCGCCCTCGGCCTCCCCGAGACCCTGGCCCCCGAGCGCCGGCGCAACGGCGGCGTGGCCGGGACCCTGCGCGACTACGGCCGGCTGTTCAAGGACCGCGCGTACATCGGCCTCATCCTCGTCGCCGGCCTCGCCTTCTCGGCGATGTTCGCCTACGTCTCCGGCTCGTCCTTCGTGTTCCAGCAGGAATACGGCATGTCGGAGCAGCAGTTCGGCTTCGTCTTCGGCGCCGGGGCGGTCGGCCTGATCCTGGCCACCCAGTGCAACGTCGTGCTCCTCCGCCGGTGGACCCCCGCCCAGATCCTCGTCACGGCGCTCGCCGCGGGCGCCGTCGCCGGGCTCGTGCTGCTGCTGTTCGCGGCGCTCGACTTCGGCGGAATCTTCGGCATCCTGGTCCCGCTCTGGCTGGTCCTCGCCGCCACGGGCCTGGCCCTGCCGAACGCCCCCGCGCTGGCCCTGTCCCGCCACGGCGAGGCGGCCGGCACGGCGGCGGCCCTGCTCGGCGCGGTGCAGTTCGGCATCGGCGCGGTGTCGGCACCGCTGGTCGGCCTGCTCGGCTCGGACGCGGTCGGCATGTCGACGGTCATCGCCGGCGGCATGGTCGCGGCGAACATCGTGCTCGCGCTGGTCGTCCGCCCGTGGACCCTCCCGGCCGAGCGCCCCGAGGGCGCGGTCGTGGTCGCTCACTGACCGCTCGATCACGCGTGGGGCCCGCACTCTCGACGAGTGCGGGCCTTCGTCGGCTCAGGCAGCCTCGAGGAGTACGGCGCTGCGCAGCGCCGTGGTCTCCTCCGAGACCGGCCGCAGTCCCGCGGCCGTCGCGAGCGCGCACATATCCTCGACCGTCCGGGTGGGCCGGGCCATCTCGATGTCGAGGCGCAGCCGGCCCGCGGTCGGATCGAACAGGTCACCGGCGCGGCTGGGCAGGACCAGCTGGGTGACGAGCACGGCGGGACCGGCCTTCGCAACGACACCCAGCAGCTGGACGGCGTCCTCGTCGGGCCAGTCGGCGAGCACGTCGCAGAGCACGTGCAGGTCGGCCGGGGGCAGCGGGCCGGTCATGAAGTCGGCTTCATGGATACGCCAACGCCCCGGGTCGATGCCGTCGAGCTGTTCCCCGGCCAGCCGGCTCATCGGCGCGAGATCGACCAGGTCGCAGTGCGCGCACAGGTCCCGGCTCAGCAGCTCGCGAGCGAGTCGGCCGGTGCCGGCGCCGACGTCGCACACGGTGCGTGGTGCCCGGGCCCGGATCAGCTTCTCGATCGGGGCGAAATCCACGACCGGCGTCCGGTGCCCGAACACTGTCCGCGCCTCGCCGAGATCCATGCGAGCCACTCGGGACCACACGGACTCACCGTGCTGTTCCTCCAGGCCGGTGCGCCCGGAGCGCACGACGTCGAGCAGTGCGACGACGCTGTGGTTCACGTCGCCGCTCAACGTGCCGAGGCGCAGCGAGCCGATCAGCCAGGACTGCGGCGAGGGGCCGGGCGCGTCACAGGCGGCCCGCCCGAGCACGGTCAGGCGGTAGCGGCCGTCCGGCCCGGCCCGCACGACGTCGCGGGACGCCAGGTGATCGAGGATCCCGGTGAGGATGCGGGCGTCAGTCGAGGTGAGCCGCGCCAGCTCGGCGGCCGTACGGGGCCGGTCGCGCAACAGGCCGGGCAACCCGAGCGAGACCAGGACGCGCAGCGCCATCGGCGTGACCAGGTCGCTCAGGGCGTGCAGCCGGCGGACGGCCGCGAGGTCGGCGGGCTCGTCCTCACTCACCGCACGACCCGGCACAGGACAGGACAGGGCTGCACGTCATGAACGTCAGGATCATGACCGACACGGTCCCGTAGCGCGGGTTGAGCTGCTTGGCCAGCTCCACGAGACGCTGCCGGTGGTCGGAGCCGCCGATCAGGTCGCCGTCGAAGAACTCCATCATCTGCCGGGTCGCGTCCTCCAAGGCGATCTCCCCGTGGACGTAGCCTCGGGCGGAACCGACGAACCGCTCGATGCCGGGAATGGTCGCCGTCTCCTCCTTGAGCCGGGCGAGCACGAGCTTCTCGAACTGTTGTCCTTCGACCTGGGTCATGATGCGTCCTTTCCACGGCGTGGCAACAAGGGATACAAGGGAGACGGAACGTCCCGGGGAGCGCACATGCGCAGGGCGAGCAGACCCGCCCCGGCGGCGCCGGTCATCAGACCCGGTGCCGTGCGCACCACTCCGGCGGCGGTGTAGTGCTCGAGGGCTTCGGTCAGCAAGTGGGCCGGCAGTCCGGTGAGGTTGCTGGTCAGCTCCGCGGCCCCGGCGACTGCGAGCTTGCCATGGCACGCGGACGGGTCGGCGGACGGCCCGGCGAAGCGGGCACCGTTTTCGTGCAGTGCGGACACCGCCGTGGCCAGGTCCCCGGTCGCCACCGCTCGTTCCGCCGACACCAGCCGCGCCACCGCGATCCCCGGCGCGCCGTAGCACCAGTGGAACCGGGACTCCCCGGTTCCCGACGGACCCCCGGGCCAGTTCCCGGCTGCCCGGTCCAGGAAGCGGCGCTCGTGGTCGGCCGCCGCGGCCGCCGCCCGGTCCAGATCCGCCACTCCGCCAAGACGGTGGCTGAGCTCGGACAAGGCCAGCACGGTCGAGGAGGGTCCGTGCGCCAGGCCGGGCACCTGTGTCGCATCCAGGCCACGGGCGGCCAGTTGCCGGCCGTACCCGGCAGCCCGATCGAGCAGGCGCCCGCGGGCCTTTCCCGGGCCCGCCGACTGCGCTGCCCAGCAGTAGGCCAGCACAGTGCCGGAGATGCCGTAGACGAGGTCGTGATCGGGCACATCGTCGCCGGGACTCACGGCGTTCAGCAGGTACGTGACCGCCGCGTCCCGCAAATCGCCATGGCCGAGGGTCCGCCCGATCTCGGCCACCGCGGCGGCCGCACCGGCTTGTCCGCCGTAGAGGCCGTGCCGGTGCTGCAGGCCGGGAAGGTGCCGAAGCGCGGTGTACGCCGCCGACCCCGCGATCTCGGCGTGCCGGTGCCTGCCCAGAACGACGGAGGCGTGCGCCAGGAACATCGCGATCCCGGACAGCCCGTCGTAGAGCTCCGGGCCGACCGTGCTCAGTTCCGCAGGATCGTCGGTGCCGGTGCTGACGGAGAGCCAGGTACAGCCCTGACTCGCGGTGACAGCGAGGTCGGCCAGCAGGTC
This sequence comes from Actinoplanes oryzae, assembly GCF_030757795.1. GTDB lineage: Bacteria > Actinomycetota > Actinomycetes > Mycobacteriales > Micromonosporaceae > Actinoplanes. The sequence goes on from NZ_JAUQWH010000057.1 coordinate 31,936, forward strand.
GGCGATCCGCTCGGCGTGCTGGGCGGTTGTCCCGTCGCCGCCGGTGTACACCGCGGGATCCGTGGCGGTAGCAAGTGGGCCGGCCTCGTCGGGCAACACCGGATCCCACCGGGGGGCGCCTGGGTTGAGGTGGGTCGAGCCGACGGGTCGGCCGCTCTCGGCGAGGGCACGGCGCATGTGGTGAACCCGCGTTCCGGGTGTGGACCGGGGACCGTTGCGCAGATGGTCGTCGACGAGTCCCCTGGCGAGGATCCGGGAGACGGTCTGGCCGAAGCTCAATCCGCCCGGCGGGTCGTCGGCGAGGGCAAGTCCGGGTGCGATCCGCCGGGTGCACGCCGGTGTCCACGGGCGCAGGTCGGCACGGACCTTCCGATGGACAGCGAGGAGGGTGCCCCATTGCGCCGCCATGCGAGCGGCCGGGAGGTAGAGCACGGCGACGTCGGCACGCTCGGGCCAGACCGTACCGCTGTGTGCGATCTTGAACTGGAACGGCTCCCCCTGGTCGTTCAGGGCCGCGGTCAGGGCGGCGACCAGCCCGGGACCGCCCCGCCGGCAGACGTTCCAGTAGAGCCGGGTCGTGCCGGAGCCGGTCGAGCCGGGCCCTCGGTCCCCGATGAAGAGGACATGACCCGGCGAGCGCATCGGCAGTGCGGTGGGCAGCCGGTGATCGTGGTCTCCGGAAGTGGGCCCTGGGCGTAGGAAACGAACGCCCCACAGGGTGAGTTCGGTGTCGGTGACCTCCTCGAAGGACGGCAGCCAGGAGCGCTCGCCACGGTGGGCCTCCAGCAGTTCGCGGACAAGGCCGGCGTTCCCGCTGAGGGCGGGTGACGATCTGTCGGCGGCCGAGAGCGGCCGCGGCGCGCCGAAGACGTAGTACGCGGAGTAGAGAAGATCGGCCAGGTACGACCGGAGCGCCTCGGGCACCAGATCGCCGGTCACCTCCGGCGCGGGAACGACGGTCTCGTCGTACCAGGAGATGCTGGAGTCGGTATGGATGCGTACGCGGGTGGCGAGGTCGTCGAGCTCGGGCGCCTCCGGCTCGATCACGGCCAGGCTGCGGGTGGTTGTCACGGCTGCCGCACCCCGAGGAAGATCTGAGCGCCGGCTTCGGGACGGCGGAACAGGTTTGCCGCGACCTGCAGGAGATGCCGGCACGCCGCTGAGACCGAGGGCGCCGCCGAGCACCGCTCCATGGTGGTCAGCACCATCCGGCCCGCCACCCACTGGACAAGGTCGACCGGCGGCACCACGCAACCGCCGCCCTCCTGGTAGGCGTCGAGGACGCGCCGCACGACGGCGTGCAGAGCGCCGAGCCTGTCCGCCCGGTGCCGGTCGGCTGCGGGCCGGGCCCAGACGTCCGCGTCCTCCAGAAACGCGATCACGTGCCCGGCGACGAGCGCCCCGAGGTCCCACCGCGGATCGCCACGCCCGGCCAGTTCCCAGTCGATGACGACGAGCCCGCCGCCCGGGGTCTCGATGATGTTCTCGGGGCGTACGTCGTTGTGGATCTGGCTGCTCGCCCGCCACCGCGAGGACAGCGACAGCAGCCCGGCCGTGAGCATCTCGTCGGCCTGGATCAGCCGCGTCAGCAGGTGCGAGCCGTGACTGTGGAACTGGAAGGCGGCCAGCGGTGGCCGCGCCAGCAGGAACACGGCCGAGGGGCGCGCCGGCGGCAGGGTGGACGGGTCCGGGCCGCTGCCGTGCAGCCGGGCCAGGATGCCCGCCAGCTCCGGCGCCCGCGCGGCGTGCGCACGGGGGTCACGCTCGATGCTGCCGGCCAGCGTGGAGCCGGGGACCCAGTCGGTGACCAGGCACCCGTCCCGGAAGGAACGCAGGCACGGAACGGGCACGACGCTCCCGAGCCGACTGTAGGTGGCAGCCTCGTCGCGGACCGACTGCACGGTCTCGCTGTTCGTGCCCTGCTTCACCACGAATCCGGAGGGCCCTGTACGGACGACGTAAGTACGGCAGCGGCTGGACCGGTCGGTCACGGTCACTCCGGCGCTGACCAGGGTCTCCGCCGATATCAGGCCGCGCGCCACGAGATGGTCGACCGTTCCCCTGGCGTCGAGCAGCTGTGCACCTCCCGGTGCGAAGTCGATCAGTGCCCTCATGGATCCGGCCGCCCTTCGTGGTCGAGGTCGCGGAGAAGCCGCACAGCTGCTCGGCTGGAAAGGGTCGGGATCAGCAGTTACAGCTCAGGATGAGGGTGCAGGACGTGAGCGTGATCAGGATCGACGGCGTGCCGCACATCGTCTCCATCCGCTTGGTGAGCTCGACGATCCGCTCCCGATCGGCGATCCCGTCGGTCATCGCTCCCTGGAAGAAGCCGTTCATCTCGTCCAAGGCGGTGTCGATGTCGACATCGCCGCGCAGGAAGGCCTGAGCGGACTCGTCGAAGGCCGGCGCTTCCCGCATGGCGCGGAACGACGCGGAGATCGCGTCCATCGCGGTGTCGTAGGTTTCCTCGGATCTGATCGGCGCTGTGAGGGTGGTCATGGTTCTCCCTTCCTGGGCAAGAGGCCCCGGTCCGGACCTGTCGCGGGGACGGGGACAAGCTATGACCACGACCTACACAGCCGCCTATACAGATTTCGGCGCGGATCAGTTGCCGACGGCGAGGGTGGACATCATGGGGGTCGGGTAGCGGTCGCCGCGGGCGGCGCCGGCGGGGACTGCCTTGGTAATTTCGGTGAGGTCGGCGGGGGTGAGGGTCAGGTCGAGTGCGGGGAGGGCCTCGGCCAGGCGGGTACGGGTGCGGATGCCGGCCAGGGGGACGATGGCCGGGTCCTGGGCGGCCACCCAAGCGATGGCGAGCTGGGCGACGGTGCAGCCCCGGGCCTCGGCGACCCGGCGCAGGGCGTCGGCCAGGGCGAGGTTGTGCTCGATGTTGCCCTCGGCGAAGCGCGGCATGCGGTGGCGGTTGTCGCCCGGCTGGGCCTTGCCGGGGGTGTAGTGGCCGCCGATCAGGCCGCGGCCCAGCACCCCGTACGCCGTCATGCCGATGCCGAGCTCGCGCAGCACCGGCAGCACGGCAGCCTCCACGCCGCGGGACAGGACGGAGTACTCGATCTGCAGGTCGGCGACGGGGTGGACGGCGTGGGCGCGGCGGATCGTGTCGGCGCCCACCTCGGAGAGGCCGAGGTGCCGGACGTAGCCGGCGTCGATCAGCTCCTTGATGGCGCCGGCGGTGTCCTCGATCGGGACGGCGGGGTCGAGGCGGGCGGGCCGGTAGATGTCGATGTGGTCGACGCCCAGCCGGGTCAGCGAGTAGAGCAGGAAGTTCTTCAGGGCCGCGGGACGGTTGTCCTGCACGCCGGGGTAGCCGCCGGGGCTCATGAGCGCGCCGAACTTGACGCTCAGCAGGTAGCTGTCGCGCGGGCGGTCGCGCAGCGCCTCGCCGAGCAGCAGCTCGTTGTGGCCCGAGGCGTAGAAGTCGCCGGTGTCGATCAGGGTCACGCCGGCGTCCAGGGCGGCGTGCACGGTGGCGATGCTCTCGGCGCGGTCGCTCGGGCCGTAGACGCCGTTCGACATGCCCATCGCGCCGAGGCCGAGGGCGGAGACGGCGGGGCCGGCCGTGCCGAGGGTGCGGGTCTGCATCGTGGTCTCCTCGTGAGAGTCGGTGTCGGTGACCACGGTGCGCCGTCACGAGCCGGGGCGGGAGCGGAGCGCTCATCGTGGGAGCGGCTCTCCCTGTCTCGGCGGCGGCCGGGGAGAGACCATGGGTTCATGCAGCGTGAGCAGCTCGCCGACTTCCTGCGGCGGCGCCGGGAGGCGATCCGGCCGGCCGAGGTGGGCATCGGCGACGGACGCCGGCGGCGCACGGCCGGCCTGCGGCGGGAGGAGGTCGCCATGCTCGCCGGCATGTCGGTCGACTACGTCGTGCGGCTCGAGCAGGGGCGCAGCAGCCAGCCGTCGACGCAGCTGCTCGGCGCGCTGGCCCGGGCGCTGCGGCTCTCCGACGACGAGCGGGCCCACCTGTTCCACCTGGCCGGGCACCAGCCGCCGCCCGCCGACGGGACCGCCCGGCTGGCCCGGGCCGGGCTGCTGCGGATGCTGGACCTGGTCGGCGACAACCCGGCCATGGTGCTCACCGACCTCGGCGAGGTGCTCGCGCAGAACAGGATGAACGTGCTGCTCGCCGGGCAGCACACGGGGTTCGCCGGCGACCGGCGCTATCTGGTCTACCGGTGGTTCACCGAGCCGGGGATCGGCACCATGCACCTGCCGGAGGAGCGCGCCCGCCATGCCCGGCAGCTGGTGGCCGACCTGCGGGCGGTCGCGGGGCGGCGGGGCGGGGACCCCGAGGTCACGGGGCTGGTCGAGCGGCTGCGGGCGGCGAGTGCGGAGTTCCGGGAGCTGTGGGCCGGGCACGAGGTGCAGGTGCGGCGGTCGGACCGGAAGACCTTCGTGCACCCGCGGGTCGGGCCGGTGCTGATGGACTGCGAGACGCTGGTCACGCCGGACCTGCGGCAGCAGCTGCTGGTGCTCACCCCGGCGGACGCCGACGCCCGCGAGCGGCTGGAGCTGCTGCGGGTCGTCGGCGTCGAGGAGTTTCCCAGGGGGGACGAGCGCACCCTGGCGGCCGGGGACGGCAGCTGAGCCCGGACGCTCGCGGCAAAGGCGTGCCGCGGCAGCGAGGCCGCGGTGTAGGCACGCTCGGTCTGCGGTACGCGTATTCGTCGCATGAAGGTCTCAGACGACCAGCTCGCGCGGGGCCCACTGGGTGTGCTCGGCGAAGGCGCGGTAGCGGTGCAGCGCGACGAACAGCCAGCCGAGGCTGATGATCGCCAGGATGATGAACGGGATCGTGCCGCCGAAGGTGTCCCAGGCGGTGTGCAGCGCGACCGCGCCGATGAACGTGCCCACGAAGGCCAGCGCCTTCTTGCCGGTCGGGGTGGCGATGAGCGCCCAGAGTGCGCCGCAGGTCAGGCCGGTCCACGCCGTGTGGCCGGCCGGGGCGGTGAGGCCGCGCACGAAGAGCGTCTCCTGCACCGCGCCGATGCTGCCCTGCGAGCTGAGCAGCGCGGTGAAGCCGTAGCCCATGGTCTCCAGCGCGGCGAAGCCCATGCCGGACGCGACGCCGATGACCAGGCCGTCGGAGGGCAGGCGGCGGCCGTGCCGGGCGAGCAGCACGAAGAGCAGGATCACCGGGACGATCATCTTGGCGGCTTCCTCGATGATCGCCACGAAGAGCATGGGGAGCGCGCCGAGGCCGCGCAGCGCGTCGTACTCCAGCGTGCCGGCCACGACCACGCCGATGACGCCGCCGAAGAAGGCCGCCGTGACCAGGGCGGACGCGGGCACCTGCCAGTGGCCGGTGCGGGCCTGGGCGAAGGTCAGGAACGCCAGGGGCACGACCGTCGCGCCGAGCAGGAGCAGCGCCGGGACGAAGTTGGGGTTCTGCGTGTGCACCAGAGTGCGCAGCACGACGACGTACAGCGCCAGGCCGACGACGAGGACGCCGAACCACGCCCAGCGGCGGGAGAGATCACGCATGGACCGGATCCTCCCGCACGGGGGCGTGCGGCGCCACCGTCAGCGCGTTGTCCGCCCGCGGACGAGCTGCTGGGCGCGCTCGACGAGCGCGGGCGAGCCGCACTTCTGGGCAAGTTCGAGCCCGTCCCGTAGGATGCGCCGCGCCTGGGGCCGGCGGCGCGCCGCGTTCAGCAGCGCCCCGAGATCGACCAGGGCCGTCGCCAGCTCGAAGCGGCGCGGGGTGCCGTGCAGGATGCGGACGGCCTCCTCGGCCGCCGCCAGCCCGGCGGGCCCGGCGGTGACCCGGCCCTGCACCCGCAGCGCGCGGCCGAGCGCCGAGGCCAGCCCGTGCCGCCGGGTGAGCGCGATCTCCTCGGCGAGCAGGCGTTCGGCCGCCTCCCCCGCGCCGAGCTGGGCGAGCACCTCCGCCGCCGCCGAGCGCCACGGCAGGACGGCCGGATGGTCGGAGCCGCGCACCGCCAGCCGCTCGCCGCAGCGATAGAGGTCGGCCAGCGCCTCCCCCGGCCGGCCGGCCTCGAGGTGCAGCCGGCCGCGGACATAGCGCAGCAGCAGATATTCCGGCTCGTCGGGCAGCTCGGCGTCGGTCATCAGCCGCTCGGCCTGGTCGATCTCGCCGCGGTCCAGGTGGACGGCCACCCGGCGCGAGGTGAGCAGCGCCGCGGCGCCGGGCGGCAGCGGCGGCAGCGCGGCGGCGGCCTCCGCGTCGCGCTGGGCGGCGGGCAGCTCCCCCAGCCGCCGCGCCACGGAGGAACGCTGGGAGTAGACAGTGGCCAGGCCGGCCTGGTCGTCCTCGCGCGCAGCCACGTCGCGGGCCAGCGTGCAACCCGCGTACGCGGCAGCCAGGTCATCGGCGTCCGCGAGCCGCCGCAGCGCACGCAGATAGCGTGGCAGCTCGCCGGCGTTCCTCGGGGGGTCGAGGGGCACCGGACGGGCGGAGCGAACTGTGATGTCCCGGCCGCGGTCCGCCAACCTCAGCCGTTCGTCACGGACGGTCATGCAGCTTCAGTACCCTCCCCGGCACGTCGAGCCACTCAGGTGTCCAGGCTTTCCCAGATTCCTCGCCAGCACAACGCGCGTTCGCTTTCCGCGTTGCGCCGGTCCGCAGGTGCGAGGCGTCACATGGGTTTTCCCTCGCACCTGCAAGGCTTATGCTGAGCGCCGTGACGACGTACCGGATCGGGGAGGCGGCCGAGCTGCTCGGCGTCAGCGTGGACACCGTGCGGCGCTGGGTCGACGCGGGCCGGCTCGCCGCCGCGCGGGACGAGCACGGTCACCGCTCGATCGCCGGGGCCGGCCTCGCCGCGTTCGCCCGGTCGCTGGCGGACGAGCCCGACCTCGGCCGCTCCTCGGCGCGCAACCGGCTGCGGGGCATCGTCACCGCCATCGTCCGCGACGGTGTGATGGCGCAGGTGGACATTCAGGCGGGCCCGTTCCGCGTGGTGTCGCTGATGAGCCGCGAGGCGGTGGACGACCTGGGCCTGGAGGTCGGGTCCGTCGCGGTGGCCGTGATCAAGTCGACGACGGTGGTCGTGGAGCGAGGGGACGCCTGATGAGAGTTCGCTGGATCGCCGTGGCCGCCGTGCTGCTGGCCGCCGGTTGTGGTTCCGCGGAGCCGGCGTCGTCCTCGCTCACCGTCCTCGCCGCGGCGTCGCTGACGGAGTCCTTCGACACGATCGGCCCGCTGTTCGAGGCGAAGAACCCCGGGGTCAAGGTCACTTTCTCGTACGGGGGGAGCTCCGGCCTGGCTCAGCAGATCACCTCCGGCGCCCCGGCCGACGTGTTCGCCGCCGCGAGCCCGGCGACCATGAAGACGGTGACCGACGCGGGCGCCGCCACGGGGACGCCGGTGACGTTCGTGCGCAATCAGCTGGTGATCGCCGTGGCCAAGGGCAACCCGGACGGGATCGCCTCGCTGGCCGCGCTCGCCAAGCCCGGCGTCAAGGTCGCGCTCTGCGCCGAGCAGGTGCCGTGCGGCGCCGCCGCCACCAAGGCGCTCGCCGCGGCGAACGTGAAGGTCACCCCGGTGACCCAGGAGCAGGACGTCAAGTCGGCGCTGTCCAAGGTGAAGCTCGGCGAGGTGGACGCGGCGCTGGTCTACCGCACCGACGCGCGGGCGGCCGCCTCCGATGTGGACGGCGTCGAGTTCCCCGAGTCGGCCGGGGCGATCAACGACTATCCGATCGCCGCGCTCAAGGACGCGCCGAACCCGTCGGCCGCGCAGGCGTTCGTCGCGTTCGTCCAGACGCCGGAGGCTCAGCAGGTGCTGACCGACGCAGGGTTCCAGAAGCCCTGAACCGCCGCGCGCCGCTGATCCTGGCGATCCCCGCCGTCGCCGGGCTGGCCTTCCTCGTCCTGCCGCTGGCCGGGCTCGTGATCCGGGCGCCCTGGAGCACGATGCCGGCCCGGCTCGCGGCGCCCGGCGTGCTCGCCGCGCTGCGGTTGTCGCTGGTCACCGCGACGCTGGCGACGGCGGTGTGCCTGGTGCTCGGCGTTCCGCTGGCGTGGCTGCTGGCGCGCACCGACTTCCCGGGGCGCCGGCTGGTGCGGGCCCTGGTCACCGTGCCGCTGGTGCTGCCGCCGGTCGTGGGCGGCGTCGCACTGCTGCTCGTGTTCGGCCGGCGCGGGATCGTCGGCGAGTGGCTGGACGCGACGTTCGGCTTCACGCTGCCGTTCACGACGGCCGGCGTCGTGCTCGCGGAGGCCTTCGTCGCGATGCCCTTCCTCGTCATCAGCGTGGAGGGGGCGCTGCGCGGCGCCGACGCCCGGTTCGAGGAGGCCGCCGCCACGCTCGGCGCGAGCCGGTGGACCGCCTTCCGCCGGGTCACCCTTCCGCTGATCGGCCCGGGTGTCGCGGCGGGCGCGGTGCTGTGCTGGGCGCGGGCGCTGGGCGAGTTCGGGGCGACGATCACGTTCGCGGGGAACTTCCCCGGGCGTACGCAGACCATGCCGCTCGCCGTCTATCTGGCCCTCGAGCAGGATCTCGACGCGGCGATCGTGCTGTCGCTGCTGCTGCTCGTCGTCTCGGTCGTCATCCTCGCGTGCCTGCGGGACCGCTGGGTGGGCGCCTCGTGAGCCTCGACGCGCACCTGGTCGTGCGGCGGGACGGCTTCACGCTGGACGCCGCCCTCTCCGCCGCCCCGGGCGAGGTGGTGGCGTTGCTCGGACCGAACGGTGCGGGGAAGAGCACCGCGCTGCGCGCCCTCGCCGGCCTGGTCCCCTCCGCGGGGACGATCGTGCTGAACGGGCGGCAGCTGGACGCGGTCTCGCCCGAGCAGCGGCGGATCGGCGTCGTCTTCCAGGACTACCTGCTCTTCCCGCACCTGTCGGCCCTGGAGAACGTGGCGTTCGGGCCGCGCTGCGCCGGCGTCTCCCGGGCCGCCGCGCGTACGCTGGCCATGTCGCATCTCTCCGACGTGGGGCTGGCCGAGCACGCGCGGAAGAAGCCCCGGCAGCTCTCGGGCGGGCAGGCGCAGCGCGTCGCCCTGGCCCGGGCGCTGGCCACCGCGCCGGAGCTGCTGCTGCTCGACGAGCCGCTGGCCGCGCTCGACGCGCGGACCCGGCTGGAGACGCGGGCGCACCTGCGCGGGCAGCTGAGCCGGCACGCCGGGCCGACGATCCTGGTCACGCACGATCCGCTGGACGCCATGATGCTCGCCGACCGGCTCGTCATCCTGGAGCAGGGGCGGGTGGTGCAGACCGGGGACGCGGCGAGCATCACGTCACGGCCGCGGACCGAGTACGTCGCGCGGCTGGTGGGGCTCAACCTCTTCCGCGGGCGGGCGTCGGGCGACACGGTTACGGTTGCGCCCGGATTTATGGTGACAACTGCTGGCTCGTACGACGGTGAGGTTTTTGTGGCGTTTCCGCCGGCCGCGGTCGCGCTCTACCCGTCGCGGCCGTCGGGCAGCCCGCGCAACACCTGGGAGGCCACCGTCACCGGGGTGGCGCGGCAGGGCGACACGCTGCGGATCGAGCTGGACGGGCCGGTGGCGGTCGCGGCCGACGTGACGCCGGCGGCGGCCGTGCAGCTGGGGCTGGAGCCGGGGCGCTCGGTGTGGGCCAGCCTCAAAGCGACCGAGGTCACCGCCTATCCCGCGGACGCGTGACCGTCCGCGCTTCCGCTTCGCGGGGCGGCACAGCGGGTGCTCAGGGAGTTCACAACCTGGTGACGCATAGTGGGATCACTTGATTACTCCACGGAGGTTGTGATGGGTCCCCTGCTGTTCCTGGTGGACACGGTGCTGCTGCTGGTGCAGGTGTTGCTCATCGTGCGCGCGGTGCTGGACTGGTCGGTCGCGCTGGCCGGGCCGAGCATGCCGGGGTCGTTCCGGTCGCGGGCGACGCGGGCGGTCTACTCGGTCACCGAGCCGATTCTCGCCCCCGTGCGCCGGGTCGTCCCGCCGTTGCGGGCCGGCGGCGTCAGCATCGACGTGGCGTTCCTCATCGTCTTCCTGGCGATCGTGCTGATCCGGTCGTTCATCTGATCCCGCGCCTCACGACGAACGACGCCGATCCCGGTGCCGCCGAGGTAAGGCGCTGGGCCCGGTGCCACCGAGTTAAGGCGCTGGACCCGGTGCCGGCGAGGCAGGGGCGCTGGCCCCGGTGGCGCCGGGATGCGGACGCTGATCCCGGTGCCGGCGAGGCAGGGGCGCCGGCCCCGGTGGCGCCGGGATGCGGGCGTTCGTGCCGGCGCGGCCGGGCCCGGGCGCGCACTGGCCATGAATGCGCACGGTGACTAAGATCAGCTGTGCACGATCGACGGTCCGGGGTGGAGGCATGGTGACCAGCAGCGGTTCCGCGGACCGGTTCGACACGACCGTCGCGCACCCCGCCCGGCGCTACAACTACTGGCTCGGCGGCAAGGACAATTTCGCCGCCGACCGGGCCTCGGGCGACGCCATCGAGGCCGCGATGCCGAGCATCCGGCTGATGGCGGTAGAGAACAGGATGTTCCTGGGCCGGTCGGTCGAGTTCCTGGCCCGGCAGGGCATCCGGCAGTTCCTCGACATCGGCACCGGCATCCCGGCGCCCGGCAACACGCACGAGGTGGCGCAGGCGATCCAGCCGGCCACCCACACGGTCTACGTCGACAACGACCCGATCGTCCTCACCCACGCCCGCGCCCTCATCACCAGCGGGCCCGAGGGGTCGATCACCTATCTCGACGCCGACCTGCGCGAGCCGGAGAAGATCCTCGAGCACCCCGACCTCGCGGCCACCCTGGACTTCAGCCAGCCGGTCGCCCTGCTGCTCGTCGCGGTCCTGCACTTCATCCGCGACGACGAGGACCCGCAGGGCATCATCGACACGCTCGTCGGCGCCCTGCCGTCCGGGAGCTACGTGGTCGCCACCCACGCCACCTGGGAGTTCCAGTCGCCCGAGGCGATCGAGCAGCTCACCGCCAACAACCGCGACGGCCGCTTCGTCCCGCGCACCGGCGAGCGGCTCCGCGAGCTGCTGCACGGCCTCGAGTTCGTCGAGCCGGGCCTGGTGTCGGTCGCCGAGTGGCGGGCGGAGTCGGAGAGCCAGCCCCGCCCGGCCGTCGAGGACGTCTCCTGCCACGGTGTGGTCGCCCGCAAGCCCTGACACCGACCGCCCGAGGCCCGCGCCGAGCATCCGCGGACGCGCGCGACGTCGGCGAGACCGGACCCACGCGACGCCGCCGAACCCGGGCCCGCGCGACGCCGGCGAAACCGGGCCCGCGCGACGCGGGCGAAACCGGGCCCGCGCGACGCGGGCGAAACCGGGCCCGCGCGACGCGGGCGAGACCAGGCCCGCGCGACGCGGGCGGGACCGGGCGACGCCGGACCTAGCCGTTGCGCGCGGCCTCGGGTCCGGTCACCCGGCGCAGGAGGGGCAGCGTGCTGAAGATGACCGCCAGCGAGGCGAGCACCCCGAGCACCACCACCACGACATAGGTCACGCCCGGGAAGCGCAATGACTCCCCCAGCTGCGCCCGGGCGAAGAGGTGGGCGCTGAACAGGCCCATGGCCACCGCGAGCGCCGCCGCGACCAGCAGCGGCGTCGCGCTCTCCAGGGCGACCACGCGCCGCAGCATGCCGAGGGGCGCGCCGGTCAGGCGGAGCATGCTGAACGGGCGGCGGCGCTCGACCAGGCCACCGGTGGCGGCGACGGCCAGGCTCAAGCCGGCGATCACCAGGCTGGTCACGGTGACCACGTCGGCGAGGCGCTGCCACGCGGACCAGAGCGCGGTCTGCGACCGTTGCCAGTCGGCGCCGGTGATCGCACCCCACTTGCTCGGGTAGGCGGCGCCGAGGACCGTGCGGGCGCGTTCGACGCCGGCGAGGGTGCCGTCCGTACGGACGACGATCGCCTCGGCGGGCAGGGAGCTGAGCCGCGCGGGGTCGACGTCCGCGGTGGGCCAGGCCGCCGCCGTGAAGAAGTCGGGGACGTCGGTCGGGTCGACGTAGACCCAGGCGGTGCGCGCCCCGGGCAGGCACGGCAACGGGCTGGCGATGCGGGCGAGATCCGCGCAGCTCGCCACGGCGTCCGGCCCGTCGTCCGGCCGCCGCGGCGGGGTCCGGACGACGATGGCCTGCCCGGCCAGCTCCGGCGGTGTCACCACGCCGGTCGGCCGGGTCGCCTCGTCGCGGAACAGGTAGAAGAGATCCGCGGCGTTCGCCGGCTCGGTGCTGCCCTGGTCCGCCGCGTTGGTCGCGATGGCGCCGGCGGCGACGCTGGACACGAACAGCGCGAGCACCATGCCGCTCACCGCCCGGAAGCCGGCGCCCGGATCGTCGGCGAGACGGCGGGCGGCGATCAATGCGGCGGGGCGGCGGGCCCGGCGGGCGAGCAGCCGGGACGCCGTCATCGTCAGCCACGGGCCGGCGACCACGAGCCCGACCATCACCACGAGGATCCCGGACAGGTACGCCGTGACCTGGGCGTCGGCGCCGTGCGGGCGGCGGCCGACGAAGTACGTCAGCTCCGCCAGGCCGAGCAGCAGCGGCACCAGGCGCCACGCGCGCGGCGGACGCCTGCGGGCCCGGCGGCTCACCCCGAGCGGCGAGATCTGGACGCGGCGCAGGGCGAAGCGGGCGGCGAGGACGGAGGCCACCGGTACGCCCACCGCCACCACGGCACAGCCGAGGAACCCGGGCGCGAGGTCCGCCGGGTACATCGCCTCGCCGGTCACCGGGATCGACGCCAGCGTGCCGCGCAGGGCGTAGAACAGCGCGATGCCCAGCAGGGTGCCGGCCAGTGCGGACACGCCGGACTCCACTGCGGACACGGTCGCCACCTGTCTCGGCGTGGCGCCGGCCAGCCGCATGGCGGCGTACCGTTGCTCGCGGCGGGAGGCGGCGAGGCGCGTGGCCGACCCGATCAGGATGAGCAGCGGGAAGATCAGAGCGACCGCGACCACGCCCAGGATGAGGCGCATGGCGACGGCAGGGACGCCGCTCCAGCACCCGTCCGGGCACGAGACGGGCGCGGTGTCCGGGATGGTGCTGATCGTCGTGGCGCCGGGCAGCTCCCGATGGCCGACGATCGCGACGAGGGAGTCCGGCGACGGCAGGGCGGCGGGACCGATCGTGCCCGCGAATGTGGCGGGGAAGCGGGCGGCGAGCTGCTCCGGCGGCTCGGCGGCGAGCAGCTTCCGCAGCGCCGGCGAGGCGTAGAACTCCCCCGGCTCCGGCAGCCGGTCGATCCCGGGCGGGACCAGCGTGTTGCCCGGCTCGGGGGCGACGTCGACGCGGGCCAGGGAGGCGCCCGCGTACGTGTCGATGCGCAGCCGCCACCGCAAGGTCCCGGTGTCGTCCTGCACCGCGTTGGCCCAGCCGTAGCGGTCGGCCTGCTGCCGGACACCGGTCATCGCGGCGACCGCGGCGAGCAGCATCGCGACGCCGAGCGCGACGGCCACGGCGATGATGCCCAGCCGTACGGCCGCCTCCCGCCCGCCGGTGACGGTCAGCCGCAACCCGAAGCGGATCACGACAGCGCCGCCACGGCCAGCACGCGCCCGTCCCGGACGACGACTTCCCGATCCGCGTACGCGGCCACGCGCGGCTCGTGCGTCACGACGACGACGCTCGTGCCGTGCGCCCGGGCCGACTCGACGAGCAGGTCCATGACGTGCTCGCCGGTCAGCGAGTCGAGCGCCCCGGTCGGCTCGTCGGCGAACAGCACCCGCGGCCGTGCCACCATTCCGCGCGCGAGCGCCACGCGTTGCGCCTGGCCGCCGGACAGCTCGCCGGAGCGCCGCTGCTCGAGACCGTCGAGCCCGAGCCGCGGGAACCAGCCCCGCGCCTCCCCGATCGCCTGCTTGCGGCCGACCTTGTTGAGCAGGAGCGGCAGGGCGACGTTCTCCTCGGCGGTCAGCTCCGGCACCAGCTGTCCGAACTGGAACACGAACCCGAAGGCGTCCCGCCGCAACGCACTGCGCGCCGCCTCGTTCAGGGAGTCGATCCGGACGCCGTCGAAGTGCACCTCGCCGCCGTCGGGCACGAGAATGCCCGCGAGGCAGTGCAGCAACGTGGACTTGCCGGAGCCGCTCGGCCCCATGATCGCGAGCAGCTCACCCGGGCCGACGTCGAGCGACGCGTCGCGCAGGGCGGGCGTCGCGCCGAACGACAGCTCGAGGCCGCGGGCGCGCAGCAGGCTCATCGCCCGACCTCCTTGGCGAGCTGGTCCAGCCGGGCGGTGGTCAGCTCGATCCAGCGCAGATCGGCCTCGAGGTGGAAGAGCCCGTGATCGGCGAGCAGGGCGTCGACGAGGCTGCCCGAGCGCTTGGCCTCGGTCAGCTCGCGCATGCGTCGCAGATGGGCGGCCCGCTGCCGGTCCAGGTAACCGCTCGCGTCCCGCTCCAGCATCAGCGCGAGAGTCACCTTCGCGAAGAGCGTGGTCTGCAGGTGCGGCTCGGGCTCGACGGGACTGCGCAGCCACGCGTCGAACTCCGTCGCGCCCTCGTCGGTGATCACGTACTGCTTGCGATCGGGCCCGGCCCCCGGCGCGATGTCGCTGACGACGACCTTGCCGTCACGGGTGAGCCGGGCGAGCGTGTTGTAGATCTGGCCGTACGAGAGCGGCTTGTCCCGCCCGAACCAGGTGTCGTAGTCGCGCTTGAGGTCGTAACCGTGCTGCGGCTGCCGTTCCAGCAACCCGAGCAACGTCAGAGGCACCGTCATGCGGCCGACTATACGCCGAGCGTATACGCCGAGGGAATACCTATCGATGTAGGTCTCGTGTCGGCGTCGTGTCAGCGGACCGCCGCATCCTGGGCGCACCACTACACCCCGACCAGCGGAGGCACGCGATGACCGGCACGACCTCGACCGGCGGCTGGGTCCGCACCCGGGGCGCCTCGCCGCAGGCCCCCCACGACGGACTCGGCTCGCTCGACGGCCACCCACCCCTCGCGGACGTGACGCTGCGCCAGGTGGTGCGCATCGGCGGCGGCGGGCGGCGGGTCCGGGTCCGCTTCACCAACGAGTACGGGACCACGCCGCTCGCCATCGGCGCCGCCCGGCTGGGGCTCGCGTCGCCCGGCGGTGGCGTGCGGCCCGGCAGCGATCGCGGCCTGACCTTCTCGGGCGCCGCGACGGCCACCGTCCCGGCGGGTGCTCCCCTGCTGAGCGACCCGGTCGACGTGCCCCTCAACGCCCTGGCCGAGCTCTCCGTCGACCTCTATCTGCCGGGGAAGGTCGAGACCTGCACGTGTCACGACCCCGCACTGGACGCGGGGTGGACGGTCCCGGGCGACGCGACCGCCGCGGCCACCCTGCCCGCCACCGCCGAGCCGCTGCCGGTGCGGGCGCTGATCTCCGCCGTCGAGGTGCTTCCCGCCGGCCCCGCCACGACGATCGTCGCGCTGGGCGACTCCCGCACCGACGGCGCCGGCTCGGCCCCGGGCGCCCGGCACAGCTGGCCGGAGCTGCTGGCCGAGCGCCTGGCCCAGCACGGCTCCCCCGCCGGGTACGTCGTCAACCAGGGCATCAGCGGCAACCGGCTGCTGCACGACGGCATCGGCCCCTCGGCGACAGCCCGGTTCGACAGGGACGTGCTGGCGACGCCCGGCCTGGGTCACGTGGTGCTCGCCGTCGGCGGCAACGACATCATCACGTCGTTCGCGCCGCGCGGCGACGACAGTCCCCTGGCCGGCTTCCTGGCGATGTTCCCCGGCGCCCCGGTGACGGTGGACGACGTCATCGCCGGCTACCGCGGGCTGATCGCCCGGGCGCGCGATCGCGGTGTGCGGGTCCACGGCACGACGATTGCTCCCTACGAGGGCTCGGAGCTCTACACCCCGGAGGGCGAGCACGCGCGGCAGCGGGTCAACGCGTGGATCCGTACGGGCAGAGCCTTCGACGCCGTGCTCGACTTCGACGCCGCGTGGCGCGACCCGGCGCGACCGAGCCGGATCCGCGAGGACTTCCACGCCGGCGACCACCTGCACGGCAACGACGCCGGTTACCGGGCGCTGGCGGACTCGATCGACCTGACGCTCTTCGGCTGAGCGCATCAGGACGGCCGGCGGAAGCGGAAGTCGGCGTGGATGAGGATGCCGTCGGCGAAGGAACCGTACGCCCAGAAGTCGAGGTCGTCGTGGTAGACGATGTGGTCGCCGGCGATCCAGAAGTGGCCGACATAGGAATCGGGGCGGCCGTTGCGGGTCTCGGAGTAGCGGCCGTCCGGGTTGAGGTATTGCGTGACGTCGGTGCGTTTGTCGTGCCAGGCGCCGAGGTGGGGGCTGTCCGCCGGCGCGGGGACCGGCTCGCCGTGCGTGAGGAGGGCGTCGCGGGGCCACCAGACCATCGACTCGAGGGGGCCGCGGCGGGCGCCGGACAGGACGGCGAAGCCGGCGAGGGTGCCGGGGGTCATCGGGACGAGCGTGGTGGGCTGGTCGAACGGGTGCATGGATCGAGCGTGCCCGCCTCGGCCGTCGCCCGCCAGGGTGCGACGCACCCACTGTCCATGACAAATGTCAGTGGCTGAGTGAGTACTCGCTCATTAGAGTGGCGGGGT